>NZ_CP182350.1:332258-664516 GCF_048571185.1 Arcobacter denitrificans (SeqCode) | reverse complement strand
TAACAGATTGGAATATGCCAAATATGAATGGGCTTGATTTAGTTAAAAAAGTTAGAAAAGAAGGTAATCATCAAAGTACACCTATAATCATGATTACAACTGAAGGTGGTAAAGGCGAAGTAATAACTGCTTTGAAAGCTGGAGTTAATAATTATATTGTTAAACCTTTTAATGCTGAGATATTAAAAGAAAAACTAGATGGTGTATTTAAAAAATAGTTAAGTAAAAAGGTATAACTATGAGTATGAGTCAAGAAGAGATAGAAGCCTTAATGAATGGTTTAGATATCTCTGAAAACGAAAATTCTGAAAATGATGATTCATCTTCTGATGAAAAAGATTCAGAAAATATGTCAGAAAATGACATAGCTGATTTAATAGCACAAACTGATTTATCAAGTTCAAATGTAAAGAGTGAAGAGACACCTGATACTTCATCAAATGAAGAGAAAAAAGATTCAGAAGATGTATCTAATGAAGATATTGATGATTTATTAAATACTATGGATGAGAATACAGAAGAAAATTCACAAGAGAGTGAGTCACAAGAAAAAGAAAAGACTGAAGATGTTTCTAATAGTGATATTGATGAATTATTAAATGCAATGGATGAAGATGAAGACTCTCAAAAAAGTGAACCACAAGAAGAAAAATCTTCAAATGATGTTTCAGATAAAGAAATTGATGAATTATTAAATTCTGTTGACGAAGAGACAAATGCTGACTCAAAAGAAAATGATGATTCTTCTGTATCAAGTGATGAAATTGATTCAATAATAAATGGGATTATGTCAGAAGAAGATACTACTAAAGAAGAAGATGTAGACACAAGTGAAATTGACGATATGATTGCAGGTTTAGAGACAAGTAAAGAATCAGAAGAAGATGATTATTTAAGTGGTTTAGATTTTAATTTAGATGCAGATTCTATTGATGAAATGGATAAAGTAAAAGAAAAAGAGGAACCAACTTCTTCTTCTAATAAAAAACGTGATGATGTTGTAAATGTGGATAGAATTAATATTCCTAATCAGTTAGGAGAAGTTGCAAATGATTCAGAAGAAAAAGCAACAAAGATTTTTGATGCCTTAAGTTATATTTTGGATGATAATGAAGAACTTAGGAAGACAACAAAAACCCTAGATGAGTTTATGCAATCACAGCTTAAATTGTTAGAAATGTTAAGTAAAAAGTTTCCAAAAGTAAAAGAGTTTTCAAATAATTTAGAAACAATAAATGCCTTGATTGATAAACCAAAAGAGATACAAACAAGACTTCATAATAGAGATAAAGAACTTTTTGAAACAATGGAACTAATGCAATTCCATGATATAAATAGACAAAAAATAGAAAGAGTTATGGGATTGGTTATTAATCTTTCCCGTCAATTGAATTCTATATTTGATGATGAATCAAAAAGTACTAATTTACCAGGAGCAAATCACTTACCTGGTGACCGTTCAGAAGACTTAGTTGATGGTGATGATTTAGAGTCATTAATTGCAGAATTTGGTAAATAAGGATTAAATTATGAATCAAGGACTATATCCCCTAGCAGCAGCAATGGTAAACCAAATAAATAGAGTTGATGTAGTTTCCAATAATTTGGCAAATGCAAAAACAATTGGCTTTAAAGAAGAGGGCTTAGCAGAAGGAACTTTTAATCATTATTTGGAAAAAGCAAAGCAAGAAGGCAAAAAATCTGAATATATAAATGAATTGACAAATAAGATTCCTAAAATCGATCAAAGTTATGTTGATGCAAAGCAAGGTGGAGTTATTAATACTGGTAATGAATTAGATTTTTCCTTAAAAGATCCACAAACATTTTTTGCAGTTTTAACGCAAAACGGTGATGTTCAGTATACACGAGATGGTTCTTTTAAAAACCTTGATGGTTTTTTAGTTGATAGTAATGGAAACAATGTTTTAAGTGCAGATGGTGAACCAATAGGTGTTGAAGAAGGTTTTGCACAAGCAATTGGTGTTTTTAAAATAGATTATGAAAACTTGCAAAAACATGGTGATAATAATTATAAATTAAAAGATCAAGCTCAAGTTGATGCTCAAGTACAGCCTATGGAAAATAATGAAACATTTGTTATGCAAGGTTCTTTAGAAGGTTCAAATGTAAATAGTGTTCTTGCAATGGTTCAATTAATTGAAGCACAAAGAGGTATGGAATTAGCACAAAAGGGAATAACTGGTATTGATAGTATAAATCAAAAAGTAATACAAAAACTAGGTGAAAGTAGATAATTATGGACGCAAGTAATGTAACACAAACTTTATTTAATCATTTAAGTTATAGAGCAGAGAGACAAAAAGTTATTTCAAGTAATATTGCAAATATAAATACACCAGATTATAAAACAAAAGAGTTGAGTTTTGAGTCACAATTGCAAGAAAAAAATAGACAAAAAGATTTAGAGTTAAGAGTAACAAAAGAAAATCATATTAAAGATAATGTTGAAAATTTAAATAAATCAAAAACACAACTCTATGAAGTAAAAAATTTGCAAGAACAAAATGATGGAAATAATGTAAATTTGGATACACAAATGGGAGAGATGTCTAAGAATAATATTATATTTAATGCTATCCAAGCATCAATTAAAAAAGATGTTACTTTTTTCACATCAGTAATCGACGCTTCAGCTAAAAACTAATTAGGATAAATAATATATGGATCAACTCTTAAAGTTTGTTAATAATTTAAATTCTGCTCAAAGAGCAGTTATAATAGGGGGATTTTCACTATTATTAGTTCTTTTGCTTGGATTATTAATTTATTCAAATATAAAGTCTGAAGATAGTAAATTAAACTATACGATAGCCACAAATCTTACAAAAAATCAAGTAATGCTAGCATCAAGTGAACTTGAAGCTGCAGGAATTCAATTTTCAGTTGTAGGTAGTGGGAATTCATTAACATTAAAAACTTCAAAAGACTTTATTAATATTGCAAAAATAAAATTAGTTACAAGTGATGCAGCAACAAGTCAACATGTTGGTTGGGAAATATTTGAAAAATCATCCCTAGGTACCACAAACTTTGAAAATAAGGTTAAATACTTAAGAGCTTTAGAGGGCGAACTTTCAAGAGCTTTAGAATCACTTTCTGGTATCTTAAGAGCATCAGTTAAAATTGGTATTCCAAAAGAGACTATTTTCACAGAAAGAAAAACACCACCTACTGCATCTGCAGTTTTAAGTTTAAAACCTGGTGTATTTTTAACTCAAAAACAAATAGATGGAATCAAAAATTTTATCTCTTCTGCAATTCCTGATTTAACAAATGAAAATATTAAACTTATTGATCAAGATGGTTCAATATTAGAGCAATCAAAAGAGGATATTGATAATATAAGCTCAATTGCTCAAAATAAATATAAAAAGAAACTAGAAAAAGACTTTGAAGGTAAAATAGTAGATTTACTTGAGCCAATTGTAGGTCAAGGTAGAGTTGTTGCTAGAGTTTCATTAAGTCTAAATTTTTCTAAAAAGCATACGCAAGAAGAGATATATGAGCCTGAAGGTACTATTAGAAGTCAACAAACTACTGAAAATGTTTCTTCTTCACAAGGAAGTTCAGGTGAACCAGCCGCCGTTCCAGGTGTGCAAAGTAATATTGAAGGGCCTGATATAAATGGTGGAAGTGGAAGTAGTTCATCTAATAACGAGGCATCTAAAAATATAGTCAATTATGAAATTTCAAAAAAAGTAATTGACCATGAAGATAAAAACTACTCTACAATAAATAAAATTACAGCAGCTGTTACATTTGATTCAAGTGTTTTAACTGATGTTCAAAATAAAGATGAGTTTTTAAATAATATCTCTGAAGTTGTTCAAGACACAATTGGTTATGACGATAGGAGAGGTGATAAAGTTACTGTAAAAGATTTTAAATTTGTTACAGCAACAGAAGCAGGAACTAGTACAGATGGTACTGTTGAACCTGTAGATGATACTATAGGTATGGTAAAAGCTATTCTAAGTGAATTTAGTGAATATTTCCAATATATAATAGCCTTAATTTTGTTATTTGTTTTTTATAGAAAGTTCATTGTAAAAAATGATGTTGTTATTTTAGGTGATGCTTTAGGTGGTAGCTCTTCTTCATCAGGTGGAAAAACAAGCGGTGCAAGTGGTTCTGATACAAATATTCCAGGATTAACTGATGATACAAATTTAGAAGATGAGTATAATCTTAATAGTGCAAAGGGAAGATTAAAGTCTAAAATAAAAAGTCAGATTTTAAATAATCTTGAAGGATTAGATGAAGAATCAGCAACTAAGTATGAGATACTAATTGAAGAGATTGATAAGATTATTAATAACGAACCAGCAGAAATGGCAAAAATGATTGAGTTATTACTAGCAGAAGATAGTGGCAAAAAATTTAATAATAAGAAAGGTAAATAGTAAATGGCAGAAAATCCTTTAGAACACGAACTTACCAAGGGAATGCCAATGCTAAAAAAAGTGGCGATCTTTTTTGTACTTGTTGGTGAAGAAGCTACTGTTAAAATATTTCAACATTTACCAAGACATCTTGTTGAAGAAATATCTACTGCCATTACACAATTAGGTTCTGTTGATAAAGACACCTCTTTAGCTATACTTGATGAGTTTCATTTATACACTAGAACTAAGGGATTTATTAGTGCTGGTGGATATGATTACGCAAAAGATCTTTTATATAAGTCACTAGGTAAAAATGATGCAGATGAAATATTAGCAAAATTATCTAAGATGCAATTAGCATCCCAGTCATTTAATTATCTTGATGCCATAAATCCAAAACAGCTTGCAGATTTTATTAAAGAGGAGTCTCCTCAAACAATCGCAGTTATATTAGCTCATATGGAATCAAATGGTGCAGCAGACGTTTTAAATCAACTTGAAGAAGATGTAAAAGTAAAAGTTACTATGCAAATGGCTACAATAAAAGATGTATCACCAGATGTTGTAAGAACTATTTCAATAGTATTAGAAAAAAAGCTAGAATCACTATTATCTTCTATTGTAGATGTAGGTGGTGTTAAAGTTGTTGCTGATATGTTAAATAGAATGGGACCAAAATCACAAGATATACTTAAAAATATCAATGGTGTAGATACAGCACTTGCCACTAAAATAAAAGAAAACATGTTTGTATTTGAAGATTTACTTGCTTTAGAAAAAGATGATGTTATGAAAGTGCTCCAAAATGTAGAGATGGCAGATGTTGCTGTTGCTATGAAAAATGGTACTGAAGATGATTTAGATATAGTTAGAAGTGCAATGTCTCAAAGAGCAAGTGATAGATTCCAAGAAGAGTTTGAAATGCTTGTAAAAGTTAAAATTAAAGATATTGAATCAGCTCAAAGAAAAATGCTTGATGCGGCCCAAAAGCTTATCGAAGAGGGTGTGATTGAAAGGGATGTGGAATAATTTATGGAAAAAAATAATGTATACTCTAATGCAAAAGTAATAAAAGCTAATGATGGTGTTGAAGATTTCCAATTAGGAACGTTTCTTAATACAGGAGAAATTACACAATCAGATCAAATGCAAAAAGTTGCAAAATTAGATCAAAAGCAAGTTAGTATAAATGGTGATCAAATTTTAGCAGAAATTAAAGCGCTTGCAGGAACTGTTGCTGCAGTTCAACAAAAAGTTAATGGATTAGAGCATATTGGATTAGCAGGTGGTAAAGATATTGATCATCAAGTTGTTCAGGCAATAAAAGATTTAAAACATTATGCAGCATTTTTTGAACAAGCAACTTTTCAAATGGAAACAAAGATTCTTAAAACCTCAATATCAATTGCAAAAAAAATCATTTCTGTAGAAATAGGCGAAAACTCTGCAAAAATTGCAAAAGAGACTATACATAATATATTGGACAAAATAAAAACTGCTTCAAAAGTTAAAATACATTTAAATCCTAGAGATTTTGAACTTTTAAAAAATGATTTAAATTTGGAAGGTACTCATATCTCTTTAGTGCAAGATGCAAATGTCACAGCTGGTGGTGTAGTAATTGCAAGTGATCTTGGAAACTTTGATGGAAATATTGAAGCAAAAGTAAATTCAATGCTTGAATCACTCGATTCAATTATGTAATTCTCCAAAAATAAATATTAGCTTAAAAAGCTTAAAACTCTTTAAATATCGACCTTTTTATTCAATTTATACAAATGCTAATTTAACACTTTGTGTTATAATTGCTTATCAAACTTAAGTAAAGTGACCTAAAATTATGGAAATTAACGACAGAGTATATGATTTATTAGTTGATACACAAATAACCGTAGATGTTATGCTTGGTACTGCAAATATTACTATAAAAGAATTTCTAGATTTGGGTGAAGGAGATATATTATCACTTGATAAAGCCGCTGGTGCTGGAGGTGATATATATGTTAATACAAGAATTATTGGTACTGGTGATATCATTGTAATAGATGAAAGATTGGCAGTTAGAGTACAAGATTCAATGGATTCGGACAATGTTGTACGATATTTCTTTGAAGAAAATATGTTATAGGAGTAAATCATGGCAAGTGTAGATGGTGTTTCAACAAGTACAGCAACAACAGCAAATGGACAGTCATATACTGCTGGTGTTAGTAATGATGGGCTTACAAATGAAGATTTTTTAAAGTTAATGATGGAAGAGTTAAAACTTCAAGATCCAACTAAACCAATGGATTCTGCAAGTATGTTAGATTCTCAAATGCAAATGTCAAGTATACAAACAAACTTATCAACAATTGAGGCAATGGAATCTTTACAAAATTCTTTTTCACAAATGGCTCTTGCAGCTTCAACTGATGTTATTGGTAGAATTGTGGAAGATGGAAATATTGGTCAAGATGGAAACCCAAAAAGCTTCCAAGTAACTTCTGTCGAGTCAGATGAAGGCAAAGTTGTAGCTACAGGTTATCAAGTGATTGGATATGATTCAGAATCTGGTTCATTAATTCTTGCTGAAGATATGTCAAAAATTGATTATGACAATATAACAAAAATTTATTAAGGAAAAATTGTGATTAGTGGTTTATACAACGGATTATCTGGAATTTATGCATCATCAAGCTCTGTAAATGTAGCTTCACATAATATTTCTAACGTTAATACTATTGCTCACAAAGAAGATGAAATATCTTTTCAAGATATGGTATATAAAAATGGTAACTATGGAAAAGGTGTTTCTGAAGAAACAATCGAAAAAACTTTTCGACAAGGTGGAATAAAAGATACTGATAATCCTTATGATTTTGCAATTGAAGGAAAAGGTTTTTTTATAGTAAATGATACTAATAATGGAGAAACTTACTATACAAGAGCAGGAAACTTTACAGAATCTAGTGATGGAACTTTAGTGAATAGTGAAGGTTTAGTTGTTCAAGGTGTTCAAACAGAAATAATATCTGCTACATCATCTAATGATATCGTAGAGTTTGGAGATACATACACAAAGCATCTAGCTTCTTCTATAATTACTCAAGAAGATAGAACAATATCAATTAATGCTAAAGCAACTGATTATACAAAAACAGCAACTGATGTTGGTGTCTCTGGACAGAACTATAAAAGTGCAAGTTCAGTTGTATCTGATATTGAAGCTTTGAAAACAGATTATAATAATAAATTAAAATTATTAGAATCTAATCCAAATGAAGTTTCTGTTGCCTCAACTAATCAACAAACAAATTTAACATATGAAAACTATACCGGAGAGCTTACAAATACTAATGATGTAGTAGAATTATATTTAGGAAATCAGTTAGTTAGACAATATTTTGACACTGATGCCTTAACTACTATGAATAAATTATCAGATAAAATCTCTGACTTACAAGGTTATTCATCATCTTTTAATTCAACGACTGGAATGCTTACAATTGATAACTTAATACCTGGAGACAATACAAAAGTTGCTTCTCCTACAATAAACTCAAGTGCTCCACTAATAGAAATAACTGACGCAGTTGAAGGTTCAGGTTTAGCAATGGTTGAGTCAGCTAGAGATGCATTAAATAGTGCAGTTCAATTGGCAAATGCGCAGTTTTTAGATATTCAAAATGGAATCCCAGCACCTAACCAAGCAAGTTTATCATTAGGTGATATCAATTTAAAAATAACAAATCTTGGACTTGCTTCATATAATGATACATCTCTTAGCGTTGGTAATGATGGGATTTTATACTTAACTCAAGGTACAAATACTTATATAGCAGGAAGAGTATCTACTGCATATTTTCCTGATGAACAATCATTAAAAGCAGAAGGTTCTAATTTATATTCGCAAACTACAGCTTCAGGTGAAGCTAAAAATGCAGATTTATTAAATGAAATGGTAGCAAGTAGTGTTGAAGTTAGTAATATAAGTGTTTCTACTGGATTACAAAAACTTTTAATAGCGCAAAGAGCTTTTGAAGCAAACTCAAAATCAATTACAACATCAGATGATTTTTTAAAAACAGCAATAGCATTAATGAGATGATTATTAATTAGTACTTAGAAAAGTACTAATTAATAAACATAAAATGTTTATAATTTTATCTAAAAGGATAAATCATGATTGGAGCACTATGGACCGGTATTTCTGGTTTAGCAGCACAACAAAAGGCTTTGGACAATGAGTCTCATAATATCGCAAATGTTAATACAATAGGTTATAAAGCATCAAGAATCTCTTTTGCTGACCAAATGTATCAAGACAAAATAGGTAAAGGTGCAAAAATACTTGATGCCGAAAAGCTTTATGTACAAGGTAACCTAAAAGGTACTGGAGTCGATTACGATATGGCACTGTCTGGAAATGGATTTTTTGCTGTGACAGATAGAAGTTCAACAGGTACTAGTGAAACATATTATACAAGAGCTGGTAACTTTAGGATGGGTGATAATGGTACCCTACAAGATGCAGCTGGTAATGAAGTTCAGGGATGGGCTATGAGTACAATTACATCTGATGATAGATTATCAACAAATCCAAATATTAATGTTTTTACAAGTGCATATACAGAACTTCTTACATCAAAAATTGTTACTTTATCTCAATCAGTTGAAACATACACAGCTAAAGCAACAAATTATGAACAAACTGCAAAAGCAGATGTTAGTGATGTTTATTCTGGGTATGGATTAAAGAATGAGGCATCTAAGGTTAATGACGTAAAAGCCTTAGTTGCTAACTACTCAGATGCATTATCAGCATATCAAGATAATCCTGATGGAACTTCACAAAGTGCACAATCTCAAATCTCTCAAGTTAATTTTATAGGAACAGATTTGACTAAAGAGGGTGATCAAATTTATGTTTATATTGATGGTAAAAAATACTCTCAAAACTATGTATCTCAACCATCAAGAACTGCTGATGATGGAACAACTGTTTTAACAGATGTAGAAGCAAGTCAGATTGCAACATATAAAGCTTTAGCTGATCAAATTTCTAAAATAACAGGATTTGTTGCATATACTGTAACTGATGAAGATATTTCAAGAGATGGTACTACTGAAACAGGAAGTGCTGTAAACTCTTTTGAATCTTTTGATACCTTTACAAAATCTACAAAAGATGCTGATGTTTTAAATGGAATGATTCAAATTCAATCAATGATTCCAGGACAAGAGTTTAAAATAACTGAAGTTGCAGAAGTTTCTGGTGATACAGTTGTTTATGGTTCTTTTAATGAAACTACTAGTGCAACAACTGCACAAGAAGGTATTGGACTTGGAGGATTACAAAGTGCTAGAGATGCATTAGCTATGGCAATTAGTGGTAATCAAAGGGATGTTTTTACTCTTCAAGAACTTAATTTAAACAATGCAGATACTTATAGTTTTGACTTTAGTGTATATGACAAAGATTTAGAAAAAACAATTAATTTTGGTTCTGCAATTAGTGTTTCTGCAACAGATGATATTGATGATGTTATTACAAATTTAACTACAAATGCAACAGGAAGTACAAATATCTCAGTAGAAAATTTTAATAAATATTTTACTGCAAAAAATATAAATGGTAATCTTGTAATTGAGGCAAAAGAGTATGATGTAGAGTTTAGTTCAGAATTATATGCCAATGCTCAAACTTATATTGCAACAGGAAGTGCTGGTAATTATACTTTTGATGACACAGCAGCAGTTTTAGCAAATGGACAGACAAGTTTTACAATGACAGTTCCATCAATTACCTTATCTGATGGTACTGTGTTAAGTGCTATTACTACTACAGGTGGGACAATCTCATCTCCTAGAGATTTAGATACACTTGCTGGAAAAATAAATGACATATTTTCTAAAAATACAGCAACAAATGCCAGTGGTACAACAGTTTCAATGCCATATAATGCAGTAGTTGTAAATGGAGAGTTGATAATTCAACAAACATCAGGTGCCCCATCAGGTAACTTTCCTACAACATTAACTATTAATAAAATTGCAGGTGGTATTGACAAAAATGCCGATGCTTCTGGAAGAAAAGGTGCAGGGGCAGAGTTTCTGGAGATAAAAACCACCCTTGACCAAACTTCATCACAAGACTCACTTCAACTGAGGCTCGATACCTTAGGCATATCCGACTCCGCCTTTGGTGAGTTTTCTGTTGATGCTTCAGGTTTAATTACCATGAAACAAGATGGTGCGGAGTTTGCTATTGGTCAAGTTGCAATTGCATTGTTTAATAATGAAAGAGGACTAGACCCACAAGGGAACAACCTTTTAGCAAAAACTACTCAAAGTGGTGAGCCAACATATAATATTAATAATGACAGAACGGCAACTATAGAGTCTGCAACTCTAGAGCTAAGTACTGCTGATTTAAGTGAGAGTTTAGTTAACTTGATGGTATTCCAAAGAGCTTTTGAAGCCAATGCTAAATCAATTACTACATCTGACCAATTATTAACTACATTAATTGGTTTAAAACGATAATAAATAAAATAGATAGATTTTCTATCTATTTTTTAAAGAGGTTAAATTTGGAAAATTTTTTGTTAATTTTGTTTTTAATGATAATGTTTTTATATTATTTTTCTACAACAAATGTGTATAAGTCTTTATATGTAAAAGTAAATGAAGAAAAAAATATATTAGAAGATGAAAAGAATAAATACACACAGTTAATGGATAGATATAATAAACAAGTTGTTGCACAAGATGATGCTTTAAAACATACTGAAAATAACCTCTCCGTTGCAAGAAATGATTTAAGAGATGTAAAGTTACAAAATAATGAGTTAAGACATCAAGTTGATAAACTCAAAAAGAGGTCTGAAGAGCTTTATGCTCAAGTTAATACTATGATTTAATAGGAGAATCTCATTAAACTATTTAATTTAAAGAAAAAGTTCTTTCTTTTTTTATTAATCACTATTTTTCATACAATATTAACTGCAGAAGATGTTTCAAAGGTTGAATCTCAACCTGAAGTTATTTTTAAATATGATGATTTAACAAAAAACCAAAAAAGTATATCTCAACAAGTACAATTTAATAATGCAGTTCTTCTTTTAGAAAAAGATGAGTATTTAAAAGCCATCGAAATTTTAAAAGAGACTTCAAAATTCTTACAAATACCCTCATATCTAAATATTGGAATTGCTTATTATAAATTAAATTCAATTTATAATGCAAGAATATATTTAGAAAGAATATATAATCATACTGCTGCAATTAAAGAAAATACGTACTCATACATGTCTGCTTGTTACTATTTGTATTTAATATCTAATAATAAAAAGTTTTTAAAAAAGATTATAGAAATAGCAAAAACAAGAAAAGACTTGTCAGAACATGGAAAAAGGCTTGTAGCAGATACTTTTATAATATTAAAAGATTATGATATGGCTTTAACACTTCTAAATGCCATGGATTATTCATCAGATTTAAAAAAAGCACTTTTATTAATTAAATTAAAAGATTATGAAAAGGCAGATTTATTACTAAACAAAGCATATGAAAGCACTGTAAACTTAAAAGTAAAAGATAAAATTTTATGGTTTAAAGTTTTTAGTAATTTAAAATCAAATAGTCTAAAAAAGTTAGATGAAAATTTAACTTTTATTCAAGAGAGAAAATCATCTTTTGAAGTAAATAAAGAGCTAGAACTTAAAATGTTTTTCAACAAAGATAAATATACTCCTAAAGAGTATTTTAAATTTGTTACAAAATTTGATTTAAATAGAAAAATTGATTATATCTATTATTATGCTCCATACATATTTTCTGACAATGAAGAGATTATTTATGACTCTACAAAAGGTTTTATTTTTAAAGATAAACAGAGTTTAGAAAATCTAGATGATATGATTTCATACAATGCTTCATTTTTAGAATTAATAAAAAAAGATCCTATTCAAAAAGTTGTAATCTTAAAGAAAATGTTAAACAAAGATACAAAGTCCTATATATACTACAATTTAGGTTTATCTTATGCACAAATTAATGATTTTTATAATGCCTTGAAATATTTTCAACAGGCAACAAAATTAAACCCAGGTAATAAATTGTATTCAGTTATGGCTTTAATTACTGCAATAAGATCAAATAGTACTATAAAAGATAAAGAGTATTTGGATACTAATGCAAAACTTAGAAAAGGAATGTATCAATATTTTGGACAAAAGATATATAACTTAATTATTAACGAAAATATAGGAACATCAACAGAACCTAAACATTATTCTAAAACTATTTTTTATAGAGCATTAGATTTTTTGCCCAAATTTAATGAAGGTATTGCCTCATTAGATGAGCCTTTAATAAAAGAAGATTTTAAAGAGCCATTAACTTTTCTTCTTAAAAAAGTTATTAAAAGAAAGAATGAAAATGATTTTGAATATTTTTCAAGATTACAAGATACTGTTCCTTTAAAAGTTAATAATAACTTCTTAGATGGCCCAATTTTGATTACTCAATATTATGTGGATTTGTTAAAATCATTAGGTCTATTTAATAGGGCTGATTTTAGTATGGAAAGTAATGTTACTCCCACATATTTAAGAACGAAGGCACTTAAACTACTTCATGATGGATATCCTAATAATGCATTAAAACTTTTAGAAAGTTTACAAAGTGAGTATAAACTTGATGATAAATATACAATGTATTTGATAGTTGCATGTTATTTGGATGCAGGTAACTATAATGAAGCTTCTATTCAAATTTCTCTTATAAAAAGTTTATTAAATGATAGTGCATCAGAATTTTTAACAGGAGTTCAATTAATACAAGAGTTAAAAATAAATAGTGCAAAACAATTTTTTGTTAAACCCTATACAGATGATATGATAGATTTTAAATTAGAAGGATTTGACAAGTACTTGGAAACACTTTGATTTTTTGTTAATTTAATTCAAAATTTCTTAATTTAAATTTTTTTAGATATAATAGTTTAAAATAATATTGATAAAGGAGAAACTATGGAAATTGGTAGAATGCCTGAAATCGACGCGTCAAAAGTGAATCATGAGATAAAGATTCAAAAGGTACAAGAACTAGATGAAAAAGATAGAATTGTACCCGATGAGAAGTACAAAAATGTAAAAACAAATGAACAAACAGATCTAGTAAATGAAGTTGTACTAGATAATGTAAAGTTTGGTTACAACAAAGAAAGTAGAGACTTTTTTGTAAAAGTTACAAGAGGTGATGCCGAGTTTAAATATCCAACAGAAGATATGATGAAAGTAAAAGCTCATTTAAATGAGTTAGTAGAAGATTTAAATAATAAAAATTAATTAAGGTTTAGTTTTGGCATCAGATATTTCAAATATTATAAAAGACGAATTATCAAATACTTTAGAACAATTGCTTTCTCAAACTACAAAATGTGAAAGTGTTGAAAAGGCTGATTTTTCAAAAGTTGACTCTTCACAATGTGTACAAATTGATGTGAAGTTTGAGTTCAAAGATATAGCATCAAATTTTAATTTTTTTATTCCAACATCTAGTGCTGCAAGGTTTGAGTACTTGATGCTTGGTGGTACAGGTGATTTAAAAGAGCATATTGATGATGAAATAACAGATGCAGTAAATGAAATTGTCTCAAATATTTGTGGTAGTATGTCTACTTCTGTAAATGCACAAGGATTCCCTGATATCTCTGGTTTAAAACATCAAGTTTTAGGTTCTAAAATTGTTGAGTGTAGTGAAAAAGAGAATAGTGATAATATTTATTCTTTCAAATTAAGTCTTGATGATAAAATATCAGAAGTGATTATTGGCTTTGATGATATTATACTTCCTTTTTTATCTGGAATAACTGGAAATGAAGTAGTAGAAAGTACCTCTTCCAACAATGCAGATGCTACTGAAAATGCAGGAGCAAATATATCATCTTTACCTTCTACAGGTGGGATTGATTCTCTATTATCTGAAGAATCTTCTAAAAATCTAAAACTTCTCTTTGACATAAAGCTAAAACTTAGTGTAAGACTTGGAACAAAACTCTTTTTATTAAAAGATATTTTAAAGTGGGATATTGGAGAAATAATAGAGTTAGAACAGATGGTAAATGAGCCTTTAGACATTTTAGTAAATGGAATTAAAATTGGAGAGGGCGAAGCTGTTATTGTTGAAGGTAAATTTGGGTTAAAGATTAAAAATATTGGAAATGATTCATCAAGACTAAGTCAAATAGGATTAGGATAAAAAATGGATAAAAGTACTCTTGGAGGCTTAATTGGTGGTTGGGCATTAGTTGCTCTTGCTATTATGTTGGGTGGAGTTGGTTTTGGCCCTTATATTGATATCCCATCTATTGTTATTGTATTTGGTGGAACTATAGCTGTAACTGCAGGACAATTTCAACCTAGTGAATTGAAAAGAATTGGAGATGGATTTAAGATTGCTTTAAACGAAAGTCAAACAGAACCATTGCCTGAACTAATTGAAAAAATTATTTTTTATGCAACTGAAGTGAAAAAACATGGGGTTATGCAAATTGAACAAAAAGTATTAACAGAACCAAATGCTTTTTTTAAAGAAGCTTTTCAACTTTTAGTAGATGGAACAAAACCAGATGTTTTGATTCCATTGTTAGAACTTAAGCTAGAACATATGGATAAAAGACACTCTTCACTTATTGGTGTTTTCTCAAATATGGGTGGAACTGCTGGTTCAATGGGGATGATTGGAACACTTGTTGGGCTTGTGGCAATGCTAGCAAACCTTTCAGATCCTGCTGCAGTTGGACCAGCAATGGCAGTTGCTTTACTTACAACAATGTATGGGGCTTTAACAGGTACATTATTGGCAGGAGTAATAGAATCAAAACTTGCGCAAAAACATAAAACAGAAGTAACTGCTTGTGAAGTTATTATAACAGGTACGGCAATGATTTCAGCAGAAGAGTCAATCGGTAATATTAAGATGAAATTAAATGCAATGTTAGTTGAAGCACCTCAGTGATAAAAAGTAAAAATAATGGCTGATAAAAAGTGTCCTGAATGTCCTAAATGTTTGCCAGGTTGGCTAGTTCAATTTGGTGACCTTATGTCCTTGTTACTTACTTTTTTTATTCTTTTATTATCTATGGCAGTTATGGATAAAAAAAAGGTTGAAGAGTATTTTGAGATAATGAGAAAAGCAATGGGCTTTTTAGACCAAACACAAGATACTGTAAAAAGAGATGAGGCAACAAATACTTCAAGAGATGCCAGTAATGATGGTGATTCAAATGCCCAAGATACTCAGTCAGCAGTTGAGGAAATGACACAAATTGCAGATGAGATAAATGAACAAACTTCAACTATGAGTGAACAAGTTCAAATTACTGAAGGTAATAATGAGTTTACTTTAGATATCCCATCTTCATTAATGTTTGGAGAGGGAGAGTATAATTTAGAGAATAGATCAGCTAAAAGATTTATCTCTAAGATTGCAAGGGTGATAAGAACAATGCCTCAAACTTTTGATATAGAAATAATAGGACATACAGATAGAAGTAACTTTACAAATGATACAATACCAAGAGATGGTTGGGATATTTCAGCTTTAAGGTCTATTTCTGTAGTAAAAGAGTTAATAAGAAATAGAATAGATCCTTCGCAATTGAAAGTTTCTGCTTATAGTTCATATAGACCAAAAAGTGAAAATGCAGCAGAAAATAGAAGAGTTGAGTTACGATTTGTATCTTCAACTGAACAAAAAAATATATTAGAAAAAGAAAATTTCTTTGATAGGTTGGAACAATGATAGATTTAACAAACAATGTTGATGTATCAACATTAAATCAAAAAAAATTTGAAAATGTCAATACAAAGAACTTAGAAGATGATAAATTAAGAGATGTCTGTGATAACTTTGAATCATTCTTTTTAAAACAGATAATGGATACTTCTTTAAAGTCTACAAACATTGCAGGTGAGGGTACAGGTTCTGATATTATAAAAAGTATGTATACAGATGCTGTATCAAATAGTGCTGCTGGTGGAATGGGAATTAGTAATTTGTTGTATGAGTTTTTAAGTAAAAATAAATAGTTTAAATTAGGTAATAACATGATTAAAAATATTACAGATGAAATGGGTTCATTAGTTCTTAAAATGAAAGATTTAATAAATAGTGACATTGAAGATATAAAAGCAGCTAAACATGAAAAGTTATTAGACAGAAATGATGACAAACAAAATTATATGAATCAAATAATTGAGTTAAGACAAAATTTAAATGAAGAGTTAGTTAAAAAGATGCAAGAGGGGATAGATATTAACATATACCGAGATGATGTTGATACTTTAGAAAAAGAGTTAACTGAACTTCATGTTTTAAATGCTAAATTAGCCTCTATTGTACTTCCTATTCAACAAATGTATAAGGACATAGTTGATGAATTAACTACTGAGAGTGGAGGGAATATAGTTGAAATTAAGATTTAGTTTTTTTTATCTAACAATAATTTCTGTTTTAAAGCTTTTTTCAACTGAAGTAATTATTGCAAAAATTGATATCCCATATAATATTGCTTTAAGTCCTTCAAATGTCGCTATTTTACAACTGAACAATGTTCCAAAAGATTGTAAAGTTATTACTATAGAAGAATTAAAAAAAGAGAAATATTTTACTAAAAAGTATTTACAAAAAGAAAAAATTATATGTCATGATGATTTAAAAAAAGAGAATAACAATAAAGTTATATTTAGTTTTGGTTCAATTGAAATTGAAACAAATGGAAGAATTTTATATGAAAATAATGACTATATTAAAATCAAAAGAGATAATGGAAAGATTGAAAAAATTTATAAAGATGGAAGAGCTAGATGAATATGTTATCTTTTTTGGGAGAAACACCAACTAAAGCTTTAAGAAAGGCACAAGAAGAGTGTGGAGAAGAAGCAATTGTAATATCAACAAAAAAGATTTCTGATCCTAAAAGTAAGAAAGACATGTATGAAGTTGTAGTTGCATTAGAAGAAGAACAAGACGTAGTACAAACAAAAAATAGACAAGATTTTACAAAAAAAATAACAACAAATACTAATAAGTTGAAAGACAATGATTTCAGTGCAAAAGTTTATGACTTTAAAGAAGAAATTCTTAAAATGCAAGATGCAATCGAACAAGTGCAAAAATCAATTTGGGATCCAAAATCACAGTTATATGATTTAACTATTCCTCCTGAGTTTGTTGATATATATAATCTTTTTGAATCAAATGAATTTGACCAAGAGATGACATATACAATTATGAAAAAGACTATAAAACAATTGCCTGTTGGAATGAAATCAAATCCTCAAAAAATAAATGATTTTTTCAAACTTATATTAAGACGAATAATTCCAATAAAAAATGAAGTACCACTTAGAAAACATCAAAGAAAAATCATGATGATGGTTGGTCCCACAGGAGTTGGAAAAACAACTACAATCGCAAAGTTAGCAGCTCGTTATGCATATAAACTAGGAGAGAATTATAAAGTTGGTATTGTAACTTTAGACTCTTTTAGGGTTGGTGCAATAGAGCAACTACAAGCATATACAAGTATTATGAGATTGCCTTTAGAAGTAGTTAAAAAACCTGAAGATTTAGTTGAATCATTATTAAGACTAAAAGATTGTAATTATATTTTCATAGATACAGCAGGTTCTAGTCAATATGATGTTGATAAAATAGAAATTATAAATGAGTTTCAAAAGAAGGTTGATGAGCTACCTATTGAGAAGATTTTAGTACTTCCTGCAAATGTAAAACAGAGTGATTTGATGGATATTTATACAAATTATTCCAGACTAAATATTGATTATTTAACGTTTACAAAGCTTGATGAAACAAAAAGTTTTGGGAACTTGATCTCTTTTGCACACAAAACAAAAAAGTCAATAACTTATATCTCTATTGGACAAAATGTTCCTGATGATTTGATTGTTTCTGATTCATCTTTTTTGATTAATTGTTTTATGCAACATAGCTGCCCAAGGTAGGAAATGATTTGATTAATACAATTTCAACACAAGCAAATAAATTAATTAATTTAACAAAAAGAAAATATAGAACTACTCCCTCAAAAACGAAACTTTTAACTATAACCTCAGGTAAAGGTGGAGTTGGTAAGTCAACTTTTACTGCAAATATTGCTTACTTATTAGCAAAAAAAGGACTAAAAGTAGGTGTAATAGATGCGGATATTGGTTTGGCAAATATGCAAGTTCTTTTCGATATAAAACCAAATCTTACGCTATTTGATTATATTGATGGTAAATCAAACTTAGAAGATGTTTTTATTCAAACTCAATATCCAAATATTACATTAATAGCAGGGAAAAGTGGTTATCAATACTCAAATCATTCAAATAGCTTAGTAGTAGCTAGAATTGTTCAAGATATAATTGATATTGAAGAGTTTGATATTGTTTTAGTTGATACAGGAGCTGGATTAAATGATTATGTAAAAGAGTTTTTATCTATTTCTTCAAATATTTTAGCTTTAACTACTACAGACCCAAGTGCATTAACAGATGTTTATGCTTTGGTTAAAATGCTCTCCAAAGATAAAAATTCGCTTATGTTGTGTTTTAATCATACAAAAAACTATAAAATTGGGGAGTCTATAACAAATTCATTGCAGAATCTAGCACTCAAAAATAGGTTAAATTCTAATTTTATGATAGAATATATGGGTAACGTAAGCAGTTCTAAGAATATTTCCACAACTGGTAGATTGAGAAAATTATTTGTAAATGAGTTTGAAAGTCAAGCTGTTACAGAGGAGTTGGAGTTTATAGTTAGTTCACTGCTGAAAATTTTAAATAAATAGATTTGGATGAAATGTGATAATAGAAAGATTTTCAAAAACAGTTATAGCTAGTGGAATTTTTAGATTTTACGTAGCTATAGGTTTCTTTGGTACATCTTTATTTTTCCTGTTTAATGTTCATCTATTTACACCGATGGAAATGGTATTAGGTATTATTTTTGTAACAATTTTTCTAAAAACAATGTCTAATGTTATGTTATCATTATTGATACTATTATTCAGTCTTGATAACAAAAAAGCAGAGTTAGATTTTAAATATCATACTCAAAAAATAGATGAACTTATAAGTGAGTTAACAACAAGTGACTCAAATAATAAAAATGGCAATACAGCTAGCTAGAGGGGGACTATATGGATATTTCAGGAGTTAATGGCGTTTCTAATGTTTTAAACCAAAATAATGTTCAAAAGGTTGATAACAAAAACGGCAATGTAGAAGAATCTTTTGCTTCGATGTTAAACAATGCAATAAATGAAGTAAATGAAACTCAAGTTGATGGATATAAAGCAATGGAAAACATTGCAACAGGAAAAGTTGAAAACTTGCAAGAAGCTGTACAGAAAATAGAAGAAGCAGAATTAAGCTTGAAACTTGCATTAGAAGTTAAAAATAAAGCAATGGGTGCATATAAACAAATTATGGCAATGCAAGTTTAGTAAAGGAAAATAGATGGGTTTTTTTGATGGATATAATATTGCAACTTCAGGAATGAGTGCACAAAGAACAAGAATAAATGTTGTAAGTGCAAATATTGCTAATGCTCAAACTACTCATTCTACTGACGGTGGACCTTACAAAAAACAAAATGTTGTTTTTGAAGAGATGCTTATAAGTGAAAAAGAGAAATTAAGTGCAAGTCCTAGTCAAGAAAAAGAGACAAATTTACCAAATAAAAACTTAAGTGGAGTTGGTATTAAACAAATTGTAGAGTCTAAAGATGAACCTGTAATGAAGTTTGAACCAGATCATCCTGATGCAAATGAAGATGGTTATGTAGCATATCCTAATATTAATCCAGTAATTGAAATGGTTGATTTAATAGAAGCTATGAGATCTTATGAAGCCAATGTATCAGCCTTTACAACTCATAAGACAATGGATACAAAAACATTAGACATAATTGCTAGATAGACATCTGAATAAGGATAGAATATGAGTAATGAATTAGAACTTTTCGCTCCCTCGAAAACTAAAGAAGTTTCAAACAATTCAAAAATATCACAAAATAGTCCTAAAAAAGAGACAGAATCTCTTTTTGATAAGATGTTATCTAAAGCAAAAGATGATATTGGTGATTCAAAAAAAGAAAGTTTTGAAGAACCAAAAATAAAAGATACAAAAACAAAAGATGCAAAAAGTGAAGTAGAAAACTCAACAGAAGAGAAGTCTACAAAAGATACAAAAGATACTAATATAAAAAATGAGACAAAATCAAGCTCATTGATGGATAGATTAGTCCAAGAGACAAAAGCAAAAACAAAAGATGCAAAAAGTGAAGTAGAAAACTCAACAGAAGCGAAGTCTACAAAAGATACAAAAGATACTAATGTAAAAAATGAGACAAAATCAAGCTCATTGATGGATAGATTAGTCCAAGAGACAAAAGCAAAAACAAAAGATGCAAAAAGTGAAGTAGAAAACTCAAGAGAAGAGAAGTCTACAAAAGATACTAATATAAAAAATGAGACAAAATCAAGCTCATTGATGGATAGATTAGTCCAAGAGACAAAAGCAAAAACAAAAGATGCAAAAAGTGAAGTAGAAAACTCAACAGAAGAGAAGTCTACAAAAGATACAAAAGATACTAATGTAAAAAATGAGACAAAATCAAGCTCATTGATGGATAGATTAGTCCAAGAGACAAAAGCAAAAACAAAAGATGCAAAAAGTGAAGTAGAAAACTCAACAGAAGAGAAGTCTACAAAAGATACAAAAGATACTAATGTAAAAAATGAGACAAAATCAAGCTCATTGATGGATAGATTAGTCCAAGAGACAAAAGCAAAAACAAAAGATGCAAAAAGTGAAGTAGAAAACTCAACAGAAGCGAAGTCTACAAAAGATACAAAAGATACTAATGTAAAAAATGAGACAAAATCAAGCTCATTGATGGATAGATTAGTCCAAGAGACAAAAGCAAAAACAAAAGATGCAAAAAACGAGAATACAGATGAAATAAAATCTGATAATAAAGAGATAAAAAAAGAGAATATAGAAGATATAAAGCCAAAAAGTAAAGATATAAAAGTTGATAATAAATTAGAAAACATTCAAAAAGAGGCAGAATCTTTAACAAATAGTAGAAATATTAGTACTAATGACACTAACAATATTGAAACAAAAAAAGTATCTGATATTGGAGAAAATATTAAAAATGAGAATAGCAATAAAAGCTTAAATTCTCAAAATACAGCAAAAAATGATGTTTTACCTACTGAAAAAATAGATGAAAAAAGTTCTCAAAAAGTAGAAAAACAAAATAGCAGTATTGTAAAAAATAGCAATGAATCAAAAAATGAACAAGTAGATAATAAGGTATCCAATAGTGAAGTAAAGAATCAAAAAGTTGCAAATGAGTTAGCAAAATTAAATACACAAGCAAGCAATACAGAAGTAAGTCTTGAAAAAGAAGAAGTTTTATCTCAAAAAGATAAAAAAAGTGAATCACTAATTGACAAAATTTTAAATGAAAACAAGAAAGATATATCAAAAGTCGATAAAGAACCAAAAGATAATTCATCTTTTAAAGATTTATTAAAAGGTTCAGATACACAAAGCAGCAATAGCTCTAAATCAAAAGAGAGTATATTAACAAATATTTATATGAGTACTCAAAAAAAATCAATAAATGATAAAAATTTAGAAACAAAACATGAAGGTGTGCAACTTGTAAAAAATGCAACAACTACAAAAGAAGTAGAGAGTAGTGCAAAGGTTTTAAATCTTGGATTAGAAAAACTTGAAGTTAATATTGAAGAGTCTATTGAAGAGAAGATTGAAACAAAAACTTCATCTACTTTTGATAGATTATCTTTTTTTAAAAATAGTTCAAATAATTCAAAAGACTCAAACTCTCATGACTCAAAAAAACAAAATAATGGATTTTTAGTTAATGGTAAAACAGTAGGTGATGAGCTAAAAGATTCCAAGTTAATTAATATGTCTGTTAGTCCAGCAGCTGCTCAAACTATACAAAATAGAATAATTGGGGCACGTCAGCAAATGGCTTCAATGATGTCTGATTTAGCTAGAACAATGTATGAAAACTATAATCCTCCTGTTACTGCATTTAGAATAAATTTAAATCCAGCTGCATTAGGAAGCATATCAATAATTATAAGAAATGAACAAAAAAATAACTCTTTATCAATTAGTATGAAAGCAAGTAATAGTGCAACAAAAGAGAGTCTTGAAAATAATCAAACATCTTTAAAAGATAGTTTGTTTAAAAGTTTTGCAGGAAGTGCTACATCATTTGATTTAGATTTTGGAAATTCAGAGAATAATGAAGACTCTTCTGATAATCAAAATTTGTTTGCACAAGAGTTAAATTCAAAAACAAATAATAAAGAAAGTAAAGTCATAGAAGATAATAGCTATAATTATCTGTAATGGAAGCCCTATTATCTCTACTTAATGAAAATGTAGTAATTAATTTTACACTACTATTTGCTAGAATTCTTGCCTTTATGGCACTTATGCCAATTTTTGGGCATAAAGCAGTTAATGTTACACTAAGAGCGGCTTTTGCCTTTTACGTAACTATATTTTTATTTCCTTTAATTGAAATCCAATCACAAGTAACTCCAGATAACTTTATCTTAGCCCTTTTATCAGAAGCTACATTAGGCTTAATTGCATCAATGCTAGTAAATATTATATTTAATGCTGTAAAAATGATTGGGGAGTTTGTTGGTTATGCAACAGCTCTTGCAATGGCAAACTTTTTTGATCCTGCATCAGGTACTAATGAAGGGATTTTAGCTAGATTAATGTTTTACATTGGATTGGCTGTTTTTTTTGAATCAGGTATGTATGAGATGACTTTTTCTATGTTAGCAAAAAGTTTTTCTTTTGTTCACTTAGGCTCTTTTGATCTCTTCTCTTATGATGGACTTAAAATGACTATTGATGAAATTAATAGAATGTTTGCCTTTACTTTTGCCTTTGCCTTTCCATTATTCTTTGTGGGATTTGTTATAGATGTATATTATGCTTATGGTACAAAATCAATGACTGCATTTTCTCCTTTTGTTATTACTTTTCAGTTAAAATTTGCTTTAATTATGTTGTTTATTATGTTAGGTATGGAAGTTTTTACAGAAGCATTTACTAACTATTTTATAATGAAATTTCAATAAGGAGGGGTAATATATGTCAGAAGAAGAAAAAACTGAAGACCCCACCAGTAAAAGGTTAAGTAAAGCAAGGGGTGAAGGAAATGTTCCTAAGTCCGCAGAAGTTGTAGGAGCTGCTATTCTTTTATTTGGAACAGTTTATATGCTTTTTTGGAGTGCATATACCTATGACACTATAAAAGGTGTTATGATATATATCTTCAATCAAATTGGAAAAGAATCAAACGCCACAGATTATTATAATATGGTAGATGCAATTCTTCACCAAACTTTTTATGCATTGGCACCATTTTTTTTAGCTGTAGTTCTTTTGGCAGTAATTTTAAATGTGGCACAATTTGGTTTTTTAATGAATCCTGTAAAGATAAAATTTTCTAAATTAAACCCAATATCTGGTATAAAAGGTTTATTTTCTTTAAAAAAGTTATTAGAAGGAGTTAAACTATTAGCAAAATTATCATTAATTGTTTTTGTGATGTTTATTCTTTTTGGACTTACTTATAAAGCTTTTCTTGCCATGATGGATCAAGATATTTCTACATCTTTAGATTCTATGTTTTATCTTTTATTATATTTTTTACAAGCTATATTATTTATAGTGATAATATTTGCTATAATAGACTTCTTTTTTATGAAACATTATTATACAAAGTCTCTTAAGATGAGTAAACAAGAGGTAAAAGATGAACATAAAAATATGGAAGGGGATCCAAAGGTAAAGGCTAAGATTAGAAATATTCAATTTCAATTACACTTTGAGAGAATGAGAGCAAATGCAAAAGATGCAGATGTTGTTATTACAAACCCAACTCATTACTCAGTAGGTTTAAAGTATGATAGTGGGGTAGATGCTGCTCCTAAAATAGTTGCAAAAGGAATAGACTTTTTAGCTTTAAAAATAAGAGATATTGCAAAGGATAACGATATACCAATAATCGAAAATCCTTCTTTAGCAAGGGCTTTGTATGATCAAATAGCAGTAGATCAAGAAATCCCCTCAGAGTTTTATAAAGCAATGGCTGAAGTATTTTCTTATGTCCATGAATTAAATAAAAATAAAAGGTAAGTTTTGAAGGTTTTATTAATATTTTTATTACTATTTACATTTTCAAATGCAAAAGTAGATTTTTATTATAGTTTTATAAACCCATCAGGGATTCAAATATCAGAACAAAGAAAAAATGATATTAAAGATGGATTTGAATTACTTAGTCAGATAAAAGAGATGGCAAAAGATGGTAAAATTGATGAAGCTTATGCTGAAATTAAAAATTTCAAAGAATTAAATAAAATAGAAATTTTAAACTCTGATATAATACTTACATACTCTGAAATAGCACTAAAAAAAGAGACAAAAAGAATAGTTTCCGAAGCTTCAAATGAATTAGAACTTGCCATTAATACAGGTGTTATTCGAGAAGAAGATCTTTCAAAAGCATATATGCTAATGGTAGATTTTAAATTGGCAACCAATAGAGTAAAAGAGGCAAAGTATTTTGCAGAAATCATCATAAATAACTTTTCTGATAAAATTACAAATGCCTATGGAAAAATTTATTTAGCGAAAGTTTATAAATATACAAAATCTTATTCCAATGCCATAAAAACTCTATATAATATTTTGGTTGATACAACTGATGTGTTAGTTGCAACAATCGTTGCCGATGAACTATTTGATATATATATTTTAGATGGACAAAAAGAGAAAGCTTATGAACTTATCTCAAAAGTATTAGATAAAAATATAGATTATTATTCTGATGATTCATTTGTTGCACTTAAAAAAGTAGATAAACTTGTAGATGCAAATATGCCAGAATTTGCTGTGGAAATTTTAAAAGAGTTATTAAATAGAGCAACAAAAGCTGAGTTTATTGAAGAGTTTAAATTTAAATTAGCAAATGTTTATATGAATATGTATGATGGAACTAATTATTACTTATTTAAAGCAAAAGAGCTTTATAAAGATATTTTAAGTGAATACCCAACTGGATTATATGTTCAAGAATCAAAGATGTATATTGATGAAATTTTGATGCGTGAAGGTAATATATCTCCTTCTTTAATTGTATCCAAGTATCCAAACTCTGAAGCCATGAAGCAAAAAGCACTATTACAAGAGCTGTTAAACTTTAAAAAAGAGAAAAAATATGAATTTCTTTTAAAATCAAAAAGAGTTTATAATAAAATTGCAAATACAATAACTCAAAGATTTTCATATGAGAATATTGGAGTTTTATTTGATGAAATCAATGTTTTATTGATAAAAGATTATCTAAAAAAAGACCAATGCTTTTTGATGAATAAAGCCCTTAAAACTACTAGAAAAGAGACTTTAGAACTTTTAATTGAAGATAAAGAAGTAAAATATAAATTCTTTGAATGTTTAATTGAAGTACCATATGAAAGAGCTTATGAACTATTAAAAGATACATTTAATACAAGCCGTGATGCAACGCTATATTTATATTTAGAAAGAATGGCATATGCTTTAGGCTTAGTAGATGAAGCATTAGATTTCTCTTCAAAAGTTGAAATGATAAATAATAAAGATATTTTAGAAAAAGAGTTTTTATACAGATTTTTAGTCTACAGTGCAAAAAATGATACGATTGCCATGGAAAAGTTTTTCTATTATGCAACAAGATTTCCAGAATTTATAGAAAAGAATGATGATAATCCAATTATTATTGACTTTTATTATCAATACTATTTATACTTAATTGGAAAAGATAAAGAAGATGAAGCCCAAAAGATTTTGGATAAACTATATAACAAGCAAAAAGAGTTTAAAGCATATATTTATTCTCCCTTTGTAGATATAGAATTAGCAATGTTAGAAAAAAAGAAAAATAATATTACAAAAGCAATAGAATATTTGACAGACTCTATAAAAAACACAAGAAATATGAAGCCAAATGATCAAGCAAGAGTTTTTTATGAATTAATTAGATTATATGATGAAGAAGGTTTAAGTGATTTGAAAAATGAATTTATAACTAAATGTAAAGATATTAAAAACGCACAAGATTCTTTATATAAAGATATGTGCGATAAGATGTAATATGGTAGATTTCGATAAATTTATTAATAATATTGATACAAATAATTTAATTATACCTTTTGGAAGAATTACACACATTAGTTCTACAACAATAAAAGCAGTTGGTATTGAAGTTGCAGTTGGAGATATCGTAAAAATAGAATCTGAACAACACTTATATACTGTTTTAGGAATGGTAGCTTCTGTTGAAAGTAATGGATTTAAAATAGTTCCCTTCTCTTTTATTGAAGGCTTTAGAATACATGATAAAGTTTTTTTACAAAAAGATGGACTTAGTGTAAAAAGTGGTTATGGCTTGCTTGGTAGAGTTGTAAACGCTTTAGGTGAGCCAATTGATAAAAAGGGAAAAGTTGCTGATTTAGAACAAAATTCTGCTATCAATAAACTTTCTATCCCTGCTCTTGAAAGAGGAATAATAGATGAAAGATTTTCAACAGGAGTTAAATCAATTGATTCAATGCTTACTTCAGGAAAAGGGCAAAAAGTAGGAATATTTGCAGGAAGTGGTGTTGGTAAATCAACTCTTATGGGAATGATAGTAAAAGGCTGTGAAGCACAAATAAAAGTTGTAGCACTTATTGGTGAGAGAGGTAGGGAAATACCTGAATTTATCCATTATAATTTAAATAATAATTTAGAAAATACAATAATTATAGCAGCAACTTCTGATGAATCAGCACTTATGAGGAAATATGGTGCATTTACTGCTATGGCAATTGCAGAATTTTTTAGGGATAAAGGTCATGATGTTTTATTAATGATGGACTCAGTTACAAGGTTTGCAATGGCTCAAAGAGAGATAGGGTTGAGTATTGGTGAGCCACCAGTTAGTAGAGGATATCCACCTTCCGTTTTTGCACTTTTACCACAACTTATGGAGAGAGCTGGGAACACTCAAATGGGCTCAATTACGGCATTTTTTACTGTTTTGGTTGATGGTGATGATATGAATGATCCAATTGCAGATCAAAGTAGATCAATACTTGATGGACATATTGTATTAACAAGAGAATTAACAGAACAAGGTCAATACCCACCTATAGATTTACTAAAATCTGCTTCAAGGGTTATGGACAAAGTTGTTAGTCCTGAGCATTATAATGGATTTTTAAAGTTAAAAAGAGTATTATCACTAATAAAAGAGAATGAAATTTTAATTCGTGTGGGTGCTTATAAGCAAGGTATGGATAAAGAGTTAGATGAGGCTTTAGCAAAAAGAGAGAAAATAAAAAGCTTTCTTTTTCAAGGAACCGCTGAAAAACATGACTTTAACCAGATATTTAGCCAATTTATGGAGGTGATTAAATGATTAATACAGACAGATCAACACTATATAGACTTGATATGCTAAATCAGCAACAGTTAAAAGTTAACCATCAAATGAGTACAGGAAAAGAGATTGATAAAGGAAGTGATAACACTGAAGTTTATACTCAAGAACTCTATATTGAAGATAAACTTAATGTTTTTGAAGGTCTAAAAAGACAAATAGAAAAAACAACTGCACAAAATAATGTTTCAGATTCAACCTTAGCAGAAATTAAAAACCTTTTAGACTTTATTAAAACAGAGACTATAAAAGGAAGAAATGATACAAGTGATCCTATTTCAAGAAATGCTATTGCCACTCAAATAGAAGGTGCAAAAGAGAACTTATTTAAACTTGTAAATGAAAGAGTTGAGGATGAGTACCTTTTTAGTGGTTCTCAAACAAATGTTCAAGCTTTTGTACAAGATCAAGATGGGAAAATTACATATAATGGTAATCCAAATTTAAGACAAAGTGCAGTGGAATTTGACTCATATAGAGATAGAGGTGTTACAGGGTTTGAAATGATGTCATATAGTGTTTCAACAACTGTATCAGGCCAAGAGTTAAGTTTCAAAGAGGGTGAACGAATCATCGACGAAAATGGAAATGAGTGGAAATTAAATGCAGCAGAAAGTGTTATTGTAAAATACGATAATGATGGAAACTCAACAAAAGAGTTTGTTGAAGTTACAACAACTGGTGAATCTCCAGATAAGATACACACAATCGCAGAAATGCCAACAAATGAAGATGGTAGTGAAAAAATTTTTACAGCAAGACATAATAGTTTTCAAGCTATTGATGATGTAATAGCTGCTTTAAGAAATGATGATGGTGATGCTATATCTTTAGCACTAGATGATTTAAATAATGCATATGATGCAGCTAATACTGCACATGGAGAACTAGGTGGTAGAAATAAAACTTTTGAAACAGCCTATGAAAGAGTTACTTCAAAATTGACACACTTTAATGTGTTATCTATTGAAAATAGTTCTGCAGATATGACAAAAGTAGCGATTGAATCAAAACAGTTAGAGTTAATATATAAAACACTTTATTCAACAATTAGTAAGACAAATAGCTTATCACTAGTTAATTATTTAAGTTAAAATAGTTCTTTATTAGATGAACATAAAAAAGATATTTTCAAAAGATTTATTTGCTGTAGCATTTTTTATTGCTATACTATCTATAATAATTGTTCCTTTACCGAAATTTTTATTAGATTTCTTTTTGATTTTATCTTTATCTATTTCTTTATTGATTTTATTAATTGGTTTATATATTAAGAAACCTACTGATTTAACAACCTTTCCAACACTTATTTTAATTTTTGCTCTATTTAGATTATCTCTAAATATTGCCACAACAAGATCTATTTTAACTGATGGACATAATGGTCCTGATGCTGTAAGTTCCATAATCTCAGCATTTGGTGAGTTTGTTGTTGGTGGAAATATGGTAATAGGTATCATTATATTTATTATTTTGGTACTTATAAACTTTATGGTTGTAACAAAGGGTTCTACAAGGGTTGCAGAAGTAACAGCAAGATTTACACTTGACTCTATGCCTGGAAAACAAATGGCAATTGATGCAGATTTAAATGCTGGATTTATTGATGATAAAGAAGCAACAGAGAGACGACATGAACTAATAGCTGAAGCAAACTTTTACGGGGCTATGGATGGGTCTTCAAAGTTTGTTCAAGGGGATGCAACAGCAGGTATTATTATTACTGTTGTAAATATTATTGGTGGTCTATTAATAGGGGTATTTCAACATGATTTAACTGTTGCAGAGAGTGCAGAAATCTTTACGATTTTAACTGTTGGTGATGGATTAGTCGCTCAAATTCCTGCACTTATTCTTTCAACTGCAACTGGTATTATTATCACAAGGTCTAATCTTGATGAAGATAAGTTTGCTGACCAGGCAATTAATCAACTTGTAAAAGACTCTAAATCATTAATGATACTTGCCCTTTCACTATTCTTATTTGCAATGATTCCAGGGTTTCCATCGGGAATACTTATTGTTATGGGATTATTGCTTGGATTAACAGGTTATCTTATATATATGATTGATAGTGGACAAGAAAATAGTATAACCAAGTTTTTTAAGAAAAAAGAGGAAGAAGAACAACAAGATATTCTTGATAAAATAAAAGAAGAGAAAGAGAAAGCTGCTAAACCTACAAATGATAAAGATGCAATTGATAATATCATGAAAATGGAAGTCTTAGAGTTAAAACTTGGAATGAGACTTCTTCAACTAGTTCAAGGTAATTCTGACTTATTAGATAAAATTAGAGGTATTAGAAAAGGGGTTGCAGCTGATTTAGGGTTTATAATTCCACAAATAAAAATTTCAGATGATGCTGCTTTAAACTCTAGTGAATATGCACTATATTTAAAAAGAATACCTTTAGATGTTGCTAATGTTGAGGTCGATAAACTTCTAGCAATGGGAGGACCTGCAAAGGCAAAATTAGAGGGTAAAAAAGTATTAGAACCTGTATTTGGACTTGAAGCTACGTGGATAAAACCTGAGTTAAAAGATGATGCCCTATTAAAAGGATTTACAGTTGTTGATGCACCAACAATTATATCTACGCATATTTCTGAGATAATTAAAAGACATGCAGAAGATATTATAACTAGACAAGATATTGTTGATATTGTTGATGGATTGAAAAAAGACTTCCCAATAGTTGTTGATGAGGCTATGAAATTAACATCACATGGAACATTATTAAAAGTTGCAAAAGATCTTTTACATGAAGGTATACCAATTGTTGATATGTTGACTATCATTGAAGCAGTTGCCGATATTGCAGAGTATACTAAGGTCCCTGATGTACTATTAGAACATGTAAGAAGTAAGCTATATAGACTTATTACAAACAGATATTTAGATACTGATAATATTTTGCATATTGTTACTATAAAACCTGAACTTGAGCAACAATTTATAGGAAAACTTCAAGACAAAGGTGGGGCTTCTCAACTTATGTTATCAATTGGAGAAATTAATAATTTAGTTACTCATACAAAAGAGTTGGTAAAAAATGTAGAAGCTAAAGGATACAACAAAGTAGCAATGGTTGTTGATCCAGTATTAAGAAAAAGAATTTCTGAAATTTATGAAAAATTTGGTTTAGAAATTGCAGTTCTAAGTCATGCAGAGCTTGATTCTAAAGCAAATTTTGCAATAGAAGGAACATTAGAGTTTTAATCATGAAACTATATTTTAAACTTATTTTTTTATTATTTACAACTTTTCTTTATAGTGATGTTTTACTAAAATCAAATGATAGTTTTATTTTAAATGAAAACTTTGTTTTTGAATTAGAAGCACAGGGTTCAAATATTGAATTTCCAGATATAAAAAAAATAGATAATCAAGTAGTTGTAAATTTGGGCACAAGTAGATCCATGACTAATATAAATGGAAATATAATAAACAAGATAAAAAAAACCTACTCTTTTAAGCCACAAAATAATTTTACACTTCCATCTTTTGAAGTAAAAGTAGATGGAAAAGTATATAGAACAGAAGAAAAAATTATAACTCAGCAAACAGTTAAAAAATCACAGCTTTCAAATTTTGATTTTCAGATTTCACTAAATAAGAGCTCTTTATACGTAGGAGAAGAGGCAGTATTAAATTTAAAGTTTAAATATAAAAAAGATTTAGAAATAGTTGACTTATCCTTTTTAATGCCCATTTTCAATGATATTTGGAGTAAAAAAATTGAAGAACAAAATAGTAGTTATAAAGAAAATGATTTTATAGTTCAAGAACTAAATTTTTTAATATCACCTCAAAAAAGTGGATTACTTGAAGTACCTTCAATAAAAATAGAAGCTAAAGTAGTAGATATGAATAACTACAGTTATTCTCTATTTTCACAAGGTACAAAAACCCAAAAAATATATTCAAATTCATTAAAACTTGATGTAAAACCATTGCCTGACAATGTTAATTTAATTGGTAAGTTTGATATAAGTACTTCTATTTCAAGAGAAGAGATAGATGAAGGTGAGTCTATCTCTTACAAAGTGGAAATAAATGGAATAGGAAATATTGAAGATATATCAGATATAAAACTTAAGATAAAAGATGTAACAATTTTTGAAGATAAAGCAAAAATTCAAACTAAAATAAACAATAATAAAAATGTAGGCTCTTATAAAAAATCTTTTTCTATCATAGCAAATAAAGATTTTGAGATTCCAACTATAGAGCTTACATATTTTGATAAGAAAACTAAAAAAGTAGTAGTTAAAAAGAGTAAAAACTATAAAGTAAAAGTAAAAAAAGTAGATAAAGAAGTCTCTTTTAAAGGCCTTGAGAAAGCAAAAGTAGAAGAAAAAAAAGAGATTATTAAAGAAAAAATTGTTTATAAAACATCTATAAAAGAGATGATACTATTTTTTATTTTTGGTATACTTTTTACAATATTAATATTTGGTTTATACTTCTATGTTAAAAATAGAAAATCAGTACAAAAAGATGATTTACCATTAGTTAAATTAATAAAAATATCAAAAACTGACAATGAAGTAATAAAACTACTTCTTCCATATATTGGATATAATAAAACTTTAGATGAGATGATTTTTAAACTTGAAAAAAGCGAAGATATTGATTTGAAAAATATTAAAAAAGAGATTATTAAAATAGTTGAATCTTTAAACTTATAAAAGGAAATTTATGAAAATTATTAGCTTTATACTACTGTTTACAAGCTTTGTATTTGGGATGGAGTATTACTCTAAATTGGAGCCATACAATAGTTATGTTATAAAATCAGCAGTAAGTGGGAAAGTGATTTTTTCAAATGATAAGATTGAAGGTGAATCTGTAAACAAAAAAACGAAGATTATTGAAATTGATAATAGTGTTGACAAAATAGATTTAGCTCAGACTCAAAAAAAACTGGATGTTTTAAACTCTATGTTAGCAATTCAAGAAAAAAACTATAATAGACTTTATAAAATCTCTTCAAAATCTGCTTTTGAAAAAGATAATCAGAAAATCCAAGTATTAAATTTACAGTCATCAAAGAGTGACTTACTGATAAAAATTGCTACTTTAAAAGATACTATCAAAAACAAACGATTATTTGAAGATAATATGTACATATATAATATAAGTGTAAAAGAGGGTGATTATGTAACTCCTGGGACACTTTTATATGAAGCAAAAGATTTGACTAAAGGAAAACTTGAAATATATATTCCAATATCTGATTATGAGACTATTTCAAATAAAACTATTTATATGAATAAAGAAAAAACTGATTTAAAAATCAATAAGATTTATAAAGTTGCCGATAGTAAACATATCTCTTCTTATAAATGTGAAATAATAATAGACAATCCAAAAACATTTTCAAGATTAGTTAAAATTGAATTTAAATAAATAGAATAACTTGAACTATAGAGAACTTTTACTTAATTATCCACTTGTAAGAAAACTCTCACTTCTACAAGTTATAGCATATTTTGGAGCTTGGTTTTCAAATGTTGCTATTTATACAATGCTCGTAGAGTTCAACTCTAGTGCCTTTGCTATCTCGGTTGTTACTGCCATGCATTTTATTCCTGCCATTATTATAGCACCACTATCTGGAACTATTATAGATAGATTTAAAATTAAGCCTTTGATGTTAACACTATTAAGTACAGAATTAGTAATGACTTTACTTTTTCTTACAATTGATAGTAAAGATGAGATTTGGTTATTGCTGATATTTATATTTATACGAATGAGCAGTGCTTCTATGTTTTTCTCAGCTGAAATGACTCTACTTCCTAAAATTGTATCTGGTGATATTTTAAAAAAGACAAATGAAATACACTCAATTATCTGGTCCTTTTCATATGCTTTTGGCATGGCAATTAGTGGTGTTGTAGTAAATTATTATGGAGTGAAGACAGCTATTATTTTAGATGCTTTATTTTTTATTGTAGCTATAATAGTTTTTTTTAATATTGATTTTAGAGTAGAAGTTGTACATACAAAAGAAAAAATCTTATCTATGATAAAAGGTGGATTTGTATATATAAAAAATAATAAATTTGTATTACACCTTTTAATTCTGCATGCATCTGTTGGATTAACTGCATTTGACACACTTGTGACTTTGTTGGCTAAAAATGAGTATAAATATATTATTGCAGTTCCATTATCAATAGGTATTACAAATGCACTTAGGGCATTTGCCCTGATGGTAGGACCATTTATTATTACAAACTGGGTAAACAAAGATAGGTTAACTATTTTATTTATATTTCAAGGCTTTGCTATAGTTTTATGGGGAATGTTTCAGTTTGATTTTTATTTAGCCCTGATTATGGTATTTCTGACAGGTTTTACAACGACAACAATTTGGTCTATAACTTATGCCTTTATTCAAGAGAGAGTTGAGCACAACTATCTAGGACGTGTAATATCATATAATGATATGATATTTATGCTTTCAAATGTACTTACAACACTTTTTATAGGAGTTTTAGCAGATATTATTCCCCTAAGCTTTATTACTATTATATTAGGAGTTGCTTTTTTACTTGTAGCTTTTTATTATAAAAAAGTTATTTTACCTTTTTTATAATAAGTTTTATTTTGTAGGATAGACTAAATTATTTCAACATCTGTAACATCTATACCTGAAAGTTTTTCCATTTTACTTTCTACTAAATCCAAAAATTCGCTTTTATTTTTTTCATCCATATTATTTTCTAACATTTCCGTAATATATTTGATTCCACTGGCATTGATTTTTTTTACACTTGCCAAATAGTGTACAAAAGAGATGATTTTCACATCATTAATTGAATAAAGTTTTTTTATATCTTTTTTTTGTGGTAATAACCCTTTATCTTCATACATTTTAAGAGTTCTTACTTTTGCAGTTAGCAATTCAGCAATACTACTTAATGGCAAAACATCTTTATTATTATCTAATAGAGCCAATTTATTCCTTTTATTGTAATTGAATTGTAATTATACATTATTTTTCATAGTGTTTTATTAAAAATGAATACTTTTTAAGCTTTATCTTAGATTTATATGTTATATTCTTACATAATTTAAGTAGAATATTTACATACATCATGTAAATATTCTACTTAATAAAATTAAATAAGGAGTAATTCATTGTCTGAAATTGATATACTAGTACGTAGTCCAAAAAAGGAAGATGGGAAAAAAATTTACAAACTTGTTGATAATAGCAAAGTATTAGATTTAAATTCTGAATATCTATATCTTTTACAATCAACTCATTTTGAAAATACTTGTTCTGTTGCATTAAGTGGTGATGAAGTTATAGGTTTTGTTTCTGGTTATAGACTTCCACAAAGACCTAATACACTATTTATCTGGCAAGTTGCAGTTGATGAAAAATTTAGAGGTAATAATCTTGCAAAGATACTTCTAATGAATATTATAAAAAGAAAAGAAAATTTAGATTTAGAGTTTATAAATACAACCGTATCTCCAAGTAATAACTCATCAATTAGAGTATTTGAAAAATTAAGTAAAGAGTTAAAAACACAGATTGTTAATAAAAGTTTTTTTGAAAAAGAAGACTTTAATAATTCACACGAAGAAGAGGTTCTATATGAAATAGGACCATTTAAATTAAAGGAAAAATAATGAGAATATTTGAAAATCTAGAGTCTGAAGTTAGAGGTTATATTAGAAGTTTCCCAACTATATTTGAAACATCAAAAGGTGCTATTTTAACAAACGAGCAAGGTGAAAACTTTATAGACTTTTTTGCAGGAGCTGGTACACTTAACTATGGACATAACAATGAACATATTAGTAAAGCATTAATTGAATATATTCAAAAAGATGGTGTTGTTCATGGACTAGATATGGCTACAAGTGCAAAAAAAGAGTTTTTACACACTTTTAATGACACTATATTAATACCAAGAAACTTAGATTACAAAATCCAATTTACTGGACCTACAGGAACAAATTCAGTTGAAACTGCACTTAAACTTGCAAGATTAGTAAAGGGGAGAAGTAACGTTGTTTCTTTTACAAATGGTTTTCATGGTTTAACTCAAGGTTCATCTTCAGTTACTGGAAATAATGATTATAGGGATGAGAGTTATATTAGTAGATCAAATGTATCATTTATGCCATTTGATGGTTACTTTGGTGATATGAACACAATGTCTATCTTTAGAAAGTTTTTAGAAGATAGTAGTAGTGGACTTGATATCCCAGCAGCTGTTATAGTTGAAACTATCCAAGGTGAAGGTGGAATTAATGTTGCTAGTAAAGAGTGGCTACAAGAGTTAGAATCAATTTGTAGAGAATATGATATTTTATTAATCATTGATGATATACAAGTGGGTAATGGTAGAACAGGAGAATTTTTCTCATTTGAATTTGCAGGAATTAATCCTGATATTGTAACAGTATCAAAATCTATTGGTGGTGGATTACCAATGGCAATTGTATTATTAAAGCCAGACCTAGACCAATGGAAGCCAGGTGAACACACAGGTACATTTAGAGGAAATAACCTAGCCTTTGTAGCTGCTAAAGTTGCTATTGAGCAATATTGGCAAAATGATGATTTATCAAATGCAGTTAAATATAAAGAAAAACTTTTAAAAGAGACTTTAGAAAAAATTGCTGATAAGTTTAAAGATAGCTTTGATGTTGAAGTTCGAGGAAGAGGAATGGCTTATGGTTTTGAAATCAAAGGTGACAACTCTGTTGCTGGTGAGATATCAAGTTATGCTTTTGAAGAAAAATTAATAATAGAAACTTGTGGTAGTGAAGATCAAATTGTGAAGTTTTTACCACCATTAATTATTGATGAAGATACCTTAAAAGAAGGTTTAAAACGATTTGAAAGTGCTATTACAAAACTTGTAGCAGACAAAAAAGAAAAATTAACAGGAGAGTTTTAAAATATGTTTTTAGTAGATATTAACAAAGATATTATAGGTACAGATAGAGAAGTTCATGCAGAAGGTGGACAATGGGTTAGTAGAAGAATGGTTTTAAAAGATGATAACATGGGATTTTCATTTCACGAAACTATTATTAGAGCAAATACAAAAACACATATTCATTACCAAAACCACTTAGAAGCAGTTTATTGTGTAGGTGGAAATGGGAAAATTGAAGATTTAGCAACTGGAGAAGTTCATGAACTTCATGATGGAGTTATGTATGCATTAAATAATCATGATGACCATAACTTGTATGGTGGAAGTGAAGATATGAGAATGATTTGTGTATTCAATCCACCAATAAAGGGAACTGAAAACCATGATGAAAATGGAGTTTATCCTTTAGAGGACTAAGAATGAAATTTATTTATATTAAGAACTATTTGAATATTAGTAAAATAAAAAAAAATCAATTTATTGAATATATATATTCTTTTGATGGATTTAAAGTCAATAATCAAAAAATTATATTAAATGACAATTCATTAATACTTGAATTGTCACTTGAGTCTAATTTTGATATTGCAAAATCTGTAATAGATAAGTTTTTTGATGATGATAAAGATGTTGACACAGTTTTTGTTGATAAGCTTATATTTGAAGAGAATGAATTAATTATATTAAATGAAGAAAAAATAATAAATAAGGTTGCTATATAAAATGAGATTGCTTTCTTATAATATAGATGAAAACTTAATCGCTCATATGGAAGATATCTATATAACTGATATTGCTGAAGATGTAGAAGATGCTACTTATCATAGTGAAGTAAGAAATTACAATCTTATTTTGATAAAAGAGAATAATATCTTTGCTTGCAAAGAGATATTAAAAAAGATAAATAGTCAAGTAACTGCAGTAATAATTATAACTGATAATAGTAGTAAAGAGTTTGAGTTAGAGTTACTCAAACTTGGGGCTATTAGTATTCTAAAAGAGCCTGTGAGTAATGAATTTATATTAGCAAAAATTGAATCTATACATAGGGAAAATTTTAAAAATGAGATACCATTTAAAAATGGATATAAAATAAATATTGAAGAAAAATCATTTAATGATGAACAGTCAAAAGTATATTTAACTGGAAAATCATTTGCAATTTTAAGTTACCTTATTAAAAACAAACATCGTCCTCCAATATCAAAAAATGAACTTCTACATGCAATATGGGATGAGCCAGAAATGGTATCTGATAATGTAATAGAAATTAATATAAATAATATTAGAAATAATCTAAAAAAAGAGTTTGATGAAAACTTTATAGAAACGGTAAGACATAGAGGATACAAAGTAATACCTAACTAAATAAGAAGATAAAGGAGCATAAAGTATGAATGACTTATATCCATCAAGAAAAGAGACTGAGAGCATAATAGAGAGAGTTGACCCAACTGTATATAGTGATAAAGTAGTTGGAGAATATTCTATAGGCAATATAAGTAGAAAAGAGTATGAAGATAATGGATATGTAGTTTTCCCAAATTTATTTAGTCAAGATGAGATAAATGAAATGATTAATGAAATAGATTATATGGCTTCAAATGAAGACTTAGCAAAAAATGAAGAGTTTATTAAAGAGCCAGGAAATAATGAATTAAGAACTATTTTTAATCAACACCTTTTTAGTTCATTATTTGAGAAGATTTCTAAAGATCCAAGAATAATAGATAAGGTGAAACAGTTACTTGGAAGTGATGTGTATATACATCATAGTAGAGTTAATATAAAACCTGCATATAAAGGAAAATCATTTCCTTGGCATAGTGATTTTGAAACTTGGCATAGTGAAGATGGTCTTCCAAGATGTAGATGTTTAACTGCTTGGATAATGCTTACAGATAATACACAGTTTAATGGACCTTTATATCTTATTCCAGGAAGTCATAAGAAATTTGTGTCTTGTAAAGGATTTACACCTGAAGATAACTATAAAAAATCATTAAAAAAACAAGAATATGGCGTTCCTAGTATTAATGCAATAAAAGAGTTAACAAAAAACAGTGAATTAGTTGGCGCTTATGGAAAGGCTGGGACATTAGTAATTCACGATGGTAACATATTGCATGGAAGTCCAGACAATATTTCACCCCATTCAAGAACAAATACATTTTTTGTATTTAATTCAGTTGAAAATAAACCTGTGAAGCCATTTGGTGCTCCTGAAAATAGAGCTGACTTTTTATGTTTAAAAGATTTTAATGCAATAGAGGCAAAATGAGTATAAAAGTATGTAAATTTGGAGGCAGTTCTGTAAAGGATGCTATACAAATAAAAAAAGTTTTAGATATTGTTAAAAATGATGATAGTAGAAATGTTATTGTTGTTTCCGCACCAGGTAGAGATGAAAAATATGATGAAAAGATAACTGATCATTTACTAAATGTAGCAACTTGTGGTAAATATTTTGATGAGCAAAATATTTTTATATCAAAAGAGCAAAGTTTTAATGCAATTATAAAAAAATATAAGAAATTATGTTTTGATTTAGAAATAGAAGATAAGCAGATTCTTGCTTCTTTAGAAAAGGATTTGAAAGAGACTACTTTAGAAGATGAGAAGAGAGAAGCTTATTTTTTATCAAGAGGTGAACACTATAATGCAAAAATTATTACTAATTACTTTATAAGTCAAGGTTTGAACATAAAACTTATGCTTCCTGAAGAGTTTGGATTTATGTTAAGTGAAGACTTCAGAGATGGAAAAGTTTTACCAAAAACCTATGAAAATATAGAGAATAATTTTGAAATAAATAAAGATGTGAAATATTTAGTACCAGGATTTTATGGTGTAACAAATGAAAATGAAATAGCTGTAATGAGTAGGGGCGGAAGTGACTTAACTGGTGGAGAGTTAGCCTATGCTTTAGATGCAGATATTTATGAAAACTGGACTGATACAAATGGTGTTTATGAAGTAGACCCTAGAGTAATAAGTAGCGCAAATGTGATACCAAGACTTACTTTTAAAGAGCTAAGACTTCTTAGTTCAAAAGGTTTTAATGTTTTTCATTTTGATGCAATGCTAAATTGTAAAAAAAGTAAAATTCCTATAAATATTAGAAACACAAATAATAAAGACCATGAGGGAACTATTATTTTAAGTGAGAGAGTTCCTATGGAAGATTTAGTTGGAATTGCTAAACTTGACAATATGGCTTCTATTCACCTTCAAAAAGATATGCTAGCTGATGAGATAGGCTTTACAGCAGAACTTTTAAAAATATTTAGTGAATTTGGAATAAATACTTATCACTATCCAACAGATAAGGATGATATTGCTATATTAGTTGAACAAGAGGATTTAAAAGGAAAAATAAATAACCTAAGAAGATCTATTGAAAAAAGATTAAAAACGGATAATATTTTTGTATCTTATAATTTATCTATAATTACTCTTGTAGGAATAGGTCTTAAAGAGAATACTTTTGCTCTTGTTGATGCAATAAATGCACTAAAAGAAAACAATATTTCATTTGAAATGTTTGATATGAGTCCATCTAAGATTTCACTTCATATTGGAATATCTCAAAATACTGCAAATAATGCCTTGCAGACTCTTTATAAAAAACTATTATTAAAAGAAGAGTTTTAGAAAGATTAACTTTTAAAAGTTAATCTTTCAGAGTTTATTATTTATAAAATATCATTTAAAAAATTTATCTCATCAAAATAGTCTTTATAAAAAGGAAGTGTAACTTCATCAAAGCTATCTTTGTCTTCAAAAAGATTTATATACCACTCAAAATCTATATTTCTATTTTTTAAAGCTTCTTGAGAAAGGAGAGTATCATTTATACTTCCTAATTTGCTGGGAGAAATTAAAATTGTTTTTGATTCAAACTCTTTTATTAAATCAATAACAAAAAAATCTTTCATAATAGGTACCATAAGTCCTCCAGCACCTTCAATTATAAGTATATCACAAAGCTCTTCAAGCTCATTTTTCCTCTTTACTAAAAATTCTATATCAATAATTGTATCTTTTTTTGCTACATAGGGCGCTGCTGGTAGTTTAAATTGATAGGGCACTATAAAATCAATGTGAACATTAAAGTCTGGGTTTAATTTTTTTGTCAATTCTAACATAGCAGAACCATCTACAGGCAGTTCTACAACACCTGTTTCAATGGGTTTAAAATATCCTACTTTAAATCCCTCTTGTGATAGTTTCTTTAAAAGAACAGAAGATGCATAAGTTTTACCAACATTAGTATTTGTAGCAGTTATAAATAAGCTTTGATTTAAAACGTAATTTTTCTTTTTTATCATTGTAAATTCTTTTTTGGTATAATATTAATTGATTTTATCCTAAAAAGGTTTTAAGTTGGCAAATGAGTTTGAAATAGAGTTAAATGATGATCTAGATGTACAAGAGCCCAAAAAATATAAAGTTTTATTATTGAATGATAATTATTCAACAATGGATTTTGTAATTGAGATACTTGTAAAAGTTTTTAAAAAAAGTACTGATGAAGCTACTGTTATTATGTTAAATATTCACAATAATGGAAAAGAAGTATGTGGTGTTTATACCCATGAAATTGCTTCTACTAAAGTAATGCAAGTGAAAAATTTAGCAAGACAAAAGGGCTTTCCCTTAAAAGCTATTATGGAAGAAGAGTAAATTATGATAAGTAAAGAATTAAGAGAGATATTTGCACAAGCAGTATCCTATGCTAAGACAAGTAAACATGAGTATTTGACATTGGAACATATTTTCTTGATGTTACTAAATGATGAATTTATTGCTAATATGTTAGTTGATTTAGGTTTAGATACTAAGAAGATATTTAATGATACAAAAGCACATATTGATATTAGTACACCAAAACTACCTTCTGATGTAAATGATGAACCAATAGAAACTACAACATTAACATCAGTTATTGAGCATATGGTAGCACATACTCAAACATCAGGAAAAGGTTATGCAAACGTAGATGACATGTTTGTGGCAATTTTAAAAAATGATAAATCATATGCAACATATGCCCTAAGAAGTCAAGGTGTTGAAAGAATTGATATTTTAGAAGAGATAGCTCATCGGGATGTAGAAGTTGATGTTCAAGATGAAAATGAAGATGAAGAAAAGCTGTTAAATAAGAAAAATGAAGTTTTAGAAAATAACTCAGTAGAACTAGTAGCCTTAGCAAAAAAAGGTGAAATAGACCCAGTAATAGGCAGAGAAAAAGAGATACACAGGGTTATTCAAATATTAAGTAGAAGAAAGAAAAACAATCCCATACTTGTAGGTGAACCAGGAGTTGGTAAAACAGCAATAGCAGAAGGCTTAGCCTTAGAAATTGCCAATAAAAATGTTCCTTCTATTTTAAATGATTCAAAAGTATTTTCACTTGATATGGGTTCTATGTTGGCAGGGACAAAATATAGAGGAGATTTTGAGAAAAAGTTAAAATCACTTTTAAAAGAGATAAGTAAAATCCCTCACTCTATTTTATTTATTGATGAGATACATACAATAGTTGGAGCTGGAAGTGTTGGTGGAGGAGCAATGGATGCTTCAAATATATTAAAACCAATGCTTTCAAATGGAAAACTAAGATGTATAGGTGCTACAACATTTGCTGAGTTTAGAAATGATTTCTCCAAGGATAAAGCACTTAGTAGAAGATTTGCAAAAGTTGACATAAATGAACCTACAAGTGAAGATTGTGTGTCAATTTTGGAAGGTCTAAAATCAAAATATGAAGAGTTCCATAATGTTAAGTTTAATAAAAAGTCTTTAGAAACAGCAGTAGAACTAAGTAAAAAATACATCAATGACAGGTTTTTACCAGATAGTGCTATTGATGTTATTGATGAGGTTGCTGCTACAAAAAAACTAGAATTAAATCCAGATGGGAAAAAGAAAAAAGCTATAAATATAACAGCTATTGATATAGAAAATACAGTTGCACTTATGGCAAATATTCCACCAAAATCAGCTACAAAATCTGATTTAACACTTTTAAGAACTTTAGAAAAAAATATGCAAAAAAGAGTTTTTGGCCAAGATGATGCAATTACTTCAATCATAAAAGCAATAAAAATCAATAGAGCAGGTCTTGGAGGAGAGTCAAAACCAGTTGGAAGTTTTCTTTTTACAGGACCTACTGGTGTTGGTAAAACAGAAGTGGCAAAAGAGCTATCTTCTCAACTTGGTGTTCATTTTGAAAGATTTGATATGAGTGAATACATGGAAGCACACACAATATCAAGACTTATTGGAGCACCAGCTGGATATGTAGGATTTGAACAAGGTGGACTTTTAACTGAAGCTATTAGAAAACATCCCCATTGTATCTTGCTTCTTGATGAGATAGAAAAAGCTCATCCCGACTTGATGTCAATTTTACTTCAAGTTATGGATAATGCAGAATTAACAGACAATAGTGGTAATAAAGCAGATTTCCAAAATGTTATTTTAATAATGACTTCAAATTTAGGCTCTTCTGAGGCAAATGTTATGGGGTTTGCAAAAGATGATTCCCTAAATGAAAATAAAGCAATCAAAAAATTCTTTGCACCAGAGTTTAGAAATAGGCTTGATAGTGTTGTAACCTTTAAGCCACTTACTTTAGATATTGTTTCAAAAGTTGTTGGTAAATTTATTGATGACATGAAAGAACAAATTGCAGATAAGAAAATCGATATTACATTAAGCCTAAAAGCTAAAAAAGAGTTGGCAAGATTAGGTTATGACAAGGATATGGGAGCTAGACCACTTAATAGGGTTATTTCTACTGAAATTAAAGATAAAATCACAGATGAGATTTTATTTGGAAAACTCAAAAATGGTGGTTTAGTTAAAGTTGATTTTGTAAAAAATGAATTTGTATTTAAATATGAAAAATTATAAAGTGGAGAAAAATATGAAAAATATATTACTTAGTTCTATGGTTGCAGCATTGCTTTTTACTGGATGTACTGAAGAAAAAAAAGAAGAAATGAAAAGTGAAAAAGTACTTACAACAACTGAAAACAATAAAAATATTGAGATAATAAAAGAAAAAAGTAATGAAATATTAAACTCAAGCAAAGAGATTGCAAAAGCAGTAAAAGAAGAGACACTAAAAGCTGTTGATAACTCAAAAGAGATGACTAAAGATGCTGTTGCAAAAGCCAAAGAAGTAGGGGTAGATGTTGCAAAACAAGCAAATAGTGTTGCAAAAGATATTACAAAAAGCATTGATGAAGTAATTGAAAATAAGAGTGATTCTACTAATGATAATGCTAAAGCATTATATACAAAGTGTGCAGGCTGTCATGGACAAAATGGAGAACTTCATGCTTTAGGTAAATCTCAAATGATAAATGAATGGGATGAATCAAAAATAGAAAATGCACTTCTAGGTTATAAAAATGGAACTTATGGTGGAAATATGAAAGGGGTAATGAAAGCTCAAGTTATGCATCTAAGTGAAGCTGACATTAAATCTTTATCTAAGTATATTTCTAAGATGGGAAAATAATGATAAAAAAGATAGATATTAATAGTGATGAATTTCAAACTACATTTGAATTAACAAAGCAATTTACAGATAAAGTTTGTGAAGAGCATGGATTTGTTTATAATCCAGAAGATGATGTAAATGAATCTATTCAAATGGGTTTAACAAGAAATAAACTAATTTATGACAATAGATATTGTCCATGCTTTATGGTAATAGGGGAAACTCAAGAAGAAAAAGACAAAGCAGATAATAGACTCTGTCCTTGTACTCCTGCTCTTGAAAAAGAGATTCCATCTCAAGGACATTGTCATTGTGGAATTTTTTGTACAAAAGAGTATTCTGATACTATAAGCAAAACAGCTGCTATAAAAGAAGAAGTTACTCATTCCAAAGGATTTACAAAAGAAGAGTGTGAAAATATATTAAAAAAATCACAGATAAGTGCCCTAGAAGTTGAAGCACTGTTAGAAGCTAGAGAATTAGGTTTTATAAACTTTAATCTAGTAGATACAAGAGAGTGGATGGAGTGGGTAGGACATAGAATAAAAGGAACAGATTATTTAGTTCCAACTACTTCTTTTTACCAATCAATAGAAGTCCTTGATGACAAAAAAAATATACCTGTAGTTGTCTATTGCCATAGTGGAAGTAGGAGTGCATATTGTCAAACAATAATGCTTTCAAATGGATTTAAAAGTGTTTGTAACCTTGACTATGGAATCATGACTTATCAGGGTGAATTACTCTCTGGAGAATAATAAATTAGATAAATAACTTTCTATATTTCTTAAAGTTAGTATAAATATTTTTTACTTAAAATAAAAATAAAAATAAAAACTTCTGTAAAGACTATTTTTAGGCTATTTTGCCTAAAAATAATCCAAAATCTTTAAATAATTTTTAAAATAATTTTTCTTATTCCCTTTGATTTTTAAAATTTCAAGAATAATTTTTTTGTATAATAGAGTGTTATAATAAAAAGATTTAAGGTCATTATGAAAGAGATTTTGAAGAGATTAGAAATCATAAAAAGTTGTATTGCCATAGAAGATGAAGAGAGCCTTTATCCCCAAGTGCATAGACTTTACTCTTTACAAATTGATGATAAAGTAAAAGATATATTAAAATTAATTGAAGATACAAATTTTCAAGAAGTTATATCCCTGATAGATCAATATCTTTCTCAATTTTCTAGCCTAGTAGTGCATGAAGATAAAGAAGTTCAAGGCTTGAAAATAGAATTAAAAGTTTTAGAAAAAGAACTTTTAATTTTAAGCTGTAAGATTGAAGAGTATCACAATAAAATTAATGACTTTAATGCAAGATATCACAAAGAAGTGGGTGTTTTAATAGAAGAGATACTTATTTTAAGAGAAGAATATTTTGAATTTTTATATAAAAAAGAGGGCAAAAAATATGAATATGAATATTTTGAAGCCAAAAAAGATTTTGAAAATTTTCATCAAGAAGTAAAAAAGTTTAAGTTAGATGATCCTTTTGAACTTACAAAAAAAGAGAAAATAGAGTTAAAAAGACTTTATAGAAAAGCTAGTAGATTATGTCATCCTGATATTATTGAAGATACTAAAAAAGATAAAGCAGAAGAGATTTTTAAAGACTTAAACACTGCATATCAGCAAAATAACTTAAAAAAAGTATCTGATATTTTAAATAACTTATTAAATGGAGAAACCTTTTCTTGTGACTCTGATGCCTTGTTTGATAGAAACATATTAAAAAATAAAATAGAACTAGCAAGAGAAAAAATAAAGTTAGCAAAAACAGAAATAGAGGTTATAAAAAAAGACCAAACTTTCATACTGATAAATAAAATAGATAATTTAGATGAATATATTTTTGAAATGAAACATGAACTAAAAGAAGAAAAAGAGAACCTAGTTGCGAAAATGCGTGAATATTCAACAACAATATAAAAAGAGTAAATATGACTAGTAGAGCTGGATTAATTATTAAAAATGATTCCCCTTATATGGAGCTTTTTAAGAGTAAAACTTTGATTTCATACACTCAAAAAATATTGGATAATCCAATTGATACACTACTAGATGACTCTTGGATTACAAGAATATTTGATTGGGCTGATGAAAATAAGATAGATGATTTATATTTTATAAAAAAGGGATTTAATAGTAATTACCCAAGGGGCTTGCCACGAGATAAGCAAGAACTTTTAGAATTAGAAGAGTTAAATCTGTCAAAATATAATCTAACTTATTTGCCACGAGAAATATGCAACCTAACAAAGTTAAAAAAACTTCATTTATATAAAAATAGATTGAGGTTTATTCCAAAAGAGATTAAAAATCTAAAAAACTTAGTTGAATTGAGCGTTTCAAAGAATAACTTATCAAGATTACCAGATGAAGTTTGTGAACTTAAGAACTTAGAAGTTTTAGCTATATTTGAAAATTCATTGGCTGCATTGCCTTGTAAAATTGGGCAGTTGGAAAATTTAGTAAAACTAAATCTTTTAGGAAATAAACTAAGAATACTCCCAAGTAGTATTTGTAATTTGGAGAAATTAGATAGTCTTAGTGCTTTTAATAATAGGTTAGAGTCTCTTCCAAATGATATTGGAAATCTTAAAAATCTTACAGAACTATTAGTAAATCATAATTATTTGACTGAATTACCACAAAGTGTTGGAAATTTAGAAAAATTAAAAGTATTGTGGTTGTATGAAAATAGATTAGAAGAGCTTCCTTCAAGTATAGGAAACTTAAAAGCATTAACAGATCTTTGGATATATGGAAACTATTTAAAAACTATTCCAAATGAGGTATCATCTTTGTCAAATTTAAAAGAGTTGTGGTTATCAAATAATTGCTTAATTTCTTTACCTAATAATTTAGATAATTTAATAAACCTAAAAGAGTTTAACCTCTCAAATAATAAGATATCTCATCTTCCTAATGAGCTAGCTACTCTTAAAGATTTAACTTGGCTAGAGGTGGATAAAGGGGTTGTCTTATCAAATAATTTTGATGAATTTATACAAAATAGTGTACTTAGTTTTAATTAAATAGTTTTCTTTAAATTATTTATATCATCATTTTGTGCATCAGTTGAAAACTTTTTTAATAGTTGAACTATTGATATAAAAAAGGTAACCATTGCAGGTCCAATAATCATACCCCAAAATCCAAATGTAGATAAACCAGCAATTATTGAGAAAAAGATTAAAAGTTCATTTATATTTGCTTTTGTTTTTACTACTCTTAAATTGATATATTTAATTATGACAGGCTTTATAAATGTATCTGCGACAATAGATATTATAATAATAGAATACAAAGCAATTATAAGTGCATTTGCAGATGACACAGTAAACCCTTCATATAAAGCTATAGGAAGCCACATAATAAGTCCTCCAATAACAGGTATCAAGGAAGCAAAGCCATATAAAACCCCAAGTAAAATTCCATCATAATCAAAAAATGAAATAAATATACCAAACAAAAATCCTTCTAATATGGCAGTTGCTAAAATTGAGTATAAAACAACACTCATTACATTTGAAGACTCAAAGAATAGGGCACTTGCATCTTCTCTTTTTAGAGGTAATACACTTTTTAAGTATGTTGAAAGTTGTGTTGAATAAAAATTAAAAAAGAAATAAAATACTAAAATAAGTACCATATCAAGGATAAACTTTGCAGAATTTTTACCTAAGTTTGCACCAAAAGATAGTAGGTTTTGTATTAGTTCTTTAATATTAATTTTTTCAATAAATTCCATCAAATGCTCTTTTACAATTACAAAATCATTAGGTAAAAGTGCAACCCAAGACTCAAATTTTGTTAGCATTTTTGCTAAAGCTTGTTGATCAATATTATTTATTAGTGTTGCAAAAGAAAATAGGCAATATAACAATGGTATAAAAAATACAAAAGTTAAAAATATAGTCATTATAAATGATGAGATAAATTTACTTGGAATTTTTGCAGTTATATATGTCCCAAATGAATTTGTTGCAACTGCAAGTAAAAGGGCTACAATCATGGCTTTTAAGTAGGGACTAAATAACTCAAATAAAAAATAAAGAGTTATTGTACCAATTACTATCAAAAAATATTGTGGTTTCAAAATAGCTTACCTTCACTTATTGGAGCTGTTAATCTAAATAGTTCATAAGTTTTTACACTTGCAACTCTTCCCCTTGCAGTTCTTTCTATATATCCATTTGCCAATAAATATGGCTCTATAGCATCTTCTATAGTACCTTCATCTTCACTAAGTGCTGCTGCAATAGTAGAAAGACCCATTGGTTTTCCTTTATTTGAAACAAGTAGTTCCAACAAATTAATATCCATCTCATCAAAACCAGTTTCATTAACTCCTAGTTCATCAAGGGCATAGTTACATCTAGCTAGTTTTATTAGTTCTTCATTTTCAACTTCAGCAAAATCCCTTACTCGTCTAAGAAGTCTTAGGGCGATTCTCGGTGTTCCTCTACTTCTTCTAGCTATTTCTAAGCTGGCATCATTATCACACTCTTTATCTAGCTTTACACCAGCTTTTTGAATGATTTTTGATAATTCAATATGAGTATAAAACTGCATTCTAAAGTGCATACCAAATCTCTCTCTTAAAGGATTTGATAACATTCCAGCTCGCGTAGTTGCCCCAATTAGTGTAAATCTTGGAAGGTCTATTTTTACAGTCTGTGCTGCTGGCCCACTTCCAATTATGATATCAAGTCTATAATCTTCCATTGCAGGATAAAGTATCTCTTCAACTGCTGGACTTAGACGATGTATCTCATCTATAAAAAGGATATCTCCTTCATCAAGATTTGTTAATATTGCTGCTAAGTCGCCTGATTTTTCAATCATTGGACCTGCTGTTATTTTTATGTTTGAGTTCATTTCATTTGAGATTAGATATGAAAGAGTAGTTTTACCAAGACCTGGAGGTCCATAAAATAGTATATGGTCTAAAGCTTCTGCTCTTTTCCTACTGGCATCTATAAAGACTCTTAGGTTTTTTTTGATTTTTTCTTGACCAATATAATCATCCCAAGAAGATGGACGTAGGCTAACTTCTGTGTTCTCATCTTCAAAAGATATTTGTTCTACATCTACTAATCTATCATCCACTGTTAGTATTCCTCATCTTTACTTGGAAAAGATTTGTTTTGAACATCTTCTTTATATTTTGCTACAGACTCTTTTACAAGAGTAGCTCCATCTAAATAGTGTCTTACAAATTTGGGTTTAAACTCTTCAAAAAGTCCCAACATATCAGACCATACTAAAACTTGACCGTCTGTATCTTTCCCCGCTCCTATTCCAATAGTTGGAATAAAAATAGCTTCACTAATCTCTTTTGCCACATCACTTAGTACACCCTCAATAACTATACAAAAGGCGCCTGCTTTTTCTATGGCAATGGCATCACGTATTAGCTGTTCTTTGTCTTCGTTAGTTTTACCTCTTACTTTATATCCACCTTCACTTCTTACGTATTGTGGCATAAGACCAATATGTCCTACAACTGCAATAGAGTTTTTTGTAAGATGTGAGACAATATCAGCTCTATCTTCTCCACCTTCTATTTTAATAGCAGCTGCATTTGTCTCTTGGTAGACTTTAGTTGCATTTTTTAGGGCTTCATCTTTGTTTATATAGGTACCAAAAGGCATGTCAAGTACAACAAAGGCTTTTTTTGCACCAGTACAAACTGCATTTGTATGGTAAATCATCTGCTCTAGTGTCGCTGATAGAGTATCAGGCTTTCCAGCAAAACTCATGTTTAAACTATCCCCTACTAAAATAATATCTGCAATCTCTTCAAAAAGTTTTGCAAATAGAGCGTCATAGGCTGTTATCATTGTCAATTTTTTATTATTTTTAGCTTTTTTTATTTTTGTTATATTCATTTTTTCAAAATCATTTTTAATAATACTCACTGAATAATCCTTGATATTTATAAGTAATAATTGTATCTAAAATATCCTTTTTTTTGAAAAACTGAGAAAATTTAAATAGTGTAATTAGATATTTCCCTCATATCTATACAAGATAAAATTAGATAAAATAATCCAAAATTAATATTTTATTAGGATTATATTTTGAAAAAACTTGTTGGATATATTACATCTTCTCTACCTGAAAACAATTTTACATTAGATTTAGCACTCTCTATGGGGCAAGCTGGTGTTGATATGCTAGAGTTAGGAATACCTTTTTCTGACCCAGTTGCTGATGGACCAGTAATTGAAAAGGCAAATTTAATTGCTTTACAAAATGGTTTTAAATTAAATGATTTATTTGAAGTATCAGCAAAAATAGCACCAGAACTTAGAACTTTATGGATGGGATATGCAAATCCTTTTTATCATATGGGAATCGAAGAGTTTTTCAAAAAAGCCCAAAATTGTGGTGTAAAAGGTGCAATTATTCCAGATCTTCCTTTTGAAGAAGCACTTAAGTATCAAGAATTGGCTAAAGAGTATAATCAATCACTTATCTCTTTTGTGGCTCCTACCCATGATGAAGATAGAATTAAAAAAGTTGTTGAAAACTCTAGTGAGTTTGTTTATTTGGTTGCTTATGCAGGGATTACTGGTAGTGGGCAAGCTGAAGATTTGACAACTATCATAGAAAATGTTAAAAAATATACACAGACACCACTCTATATTGGTTTTGGTGTTGATGAAAATACTGCAAAAGAGAAAGTAAAAGGGGTCGATGGTGTAATCGTTGGTTCTGCTTTTGTAAAACATTTGATAGATGATAGTTTAAGTAATAGTGAAAAAATAAAAAGAATAAGCTCTATAGCTAAAGAGATAAAAGAGAAAATAAACGAGTAGTTATGCAGTTAATAAATGATGAAGTAGAATTTGTTGAGAATGATAAAGATTGTTCTTATTTTGACAATGAAATATCTGATATAAGGTATAGATACTTAAAAAACTGTTCGCCCCAAGATTATCAAAACATGCTTGAGCATGGATGGAGAAGATTTGGTAGGATGCATTTTGTTCCAGAGTGTAAAAATTGTACAAAATGTATAAGTATTAGAATTGATGTTGCAAATTACAAATTCTCAAAATCTGAAAAAAGAGTATTGGCAAAAAACAAAGATACAAAAGTCTATATTCAGCCTCCTTCAATCTCAATTGACCATTTAAATTTATATGATAAATATCACAAACACATGAATGACAAAAAATCATGGCCATATTCTCCAATAGAGCCAATAGAATACAGTAGGTCTTATGTTGAAGGAAAAGCATCTTTTACAAAAGAGTTTTTGTATATGAGAGATGATAAATTAATAGGTGTTGCTTTAACTGACATACTACCAAACTCTATTTCATCTATATATTGTTTTTATGACCATGATTATGAAAAATTATCAATTGGAAAGTTTTCCATACTGGCACAAATAAAAGTTGCAAAACAGCTAAATATACCATATATATATTTGGGTTATTGGATAAAAGATCATTTTTCTATGGGATATAAAGAAGCTTTTACTCCTTTTGAAGTACTTGAAAATAGGGCTTCTTTAGATGAAGATACTATTTGGAGTAAATATAAGGTATAATAAAACCATATTGTACGATTATTTTAAGGATGAAAATGAAAAAAATATTATTAACTACATTCCTACTAATCTCGTCTTGTTTTGGAAGTGATTATGTTGGTAGTGAGGTTGATTGTTTAGTTATAAAAGAAGAGAATTCAATTATTTGTAAATATATGACAGATCGATCAATCGAAGATAAATTTGTAACAATGGAATGGATTAATCCAGAGGGTGAAGTATCAAGAACAAGAAAAGTTCTTTTCCCATCAGGTCATGGTTCTGTTTATGATTTTAGATACTTAAGTGGTAGAGAAATTGGTGTTTGGAATTTCAGAGTAATAGATAAAGATGAAGTTTTAAATACTACTTTTGAAATTAAAGAAGAAGAGTAGTTAAGTAAAAACTATTTTACATAACTACTTTTGCAATATTGTAAGTTATAAAAGATAAAACCCACGCTGTAACTGTTGTGAAAATAAAAAGATAAACTAAATACTTCCATCCTCCTGCTTCCCTTGCAAATACCATTGATGCTGCTAAACAAGGTATATAAATCATTACAAACATTATAAATGATAGTGCTGATGTTAGTGGGATGTTATTTCTGATTTTATTAAGTAGAGTTTCACTATCTTCTGTTAACTCATCTCCTAATCCATAAAGAATTCCTAAAGTTGAAACAACTATCTCTTTTGCTGCAAGTCCAGTCTCTAATGCTACTGTCATTCTCCAATCAAAACCTAAAGGTTCAAAAAGTGGTTGTGAGAATTTTCCTACAATTCCTAAATATGAATTTTCCAAGTTATATTGCACTAAGCTGTTTTGCAGTTCTTGTTTTTTTGCTTGGTTTGTTGTTTGTTCTATTTGTGCAGTAACTTTAGCTTCATACTCTTCATGTTTTGGATAATTTGATGCAAACCAAATAAGAACAGATGCGGCTAAGATATATGTTCCTGCTTTTTTTAGATACATTAAAGCTTGATTTGAAACTGTATGCCAAACAAGTTTAAAAGTTGGCAATCTATATTTAGGCATCTCCATTACAAAAGGTTCATCTTCACTTTTAAAAACTGTTATTTTTAAAAGTTTAGCTGCAAAAAGTCCTAATAGTGCCCCGGTAATATATATAAGAAATAATATATTACCGGCATTTTCACCTCCAAAAAAAGCCCCTGTAAAAAGTACATATATAGGAAGTCTAGCTCCACAAGACATAAATCCAATAATAAACAAGGTTAAAAGTCTATCTCTATCATTTTTAAGTGTTCGTGCAGCCATATACGCAGGAACGGAACAACCAAACCCTGTAACTAAAGGAATAAATGATTTTCCATGAAGTCCAAATTTATGAAAAAATCCATCAAGTAAAAAGGCTACTCTACTCATATAACCAGTTGTTTCAAGTAGTGCAATCCCAAAAAATAGTATTACTATATTTGGTACAAATAAAATCACTGCACCAACACCTGCAATAATTCCATCACCTATTAAAGATGAGAGCTCATTCTCTCCAAGTATATTTTTAGTTCCATCAATAAGGGAAGCAAAAAATGAGTCAATTATATCCATAGGTATACTACCAAGTTCAAATGTTAGTTGAAAAAGTCCCCACATAAAAAATAAAAAGATAGGAATACCTAAAATCTTATTTATTAAAAATGAGTCGATTTTAGAGCTTAAGTCTTTTTCATACTCTTTTTTTGAAGTTATAACTTCTTGTGTTGCCCCTCTTGCAAAGGCATTTTTCTCATCAGCAAATATTTCATCTAAATCTTTTGTGTTATAGTGTAGATAAATATGCTCAAATGCTTCATTTAACAAAGGTTGAAGTTCTATCCAAATTGGTTCATCATGAAACTTTAGAAAGGTTTTTTTATCCTCTTGTAAAAGTTTAATTGCTACTTCTCTATAGTGAACATCACTTTTATATTTTTTTTCTATTAAAAGTGTTTTTATATTCGATATCTCTTCTTCCATTACATTTGAGAAAATCAGTTTGGATTCAAATTTTGGAGAGTTATATTTATTAATTAAAGTTTTTATTAAAGTATCTATACCTGTAATATTTTTTGCAGATGTTTTTACACAAGGTTTTCCAATAATTTTACTTAATTGATTTTCATCTATGACTAAGCCTTCATTATCTGCTTCATCACTCATATTTAAAGCAATTACCATCTTTTTATCTAAGGCTAATAATTCTGTAGTAAGATATAAGTTTCTCTCTAAATTAGTAGAATCCAAGACATTTAATATAATGTCATAATCTCCCTTTTCAAGGTAGTTTTTAGTAACTTTTTCTTCAATCGTATATTCATTTAAAGAGTAAGAACCTGGTAAGTCTGTGATTTGGAAAAGATATTCATTATATTTAAATTCTATTTGTTTTTTTTCAACAGTAACACCAGAAAAGTTTCCAACTTTAAGTTTTGAATTAGAAATCGAATTTATAAGCATCGATTTTCCAACATTTGGTTGCCCAACAAGAGCAATTTTTATTAGTTTTTTTTCATCTATATTTTGCATGGGGTTCTTTCTATTTCAATAGTTTTTGCTTCATTTATTCTAAGTGCAATTTTTGTACTATGGAGTCTTATTTCAATTGTATTTTTTGACATAGTTTGCTCTATTACATAAATAGTTGCACCTTTTGTTATTCCAAAAGAGTTTAATCTAGATTTTAAAACTTGCGTGGCTGTTACTTTTGTGATGATTCCACATTCACCTTTTTGTAATTCACTTAAATTCATTTTCTCTCTTTTTATTATAGTTATTTTATAAGTTATTTATAAGAATACAATTGTAATAGAATTTGTTTGAATAGAAACTTAAATGATTCTAATTATCAATTAGTTTCTTTGATTTTTTTAATTTAATCTGTTATACTCTTTTGTTTAAATCTAAAGGATATAATTTATGAGTAATAATAACAAATTTGACGATATTAAAGATGAATTAAAAAGAATAGTTAAACAAAGAGGACTAAAGTATACAGAACAAAGAGAAATTGTTCTTGAAGTTCTTTTAAAAGCTAAAGGACATTTAACGGCAGAAGAGGTTTATCATGAAGTAAAACTTGCAAATCCTGATTCTAATATAGGTATTGCAACTGTTTATAGATCTTTATCTTTTTTAGAAGAAGTTCATTTGATCACTTCTATTACTTTTGGAACTGATGGAAAAAAATATGAATCAAACTCTAAAAAACATCATGATCACCTTATTTGTGTAAGCTGTGGGAAAATAGTAGAGTTTATGGATGAAGACATAGAGAAAAAACAAGAAAAAATAGCAAAAGAAAATGGTTTTAAAATTACAAGTCATGTAATGCAACTTTTAGGTAATTGTTCTGATTGCCAATAATATTTAAGGGTTTCCCTTAAATATTACTCTATAGACTGTAAGTATAAGTTATGCTTTATTGCTTTTTTTAGCTTTACTATATTTTTAATTATCTTCATTTTTTTGCTTCACAAATTTTATCACAATTTTCACAATTGTTTGCATCAATCATTTTTTTATATTCATCATGGACACAAGTAGATGAATGCTTTGTACAAATATATGGGATATTTTGTTTTTTTGCTATGTTTTTATATTTATGCATAACATTATGATTTAAAAATGAAGTTAACATAATAATACAATCTGTATTTTGTGGAATCTTTTTCTTTGGTGCAGATGATTTTTTTCTTGCATCCCAATGCTTAACTGAACTCGCCCCTAATTCATGTAATATGGATATTATAGTTGATATTTTGTCTCCGCCAATTACTAAAACACTCATAATATTTCCTTTAATTTTTAGTTTATTTTCAAACAAGTATTGTTTTTGATAATAATTATTAAAATACTATAGAAAGTAAACTTAAAATAATGTTAATATTGATAGTTGTTATCAGTAAGCTTATTCTTCATCACAATTTTTTGTACAATATCCAAAAATAAGAGTTCTTATTACAAAAAAAACAATTGCAATAAGTATTACTATTCCTACAAATTTTTCAGTGGCAATAATATCTAAGTATTCCAGCAAAATTCCAGTTAGGATTACCAACACATAAAATATAAGTACGCGTTTATCTTCTGGAATTAAAAAAAACATTTATTTTCTTGATGGAATATATTTAAAAAATATAAAGATTACAAATAACATTGCAAAAAGTATAGCAAATGATTCTATACTTAAAATCATCTCAGGCTCATTTCCTCCACGTTGATAATTTTTATTCATAAATAAAAATGTTGTTGATAAGAGCATAAATGATGCAGTTATAACTGCAATTAGATGAGTAAATACTTTGTGTAGTTTTGTTTTGTAAAAATCAAAAATCATTTTCCATGTTAATCCCGCTGCTAAAAATGTAATTACTAATATTATTATTTGATCACTATTTTTCATTAATTATAAAATCCTTTTTATTTTAAATTTTTTAGTAGATTAAAGCTATTTTCAATAGAGTGATTTATTACATATACATCCTCTAAATCCTCTTGTAAAAATAGACTTTCAAACCAGTCTGATAATATTTCTATCAACTCTAATATTTGGAAAGAAATATCATTTTCAAGCACATAAATATCAACTTTATTTATATGATTCTTGATTTCACTTAATAAGTTAACTAAATTAGAAAATTCTGTAAAACTTAAAAGTAAGATTCTTGATTTCTCTAAAATATCAGAAAAGTTTTTTATTATATCTTCTATATTTGCAGAAAACTTAATTTCTTGCTCAAGTTCATTCATCTCATTAACTAGTTCTTCAATATCTTCTTTATCCAAAATATTTTCTGGATATGTACTTAAAAAATATTTAGCACTTGTGCCGTCACTCTCTACAGTTTCATCCTTATCAAAATGAATATAATTAGTATTTGTTTTGGCTTCTTTATTATTTGGATTAATATAGTTTTTGATGTATTTGTCAAGCATTATATTAATAGTTTCTTGGGAGAGAGGTTTTACAATAAAAGCATTTGCTTTTAGATTCTTAGCTTTATTTTTATTTTCATTATTATCAATAATTGCTGATGAGACAATCACTTTTGGCTGTAAAGCTAGACTTTTATTTCTTATAAGTTCTAAGGCTTCAAATCCATCCATTACAGGCATCATAATGTCTAAAAATATTATATCATAGATACAATTCTCCACTTTTTCTATAGCTTCTTTACCATTTAGTGCTGAATCTATTTTATATTTTGTAATGTTATTTTCATTAAACCATTCATCGATAAGCATTTCAAGTACATAAATATTTGATTCGTTATCGTCAGAAATTAAAATATTAAACATCAATAATCCTAATATATTTTATTTATTTTTTGATTATAGCTAAAATTTTTTTCATTAAACTAAAATGTCAAAATATAGTAATAAAACAATATAAGATGTACAAAATAGGCATTTTATACTTATTAAACTAAGTTAACTTTTGCTATTATTTTCGCAATATAGGAGATTATAATGTTTTTTGGTAATAGTAAAGAAAAAGATTTAGAAATTGCTAAATTAAAAAAAGAGGTAGAAGAGTTAAATAACAGTTTAAACTCTCAAAAATCCCAGTTTGAATCACTTCAAAGAAAAGCTGAAGAGAATCACAAAAATGAAATAGAAAATCTACAAAAAAAAGTAGAGGTTTACAAAAATATTTCTAAATCTTCTTATGAAGAGGGGCTGATTGCCTTTGATAAAAATATGAATGAGATATTTAAAAATGATAGAGCTTCTTCTCATATTGAAGATAGTTCTTCAATAAAAAATGCAATTTCTGAAGGGGCATCTACAATAGTGTTAGGTGACTGTGAAGCAAAAATAACATTTCAAAAATTTGATAATGTAAATGTTGCGATACTAACAAAAGTATCAATAAAAGATGCAGAAAATAGTTCTATTACTAAATATAATAGTGAAAATATTGGAAATGCCTTAACTTCTACCCAAACAGTTTATGTTAGCTTGTTAGACGATTTAAGCTCAATGATGACAGAATCAAAAGAGACAGCAGATGGGTCTCATATTGGTCTTAATTTAACTCAAAGTATTGTAAAAGATACTGCAAGTATACAAAATCATATTCAATCAGAAAACACAATGGTACATAACCTTGTGGAAAATAGTAAAAATATTTCTTCTGTTATAACTATGATAGAAGCGATTGCTTTTCAGACAAATATTCTTTCACTAAATGCTGCTGTTGAAGCTGCAACTGCAGGGGAAGCTGGAAAAGGTTTTGCAGTAGTTGCACAAGAGGTTAGAAATCTAGCAACTAGAAGTGCAGAGGCTGCAAAAGAGATAAAAAGTGTAGTTGATTTAATTCAAAATGAGACTGTAAATATAAAAAATAGTTCAGATCAAATTGCAAACTCTGTTGATGAAACAAAATCAAGAGTAGATGAACTAATTAAGTTAATGAATGGTTTTGAGAAAAATTCTAGTCGGTCTGTTTTTGAAGTGGAAAGTATTAGTAATAAAATTTTTATAAACCTTGCAAAACTAGATCATATTATTTACAAAAATAACTTATATAAACTACTATTTGGTGAGCCAAATGGCTTTAATGGTGTTGATCATCATAATTGTAGACTTGGTAAATGGTATGAAAATGGTCTTGGAAAAACAGAATTTAGTTTTGTAAAATCATATAAACAATTAGAACCATATCATAAAGCTGTACATGACAATGCAAATGAACTTGCAACAGAGTGTTCAAGTAAAGATGAAATATGTACAACTGAGGTTATTGAGAATAAAATACAAAAAATTGAAGAAGCAAGTGCTGGTGTTTTTGAGTATCTAGATAAAATTTTAGAAGAAAAAAATGAACACCTAATGCATGATGCTGCTAATAAATTATTTGAGAAAAAAATATAAGGATAGAGAATGAATGATAAAATTTATAATATAGCCATTGTTGATGATACTCGTGAAATAATTGATATGTTACAAAAGTCATTGTCTAGAAGTAAGAAGTATAATATCTCTACTTATTCTAATCCTCTTACTGCTATTGATAGTATTGACTCTAAGATTGATGTGGTTTTTTTAGATATAGTTATGCCCCAAATGGATGGAATTGAAGCCTTAGAAAAGATTGTTAAAAAAAATCCTGAGATTAAAGTTATCATGATGACTGCAAGTTCAACTCTTGATAGAGTTTTAAAAGCCCATAAAAATGGAGCAACTCATTATATTATGAAGCCATTTTCTTCTATGGATATTATTGAGAAAAAGTTAGAAACTGTTTTGAGTGCATAAATGTTAAAGATAATCTCTGCTTTTTTTATTTTTTTATTTTTAGAACTTATCATATATGCTAGCTTGATGTATAATCAAAACTTACATATTAATAGTGTTTTAGAAAATACATTAAACAGTGATTATAAAGAATTTAAAGTTATAAAAGAGTTTTTCTCAGAAGATATTGATAAAAAGATCTATAATAAGTTTCGTAAAATCATTTTATTAAACTCAGTACAAGATATTCATAACTATTTAGAATATGAAAAAAAACTTCTTAATCTTTCTTCAATATTTACAGATGATGAACAATTGTATTATTTGAAAGAAAATAAAGTTTTCAATGTAATTAAATATGCACAAAAAGATATTGTTTTATTTCAAAGAGATAAAAAAGCAGTATCAATATCTTTAATCCCTTATTATGATGCAAAAAAAGAGTTAAACTATTTTATAGAGTTTAATAATCAAGCCGGAATTTATGACATGAAATATAGAACAAAGATGTTGTTTCTTGTTTTCTCAATCTTGATTTTGATTTTAATTGCACATGCATATTATGTATATAATATAAAAACTAAACTTGCTATGAAAAATGAAGAGTATAAAAATTTATTAGATGTCATGGATAAATACATTCTAATGACAGAAACTGATAGAGATGGAATTATAACTCATGTTTCCTCTGCTTTTAGTGAGATTACAGGTTATGGAAAAAATGAGTTAATAGGAAGACCTCATAATATAATTAGGCATCCCGATATTCCAAAAGAGACCTTTAAAGATATGTGGAAAAATCTACACTCTGGAAAGATTTGGAAGGGTGAACTTAAAAATATTGATAAGTATGGACATACATATTGGGTTGATGGAACAATTGTTCCAAAATATGATAAAGATATGAATATAATTGGTTTTATTTCATTTAGAAAAGATATTACAGATAAAAAAAGATTAGCTGATGTTAATAATGAACTTAAAAAACAAATTGAAGAAAATATTAATGAAATGGAAGTCTTAGATTCCAATTTAGTTCAACAATCCAAAAAAGCACTAATTGGTAACTTAGTTGATATAATTGCACATCAATGGAAACAGCCTTTATCTATAATGTCTTTATATGCTATTGATTTGAGTGAAAGTGTAAAACATGGCGAGATGAATCAAGCTTATGCCGATGATTTATCAGGAATGTTTCAAAGACAAATAGCTCATTTAGCTTCTACGCTAAATGGATTTAGAACATTTTTTAATCCAAGTGATTCTTATGATAAATTTACTTTATATGAAAATCTACAAAATGTTTTATTACTAGTTGATGATGAATTAAAAAATAATCAAATAGATGTGAAAATCGATGGAAATAAAGATATACAATTATATGGAATATCAAATGAGTTTCAACATATTTTTCTTAATTTTATTAGTAACTCAAGGGATGCTTTTATCGAAAATAGCATTACTGATAGAAAAATAATGATACTATTTCTTAAAAAAGATGAGACTATAGAAATAAATTATTTTGATAATGCAGGTGGGATAAAAGAAAATATTCTTCATAAAATCTTTGATTTAAATTTTACTACAAAACCAATAGGTTTGGGTACAGGTGTTGGGATGTATGCCACAAAACTTATAGTTGATAAACTTAGCGGTAATATTAGTGTTCAAAACTATAATGGTGGCGTTAACTTTAAAATTATTCTTCCCAATAAAGATAGAAGAAGTAAAGAAAGATCATAGGTATGGCAAAAGAGAATCTTTTAATTGTGATTTCAAATGATAATCTAGATACTATATTAAAATTTCCTTTTTTATATGGTGGTGTTTCTTTACCACGAGAATATTGGAAAAGAGTTCATATCATGTTTTGGGGAGCTTCAATTAAAACCTTAAAAGATGAGCCAATACTACAAGAAAAAGTAAAAGAGCTTTTAGAAGTTGGGGTTGAATTTAGTTCTTGTATTGTATGTGTTGAGGAGTATGGGGCACTTGAACAATTGGAAAGTTTAGGCATTATTTGTAATCACACAGGAGAGCTTTTAACTACTGCTTTAAAAGATGATAAGCATTGGGCTATGCTTACAGTATAAAAGTTTGATTTATATGGTATAATACCGAAAATAAAATATATTACTCACAGATTGTCTCCGTTTCTAGTAATCCTTACGAAAAACCAACCAACAAAACAACATATATTTACAAAAGGTATTTATGACATTTAAAGAACTTGGTCTAATTGAACCATTATTAAAAGCAATTAAGGATAAAGGTTATACAAAACCAAGTCCTATACAAGAACAGGCTATCCCTGTTATTTTAGATAAACACGATGTTTTAGCAGGTGCTCAAACAGGTACTGGAAAAACTGCTGGATTTACACTTCCATTATTACAAATATTAAGTAGTAAAACTTCAAAAACAACAAAGCCATATATTAAGGCTTTGATATTAACTCCCACGAGAGAATTAGCAGCACAAGTTGCACAAAGTGTTGATGACTATGGAAAATATCTTCCTATAAAAACAGCAGTAATTTTTGGAGGAGTTGGAATAAATCCACAAAAAGCACTTTTAAGAAAAGGTGTTGATATTGTAATAGCAACTCCAGGAAGGCTATTAGACCATATAGAACAAAATACAATAGATATCTCACATGTGGAGTGTTTTATTCTTGATGAAGCAGATAGAATGCTAGATATGGGATTTATAAGAGATATAAGAAAAGTCCTTGCACTTTTACCAACTCATAGACAAAATCTTCTATTTTCAGCAACATTTTCCGATGAGATTAAAAAACTATCAGATGGCATACTAAATAAACCAAAGTTAATAGAAGTAGCTAGAAGAAATACTTCTTCTGAAATGGTTTCACAAGTTATTCATTTAGTAGATAAAGATAGAAAAAAAGCACTTTTATCAAAACTTATAAAAGAGGGTAATTGGAAACAAGTACTTGTGTTTACAAGAACAAAACATGGTGCAAATAAACTAAGCCAACAATTAGAATTTGATGGAATAAGTGCAACTGCTATTCATGGCAATAAATCACAAGGTGCGAGAACAAAAGCTTTGGCTGATTTTAAAGCAGGTGCTGTTCGAGTACTTGTGGCAACTGATATTGCAGCACGAGGAATAGATATAGACCAACTTCCTCATGTGGTTAATTTTGAGTTACCAAATGTTGCTGAAGATTATGTTCATAGAATTGGAAGAACAGGAAGAGCTGGAAATGAAGGAGAAGCTGTATCCTTGGTCTGTGTTGATGAACATGACTATTTAAAAGGTATAGAAAAACTAATCAAAACTTCAATAAAAAAAGTTGTAATAGAAGGTTTTGAAGTAGATCCTAGAATAAAAGCAGAACCTATAAAGAATGGTGGAAACAGGGGAAGAAACAGTTCATCATCTAGAAACTCACCTAAAAAAACAAATACAAGAACACCAAGAGATAATAGAAGAAAAGAAAAAAAACCTTTTAAAAATGAAAATGAATCAAAAAGAGCAGATGGTGGAAAATCAAAATTAAGTAATGAAGGTAAAAAGTTCAAAGAATCTTCAAATAATTCAAAATATACCTCTGCAAAACTTATATCATCAAAAACAGATAATAGACAAAATAGAGGAAATAGACAACGAAGACCAAGAGTTCAAAAGGATTAATTCTTTTGAATTTTTATAAAAATTTGGAAAATAATAAAAAAGTAGTTATAATAAAGTTAACATAAAAGGCCTGACTTATGAGAAAGACACTTTTACTACTAGCTCTTTTTTCACTTTTCCTTTCTGCTGATAATAAAAAAATAACATTACAACTTAACTGGTTAAATCAATTTCAATTTGCAGGATATTATGTTGCTATTGAAAAAGGCTTTTATAATGATGTAGGTCTTGATGTTAATATTAAAGAGTTTACAACAAACACTGATTTGGTAGAATCTATAAAAAATGCAGATGCAGATTTTGCAGTTGGACGTTCTTCTTTATTGATTGAAAAAATAAATGGTAAAGATATTGTAGGACTAGCTGCAATTTTCCAGAAATCACCTTTAATGCTTTTAGTAAAAAAAGATTCTAATATAAAAAGTGTGAAAGATTTAAAGAATAAAAAGATTATGATTACTGCTGACGCAGGTTACTCAGCATCTATCTTAGCAATGCTAAGTGCAAATGGATTAAATCAAAATGATTATATAGCAATGGAACACTCCTTTGATATAGATGACTTAATAGAAGGAAAAGTTGATGCAATGGCATCATATTTATCAAATGAACCTATTATACTAAAAGATAAAGGTATTGAGTATAGAGTTTTCCATCCAAAAGATTATGGTTTTTATTTTTATAGTGATATTCTTTTTACCTCTTCTAAATTTATAAAAAATAATCCAAAACTTACAAAAGATTTTTATGAGGCAAGTATAAAAGGGTGGGAATATGCTTTTGAAAACAGTGCTGAAACGGCAGAAATCATATATAAAAAATATAATACACAAAACAAATCATATATTCATCTTGTAAAAGAAGGAGAGATTCTAAAAAAGTTGGCCTATACTAATAATAAAGGTTTAGGAGATATAGATAAAAATAGATTAGAAAATATTATAAATGTTTTTAGACTCTTTGGTTTAGTAAAAAATCATGTTGATGAAAAAGATTTTATATATGAAGAAAATCATAATATGATGGTCATAGAGCTTTCTAAAAGAAATCAAAAATTAATTTTGATTTTTATTACTCTAGTCTTTATAATATTTTTAGTTGTTATGTATTTTTTAAATAAGACTAAACAGCTAAAAGAGTTACTTCATACTGTAATAAACTCTACTGATGACTTGATTTTTTATAAGGATAGTAGATTTAGATATCTTGGCTGCAATAAAAGTTTTGAAAAATTTTGTGGTAAAAAAGAAGCTAAAATCATAGGAAAAACTGATTTTGAACTTTTTGAAAATGAATATGCCCAATCATCTTATGAAAAAGATAAAGAAGTACTTTCTAAAAATAAATTATTAGTAAATAATGAATGGGCAGAAATTGAAAAAAGTAATATACTTTTGCAAACAAAAAAGGTTCCTTTTAAATATAAAAAAACTAAAGATAATGGTATTTTAGGAATTAGTAGAAATATAACTGAACTGCATGAAGTACATGAACGATTAAAAAAACAAGCATATCGTGATGAGCTAACATCTATTTATAATAGAAAAGCATACAATGAAAGAATAGAAGAAAAATTTGATTTATATAATCGATACAAAAGTAAATTTTGTTTGGCAATGTATGATATTGATGATTTTAAAGTTATAAATGATACTTATGGTCATGATATTGGAGACAAAGTTTTAGTAGAAATGACAAAAGAGATAAGAGACAATATAAGAAAAACAGATTTAATATTTAGAGTTGGTGGAGAAGAATTTGTTATAATCTTTCCTAAGACCTTATTAAATGAAGCTTTTGTTGTAACAGAAAAAATAAGAGAAATAGTTTCTAAAATGAATATGGTTGATAATAAAACTATTACAATAAGTATAGGTATCACAGAAGTAAAAGATAGTGATACTCCAACTTCTATTTATGAAAGAATAGATAAGTTAATGTATGTATCTAAACATAGTGGGAAAAACCAAACTTCAAGGGATTGATTTAAGTTTCCGACCTATGTTTAACTAAAAGTAGTTTTTAAGACTATTCTTAAATTCCAAATGTTTCTTTAATCTTTTCTTCAAAAGCCTTATCAGATAACTCTTTTCTTAAAGGAATAAAAGTTTGTGCCTCTGCTCCCACTGGAATTGATATATCACTATTTTTATTTTCAATTATATCTTTTATTGAGTCTGCAATTGGTTGAGGAGTTGGACCTTCATTTATTGCTTTAGCAACAATAGGTACAAAATGTGATACTAACTCTTTATAGGGTGAATCTTCACTTGTAGTCTCTTTATTTGCAACTAAACCTTTTTTTACAAAGTTTGTTCCAAATAAGCCCGATTGAATTGAATGAACTCTTATATTAAAAGGAGCTACTTCAAACCTTAAAGAGTCAACAATACCTTCAACGGCATATTTTGATGCATTGTAATGAGACAATAGTGGTAATCCCATTTTACCAAGAAACGAACTTATATTTATAATAACCCCGTTTTTTTCTTTTCTCATATGGGGTAAAACTTCTCTTGTCATTTTTATAAGACCAAAAACATTTACATCAAATTGATTAAATATCTCTTCATCTGTTCCCTCTTCAAGTGTTGATAGTAAACCATATCCTGCGTTATTTATGAGAACATCTATTTTTCCTTCTTTTTCAATTATTTGATTAACAGCATTTTTAATTGAATTTCTTTTTGTTACATCTAAATAGATATTGGTAATATTTTCTATGTTAGAATTAGCTATTTCTTCTTTTCTTGTCCCTGCATAAACAATATAGCCATTTTTTGCAAGAGTATTGGCTGTTAGTTCTCCCATCCCTGATGTTGCACCTGTAATTAAAACTACTTTTGACATAAATATCTCCTTATTTTTTATTTAAAGCTATACTATCAGAAATAAAAAATGAAAAAATTGTTAAATATCAATTTATTTAATAATTTGATGTAAATAGTATTATGGTGTTTTTTTAATATGTATTGTGAAAATCAGGATTTAAAATTGTGATGTGGTCACTCGAAGTATAATCTATATCGGGCTTTGAAGAATTAAATCTTAAAAATACCCCTAAAAAGTACCCTAAGATTATTTTCTAACACTCCCTCATTTCTCTATAGTTAGACATATATAATATCTTTTTTAATCATTTCTAAAAAAAGAGGTTTTATATTTTTATGTTCTCTTATAATATCAACTTTTTTATTTAAATCATTTTCTATTTGCTCTTTAATTGCAATTAAATCAAATAGCGATGGTTTCATTTTTACAAAAATATCTATATCACTATTTTCAGATGCTTCATCTCTTGCATAACTTCCAAATAATCCTATTTGTTCTACATCATATTTATTTTTAAACTCAATATAATGTTCTTTTAAATAATTTAAAATGTTTGTTTTATTTATTTCTTCTTTTTTCATAATAATAATTATATCATAAAAATTTTTATAATTTTTCTTTCATCCAATTTTCAATTTTTTCTTCTTCCCATACTGTAATTCTAGGACTTAGTTTTATAGGTTTTGGAAATTTCTTCTCATTTACCCATAGCCATAGTGTACTTCTTGCAATACCAGTTTTTTTGATGAATAATATAAAAATCTTATATTTGATATGAATAAGTTGAATTAATCGTATCATTTATGATATGATTATAAAAATTAATTGTATCAGGGTAAAACATGAAAAGATGGATTTGGCAAAAAGATAATTATCCAAACTTTATATATGACGAAAAGAAGCTATTGCCAATTATTGAAAAGGTATCAGCAAAACAAGGTGAACTTATTGCTTTTACAAGTTTACTTAATAATGAAAACTTAAAAGAGCGACAATTTGAAGCCTTATCAAATGAAGTAATAAATACTTCTGCAATAGAGGGTGAAAAATTAAAAAGAGATAGTGTAAGAGCATCTATTGGTCGTAAGCTTGGTATAGAAAATTTAGAAACATATAAAAGTGATATTTATACTGATGGTATAGTTGAAATCTTAATTGATGCAAATACAAATTATAATCAATCCCTTGAATTAGAAAAAATATATGGATGGCACAATTCTATTTTTCCTACAGGCTACAGTGGTATTAATAAAATAAATGTGGCAAAATTTAGGGATATAGATGAGATGAAAGTAGTTTCAGGAGCTATAGGACAAGAACAAACTCATTATATAGCACCACCAAGAGAACAATTAGATAAAGAAATTAGTCAATATCTAGAGTGGTTTAATTCTGAAAAAACTTCATTAATTAAAGCAGCTATTGCACACTTATGGTTTTTAATTATTCATCCTATGGATGATGGTAATGGAAGAATTGCAAGAGCCATAACAGACTTAGTTTTATCTAAAATTGAACAATCAGAGTTTTCAAAACTTTATTCTATTTCTACAACAATATTTAAGCATAGAAAAGAGTATTATAAAACATTGGATTTAACAACAGGATATTATATAAAAGATAATAAGGGATTGGATATCACCCTGTGGATAATATGGTTTTTGGAAGCATTATATGAGTCTTTGTGTGATGCTAAAAAAAGTTTACTGCATATTATAGATAAAACAAATTTTTGGGATAAGCACAGAGATAGTAATTTAAATGCCAGACAAATCAAGGTACTAAATAAAATATTAGATAAAGGTGCAGAAAACTTTGAAGGTGGCTTAAATAAAAGAAAATATGAAGCAATCGCAAAAACTACATCTGCAACTGCATCTCGTGATATTAAAGATTTAATTAAAAAAGGCTGTATTAAACAAACTTTAGGAACAAAAGGTCGAAATGTGAGTTATTTTATTGAAATTTAATAGAACTTATTTATAAATTAATTTTTTTGAATACTGTCATAAATTTCATTTTCAATTACAAAATATTATTCATTTTAAAATATTTTGTAATGCATAAGGAATTTTTTTTGTATCATGTGTATTGGTACTTAGATGTTTAACTCTAAATCTTTTATCCCAAATTTTGGCTACTCCTTTTAAGCTTCTAAAGGGGCTTGATATATAGATACTTTTTATATTTCTTTTTGATACATCAAAAGTTTGAACAAATTCATCTAACTCATTTTCATTTAATTCCTTGAAAAATTTTGAATATATTGTTTGTTCTCTTTTTGTAGCTTTGTAGTAATTGTTTTTAGAAAATGCTTCTTTTATTTCATTGTATGAAAATTTTAAAGAGTTTTCAATATTTCTGTTTAGGATATGAAAAATTCTATGATTAGTTTTTTTGATAGATAAGTTTTCTACATGACCAGTATCAAGGTTTATAAGCAATTGATAAAGTTTATATCTGTTACTATCTTCTTTCTTCCAATCATTTAGGGTTGTTAATGGTATATCTAAATATTTACTAATCTCTTTTTGTGTCATTTTATATCCTTCTCATAATTACAGCATTATATACGAATATCGTATAATTGTCAATATGCTTATAATAACTGTGCTTTCTGCCACTCTTGAATTTTATCTTCTTCCCATACTGTGATTCTAGCACTTAGTTTAACAGGTTTAGGAAATCTATTTTCTTTAACCCATAACCATATAGTACTTCTTGCTATACCAGTTTTTTTCATCACATCTTGTATTCTTATAAAGTTTGTCATGTTATATCCTTATTGAATTATTTGTCATTAAATTTAAATCATTATCGCATGGCATAAATGGAACGTCATAGTCAATCTCCTCAGCTACACAAAACTTAAGGGGTACGTTGGCTAACGCACTTCTTTCAGTCGTTTGTTCATATGTTGAGAACTCATTAGGCGATACAATCTCTTCATTAAGTAAATCTCTTTTAATCATTTCATTTTTAACTATTTGAAAATGTACTAAATCTAAATCTTTAATATCCATTTCATCTAATAATCTATAATATTTATTTAGTTTGTAATCGCTCAATCTTGATGGAACAACAGGAAGTCTTAAAAAAGCGTTTTGAATATCATCAAATATATATTTTTCAAATTCACTTACTTGGGCAATAAGAGGTTTTTTTACTTCTTTTTTTTCATATTTTAATTTAAATGTTGCATGGTAATTTGGTATTTTTTGATTTAAGATTGATTCAGCATTTTTAGACCATAAATAAACCTCGTCAATTTCTCCTATATCGTGATTATAGTATCTATAACAAATCATAGTATTATTAAATTCACGTCTTATAGTTCCATCTTTTAACATCTTGCTAACTGTTTTAAAATCATTCTCGTAATGCTCTTTAAAGTAATATCTTACTTTTCTATAGATAGTTAAAGGGGCTAAAGTTCTACTAGATAAAAATCTTCTTATTTTATGTTTGATATACCAATAAATAGCATGTTCAACTTTCATTGAGTTTTCATCTTTAAAAGTCTTTGTAATATATTTCATAATATACCCAACTGCTCCGCCTTTTTCTTTGTACCATGTGTAACGAAAATCAATAGCTTTTTTATTACTTCCCCATTTAGAAGAACTAAAGTACTCTTTGTATTTCTTTTTGACTTGTAATATATATTTTGAGGGTATAAATAACATAGCGTGTAAGTGTGGAACTCCGCTTTTATGTGGCTCATAAACTCTAAAATATACTAATCCATGATTTAACTCTTTTTTCATCTTTTGAAATACTTGTAAGTTAGTAAACTTATTCCATATTTGAGTTAATGCCTTAGCTGTATCATTTGGATTTTCTATATAGTTTCCAAATCTATCTTTTTTGTGATATTTAGAGGGTGCAGTAAGAGTTACAAACACAGGTCTTAAACCATTATCTTTAGCATAATCAAATAGTGAGTTAACTCTATTGTTTATTTCTGCAAAGTATTTCTTTGGGTTTAGATTAGCACTATATGTGTTATCTAACATATTTACAGATTTATCTGCAAAATCTATTGAGAAGTTTTTTAGAAACTGTTTTTGTTTCTCTATTTTACTTTCGATATATTCCATATCTTCATTGGTAATTCCGTACATATCTTTCCTTTCTTTATTAGGGTGTAGTAACTTTTTTAAAAGTAATCAAGGAACAACATTTCAAAAACTCAAATCGCGTCCGCTCGTTGAGTTTTTAAATGAGTTCTTTTTTCCCTTAAGTTTTAATTACTAATTTCTATATTATAATGTACCCATAAATTTAATATAAGAACACAATAAATATTAATAGATACCTTTTATGCACTAAAAGGGTACATATATATTAAGACATTAAAACTTACATATTACTTAAATAAAGGGGTAAATAATGGCAGAAAACAAAGCTGGAAGACCAATAGAAGAAAATCCTAGAAATGTACAAATAAAGATAAAAGTAACAGAAGATGAAGCTAAAAGAATAGATGAATTAGCTAATAAAATGGGAATGAATAAATCAAGACTTATTAGAAACTTGTTATTAGGTAATTTAGAAGATGCAGAATTCTTTCAAAAGGTAGGAATACTACCTTTAGTTAAGAATCTTGTTGCTTTTAAGGATAAATTGAAGGGGATATGAGGAATAAACCTAAATAGATATAAAATTAAGACTTAATTGTTTCATTAATACACTTTAATAATTATATGGTAATTATAGTTTTATAGTAAATTTAAAATTAATTATTAAATATATATAATTAATAATTAATTTTAAAGGTTAAAAATGTTACTTGCAAGTATTGCGTTATTTATCTTAGTTATTTTTTTATGTTTGACAATATATATATTTAAACGCAGAAAGGTTTATTCAAGAGAACGTTTTGCTTTTGTTTCATTAGGATTACTATTTTCTTTTGCAGCGCTAGTTATAACACATGTTTTTACAGATTGGAATGACCCCAATAAACTAGACATAATTTAATTCAGTAAATTAATATATCAATGATAAAAATCATTGTAAAATTTGCAAAGGTTAAAAAATGGCAAGAATAGTATATAGTGAAGAATTTAGATTAGAAGCAGTTAATCAAGTTATTAAAAATGGGTATAGCATAACAGATACAGCAAATCGCTTAGGTGTAAATAGTAATTCACTTCGTAATTGGATTAAACGATTAGAGTCCCCAGAAGCAATAGAAAAACATAAAATATTGGATTCCTCAAGTGCAGAGATTAAAAAACTACAAAGAGAACTCAAAAGAGTTACAGAAGAACGAGATATCTTAAAAAAGGCCGCGGTGTACTTTGCAAGCCACACAAACTAAAATACTCTTTTATTAAAGAATATAGTTCACTTTATGCAGTAAGAAAACTATGTAAAGTGATGCAAGTACACCATAGTGGATATTATCAGTGGCTCACACAACCCATTTCAAATAGAGAACAATCGAATCAGAAACTCACTATTCACATAAAAGAGCTATTTAAAGAGTGTAATGGGATTTATGGATATAGAAATATTCATAAAGATTTAATAGCATCAGGTATTATTGTAAATAAAAAAAGAGTAGCAAGACTTATGACTCAAGCTAAGTTATATGGTGTAGGAACCTATAAACGCAAACCAAAGCATAAAGCTGGTGCTAAACATAAAGCATATACAAATCATTTACAACAATGTTTTATCGCTAATAAACCTAATGAAAGTTGGGTTAGTGATATAACATATATTCGAACGCATGAAGGATGGATATATTTAGCAACTGTTATAGACTTATTTTCTAGAAAAGTTATTGGATGGGATACAAGTCATAGAATGACAACACCATTAGTTTTAAATGCAATGAAAATGGCTACACAAAGAATAAATAAGATAAATTCAAAGGTTATACTTCACTCAGATCAAGGGAGTCAATATAGTTCTTATGATTATAAAGTATTTGCAAATAAACATAATATTATTCCTAGTATGAGTAGACGAGGGAATTGTTATGATAACGCAGTTGCTGAGAGTTTTTTTAAAACACTTAAAAAAGAGCTAGTTCGTAAGCATGTATTTATAACAAGAGAGGTAGCAAAATCAAAGATATTTGAATATATTGAGATGTTTTATAATGCAAAAAGAAGACATAGTTATTTAGGACATATAAGTCCAAATGAATTTGAAAAAAGATACAATAATTCTGTTAAATAAGTTTAGGTATTAACTGAATTATTTAATGTCTATGATATTGGGGTCATTCCAGATAATAGTTTTATTATTACTGTAATAAAATTGTTTAACTTATTACCTTTAGAAGATATTGCTGTTCCAACAACGGATTGGACAGGTAAAATATTATCAGGACTTATTTTTATAATATTAGCATCAACAGTAGCGTTTATATTTAAAGAATGGACAGGGGCAGTAAGTATTGATGATAGTGAATTAACAAAAAAACGCCAAGATTATAGTTATTTAGATGCAAGTTTACGAGGTGCATTACCAATTAAAATAATTTTAGAAAATACAAAAGATAGTGAAGATGAAGTAAAATTAGAAGATACACATTATCTTGATGAAAATAAAGATTGGCATACGGAAGCAAGAGAATTACTACGACTAATGTCTAAACAATATATAATTAGTGAAAAAAACTGGCATGAAACAGAATCTTTGTATACATGTAAATATTCAAATCAAGATATTGCAGTTTTTTGCTGTATCGATTATCCTACTAGTGAACTATTAATACAAAAAATTAATTATTTAAAAAGATATTGTGCAGAAAAAGAAATTATTAAAATTTTAGTAATGTCAAAAAATACTATACAATTAAATAAGTCAATTATACTAGAAGATATGTTAGTAGAATATATCAGTTATGATTTAATATTAGATTCATTAATTGACTTTACTGAATATTTTGATTTTATTAATTATCAGTTTTTAGAAAAAGAAATAACAAGTGGTGATAATTTAAGACTTCAAGATACATATGTAATACCTAAAGGTCAATTAATTAGTACTAATGATAAGAAGATAATAAACAACATAGAAGAGTACATCCTAAAATGGACAAAAGATAATAGAAAATCAAACCATATATCTTTATTAGGAGAATACGGACAAGGGAAGAGTGTTTTATCATTGAAAATTGCATATGAAATGATAAGAAATAAAGATGAATACCGTATACCTATTATAATTGAGCTTAGAGGGAAGAGTCCTAAGAATGATGATATGTTAAGTATTATTGCTAGTTGGTCAAGTACATTTGATATAAGTGCAAAGGCAATTGAAAAATTATTTTATGCAGGGAAACTTTTAATAATTTTAGAAGGATTTGATGAAATGGATTTAATTGGGGATTCACATACTCGTCATTTACATTTTAAGAGATTACTAGAATTTATGAGATTTGAAAAATCAAAGGTAATTATTACTGGTAGACCAAATTTATTTCTTGATACCATTGAAATGGAAAAGTTTTTACAATTTAATCAAAACTCTAATCAGACATTTTACAATGAACCTATACACTTAATGCCATTAAATAAAGAACAAATAGAAAATGCATTGAGGCATACAAATGAAATTACAAAAAATGAAATTTTAAATTTAATAAATATTAAACAAAATAATAGTTTCTTAGATTTAATTTCAAGACCATCAACTTTATATCAAGCAAGTATTATTTGGGATACTCTAGATAAAAAGAATATTAATTCTGCATCAGTAATTAATGCATTTATAAAACACTCATATAGAAGACAAGAATCTAAACTTAGAACAATTGGTAAAACAGGTGTCGCTCCTATTCTTACAATCAATGAAAGAGAGTACTTTATGATTGGGATTGCAACTGGAATGATTTTAAACACACAGTATTCAAATCAAATTAATAAAGTTCAATTAGAGAGTATTATTAGCAAATTATATTATGAGATTCCTAATGAAATAAGCATTGATGATTTAAATAATATACCATTAAGAAAAAGATTAGAAGAAAATAAACATGCAATTGAAACAGTCTTTAATGATGTACGTACATCGGGTATACTTGTAAAAGACTTATCTGGAAATGATTCTTTTAAATTTGCGCATAAATCATTTTTAGAATTTCTATTTGCATTATTTTTTGTACATAAAATATTACAAAAAGATGAACATTATACAAAAATTGTTAATACCATTTCTGATTCATTATTAATAAAAGATATTTATTCCTTTAAATTTACTAAAGAGATTACATCATTTATCTCATCATACCTATTGAATTTAATAAGTTTTAAAGAGGAAAAAGAAAATTTTGCTGATAAATTATTTACTTTATTCCTCCCAAATAAACTAGTTAAAAATTTAATATCTTTTGCGAACATAGATACAAAAATCTTTTTAAGAATATCATTTCTAATATATGTAATGATAATTGTAATGTTTCTTACAGGAAGTATTCTACCTCCAGAAGTATCAGTGCAACTTCCCTATCTTACTTATTTCAGTATTGAGGAAACTACAGCAGGAACTGTTATTTTTATGTCATCTATTTTTTTAATATCATTTATATCGTTTTATTTGAAACTTAAGTTAAAAAAACCAATTCTTTTATGGTACGAAACATGTTTATCTTTAATCCCAGAAGAAGAAACTTATAAAATTGTTAGCAAAAAAAATATTGAAAGATTAACATCTGAAAATGGAGAAATATTTGAAATTTCTTATTTATTAAGTTTAATATTAAAACGATTTTAAAATAGTCTAAACTTAGTATTCTAGAATATATATGAGGCTTATCAATGTTTAAAAAATGGCTAAATAAATAAAGTATTTTATTTAGCCATATCTCTGTATTCTTTAAAAAATAAATTATTCGTAATATACAGTTATTATATAGAACAAATTTTAGATTTTATACTATCCAAATACTTAGCATACCATATAATTAAACCTCTCATACTATCTTTATATAATGCTCTATTATAAGCTTCTTTAATTTTATTTTGTTCTTTATGTGAAAGAAGTGCTTCAATTACTTCCCCAGTATATTTATGTCCATTTTCAGTATTCGCATTTTCATAGGCTATTGTTGAAAACATAGCCCTAAAACTATGAGGTACAAATTCTTCTTTTGTAAAGCCCATTCTTCTTAATGCTGAAATTAGTGTATTGTCACTCATTGGTTTATCTTTTCCTCTAAAACTTGGAAAAACATATTTTCCTCTTCCTGAATATTGTTTTATCTCTTCTAGTATTTCTATTACTTGATTTGGTAGGGGTAAGATAAATTCTATTTTAGTTTTCATTTTTTCTTTTGGGATAACCCATTGTCTGTTTTCAAAGTCTATTTCAGACCATTCACAATGTCTTATATTAAAACTTCTAACAAATACATAGGGAAGCATTTTTAATGCCATCTTAGTTGTGTAGTCTCCTGAATATTCGTCAATAGCTAGAAGTAAAGCTTTTATATCTTTGCTTTTTGTAAAAGTAGGGTAGTGTCGTTTTTCTCTTTTTCCTAATATGGTTTTTTGTTCTATGTCGGCTATTATATTGTGTGGTGTGTATTCTAGGGTTACTGCATATTTATATATTTTATTTAAGAGCATAAAAACTCTTTTTGCTGTTTCTTGTATATTTTTTTCTTTTAAGTCTTTTAGTATCTCAATAATATCAAGTCTTGTAATCTCTTCTATTGGCTTATCTTTTATAAAAGGATAAACATAAAGTTCTAATGCTCGTTCTAATTTTGTATGATAGTTTTTTGTTACTTCACTTGCATAGTTTATATGCCATTCTTGAGAAACTTTATAAAAGGTATTCTCTTTTTTCTTTTCATTTATATTGATTTCTTCTTTAGATTGTTTTTTTTGCTCATTTGGGTCAATGCCTTTTGCGATTAGATTTTTATAATTATCTCTAATCTCTCTAGCATCTTTTAGTGAAAGAACTGGATATGTTCCTATAGATAAAACTTTTTCTTTATTATTGAATCTATACTTTAACCTCCATCTTTTTCCACCTGATTTTACAACTAAGAGAAAAAGACCACCACCATCAAAAAGTTTATAATCTTTTTCTTTAGGTTTTGCAGATTTAATTTCTATATTTGTCAAAGGTGCAATAGTTCGTGCCATAAGAATCCTTTTGAGAAATTTTAGGGTACTTTTTTTAATCCAATTTTTTAATTTTACAAAAAGTACCCTAAAAAGTACCCCAAAAGATTTAGATTTAGTGGAAAGTGATTAGATGATATTAGACTAAAAATGATAGTAAAGCGCCATTTTTTGGTAGCTTAATGGACTTTTATGATTTGTATAGAAAGTTGTAATGGTGGAGATGTGGAGAATTGAACTCCAGTCTTAAAACAGCTACTACCAGCGTCTACATGTTTAGTAAAAGGTTGATTAATTTCACTTTCTAAAAGCTCAACCTGCAAGGCTAATTAAAAAGCTAAGATTCTAAATGTCTCAGATTAGTCAAATCAGCTCTAAAATGATAATCTATCTAGGGTGAGTCTCCGTAATACTACATAGATAGAATCTGTAGTGGAAACCTCCAAAGTCTCAAGCCGTTAGGCGAGTCTGTGTTTAACTTATGCTACTTTAGCGTAAGCTGGAGCGTAATTTGTATTATTTGCGTCTAAAAAAAATGAACCGTATAACGGCGTGTTCAGGCCGACATGCAACCAATCCTCACTGCTCTAATCGATACCAAGTCATCCCCATATCGAAGAGGAGAATTATAACCTAAATTTCTTAAAAGAGAATTTATTTTATGTAATGTATTTATATTAAAATTTTAGTAATCTTGTTGTTCTTTAACTATTATTTTAATATAATATTATAATTTTAAAATCAGAGGTTTTTATGAAAAAAGGTATATTAATTATTGGTGCTGGTGGGGTTAGTCGTGTTGCAACTGTTAAGTGTGCGATGAATATAGATACATTTGAAAAAATTACATTAGCTTCAAGAACTATTTCTAAATGTGAAGCAATTAGAGATGATATTCTAAAGAATCAAAATGTAGAAATCTCTGTAGCTTCTGTAGATGCTGATAGTGTAGATGATTTAGTGATACTAATTGAAAAAACAAATCCAAAGTTAGTTTTAAATGTGGCATTGCCATATCAAGACTTAACTATTATGGATGCTTGTACAAAATGTGGAGTTGATTATGTGGATACTGCAAACTATGAACATCCAGATGTTGCAAAATTTGAATACAAAGAACAATGGGCAAGAAATGACCAGTTTAAAGAAGCTAATATCATGGGACTTTTAGGTTCTGGATTTGACCCAGGAGTTACTGGCGTATTTTGTGCTTATGCTCAACAAAATCTTTTTGATGAAATCCATTATATAGATATTATGGATTGTAATGCTGGAGATCATGGATATCCTTTTGCTACAAACTTTAATCCAGAGATTAATCTTAGAGAAGTATCTGCAAATGGTAGATATTGGGAAAATGGAGAGTGGATTGAAACAAAACCTTTAGAAATAAGAGTTGATCATGACTATCCAGAAGTTGGAGTAAAGCCATCATATCTTTTATACCATGAAGAGTTGGAATCACTATCTAAAAATATCAAAGGTCTTAAAAGAATTAGATTCTTTATGACTTTTGGAGATTCTTATATTCAACACATGAATTGCTTGCAAAATGTTGGTATGCTAGGTATTGAGCCTGTTATGCATAAAGGTGTAGAGATTATTCCAATAGAGTTCTTAACTACATTACTACCAGACCCTTCAAGCTTAGGGCCTAGAACTGTTGGGAAAACAAATATTGGATGTATCATAGAAGGTATAAAAGATGGTAAAAGAAAAAAAGTCTATATCTACAATATCTGTGACCACCAAGAGTGTTTCAAAGAGACAGGTGCACAAGCTGTAAGTTATACTACAGGTGTTCCTGCAATGATTGGTTCTAAACTACTTTATAAAGGTATTTGGAAAAACAAAGGTGTATTCAACATCGAAGAGTTTGATGCAAAGCCATTTATGGATGAGCTAATGGAACAAGGTCTTCCTTGGAAAATACTAGAAATAGAATAATTTTTTATTCTTTAAGCCCAAAGTAACTCGTTACTTTCTTTAGGATTTGCTTCTTTAGATGGAATTTATTTCCATCGTTAAAAGAAGTCAAAAATATAAGGTTCCCTTGAAAAATGGAACATCTTTAAAGGAAATATTATGCAAAAATATATTTGTTCAGTATGTGATTATATATATGACCCAGCTCTTGGTGATGAAGATAGTGGTATAGCTCCAGGAACTGCTTTTGAAGATCTTCCTGAAGATTGGGAATGTCCAGATTGTGGAGTGAGTAAGGAAGATTTTGAGCCATATAATGACTGATATTGTTAATTCTTTTGAAGAGTTACCAAGTCCTTGCTTTGTATGTGAAGAAGAACTTTTAAAGAAAAACCTTGAACTTTTAAAAAAAGTTCAAGATGAAGCAGGAGTAAAAATTTTACTTGCTTTAAAAGGTTTTTCACTTTATTCTACTTTTGGTTTATGTAAAGAGTACCTTCAAGGATGTTGTGCATCTGGACTTCATGAAGCATTGCTTGCTTCAAAGGAGTTTGGAAGAGAAGTGCATACTTACTCACCGGCCTTTAAAGAAGAAGAAGTGGATGAGATAGTATCTATATCAAATCATATTGTTTTTAATTCTATCGCACAACTAAAGAAACTTGAACATAAAGCTATAGGTAAAACATCTATAGGACTTAGAGTTAATCCTGAATTCTCTTCTGTTGAAGTTGATTTGTATAATCCTTGTGGAGCATTTTCAAGATTAGGAATTACTAGAAAAAATTTTGATATAAATGCAATTGAAAATGTAGATGGACTTCATTTTCATGCTCTTTGTGAACAAAATGTTGATGCTTTAGAGGGTGCTTTAAATAACTTTGAAGAAAAGTTTGGTGAATTTTTGCCTCAAATGAAGTGGGTAAATTTTGGAGGTGGTCACCATATTACAAGAGAAGATTATGATGTAAATAGTTTGATATATCTTTTAAAAGAGTTTAAGTTAAGATATCCTCATTTAGAAGTATATTTAGAACCAGGTGAAGCTGTGGGCTGGAGAACTGGCTATTTAGTAACAACAGTCTTAGATATAGTAAATAATGGCATGGACATAGCTATTTTAGACACTTCTGCTGAAGCTCATATGCCAGACACCCTTGCTATGCCTTATAGACCAGATATAAAAAATAGTGGTGAAATAGATATTAAAAAACACAATTACCGGATTGGTGGAAATACTTGTCTTGCAGGGGATATTATTGGGGATTATTCCTTTGATGAGCCTTTGAAAGTGGGTGATAAAATAATCTTAGAAGATATGATACATTATACGATGGTAAAAACTACAACCTTCAATGGAATTAAGTTACCATCCATAGCAATAAAAAAAGGTGAAGGTTGTTACCAAATTGTAAAAAACTTTGGTTATAATGAATATAAATCAAGACTATAAATAGATAAAGGCTACAGACATGGGACAAAAACGCGCAATAATTGAAGATGAATTCAGAGAAGATGAAGAGATTGATACCCATGAAAGTTTAAAACACAAATCTAAAAACTTTAAAAGAAAAAGAAAAGAGTTAAGACAAAAAGGCAAAAAAGTTCAAATCTGGGTAAAAAAAGAGACCCTAGAGTATGAAAAAGAACTTACTTTATTACAAATTGAATTATTAAAATTTCAAAATTATGTAAAAGATAAAGGCTTAAAAGTTTTGATGCTTTTTGAAGGAAGAGATGCTGCTGGAAAAGGTGGTACTATTAAAAGAATAGCAGAACATTTAAATCCTAGGGGCGCTAGAATTGTAGCATTGGGAAAACCAGGTGATATAGAAAAAACGCAATGGTATTTTCAAAGATATACACAACACCTTCCAAGTGCTGGTGAAATTGTTCTTTTTGATAGATCTTGGTACAACAGAGGTGGTGTTGAGCCAGTTATGGGATTTTGTACAACAGAAGAGCACCATGAGTTTCTAAGAGAGGTTCCAGAGTTTGAAAAGATGATTGTAAAATCTGGGATTATTTTATTTAAGTTCTATTTCTCTGTTTCAAAAAAAGAGCAAGCAAGAAGATTTAAAAAAAGAGAGATAGATCCACTAAAACAGTTTAAACTCTCTCCTGTAGATAAAGAGTCACAAAAGCTTTGGGATAATTATACAACAGCAAAATTTTCTATGCTAATGGCTTCTAATACTGATATCGCACCATGGACAGTTATTAGAAGTGATAATAAAAAACTAGCTAGATTAAACTGTATTAAATATATATTATCAAATGTTATTTATCCCCATAAAGTTGACTCAAACATATTTGAAGTGGATAAAGACTTCGTAAATACAGGAACACAAGAGATAGAATATATGGAAAAAGAAAACAAATTTGCAAAGGTATAATAGATGAATTTAAACGATTTTGAGAAGACAGATTACAATGGTTTGTATATTTCAAAAGTAGCACATGTTACTTTTGGAAAAAAATATGTAGCTAGATTTCAATACAATAAGAAAAGATATGTAAAGGTTTTGGGTTACTCAAAAAAAGACAATATTACAAAAAGAGATGCAATCTCTTTAATGAACACTTATAAAGAGACAATTATTGCTACACAAGAAGAACCAAAAATAGAAGTAAAAGATGAAAATGTAAATCAATCAATAACAAATAAAGAGTATGAAAAACTAGTATCTCAAAATAAAGAGATGAAAGAGATACTTGGAAATTATAAAACTCTTGATAAAAATATTATGAAAAGTGGTATCAAAAAGATTTATGAACTAGAAGAGTTAAAGCATTATCAAATTGAGCTAATAAAACTTCAAAACTATTTAGAAAAAGAGAATAAAAGAATGATTATTCTTTTTGAAGGAAGAGATGCTTCTGGTAAAGGTGGGGCAATCAGAAGAATCACAAGATATATGAACAATAAACATTACAGAATAGTAGCCCTTGGTAAACCTAATGATACACAAAGAAATCAGTGGTTTTTCCAAAGATATATTCAACACTTTCCAACAGGTGGCGAGATAGTTTTATTTGATAGATCTTGGTACAACAGAGCAATGGTAGAGCCGATATTTGGGTTTTGTACACAAGAAGAACATGAAATATTTATGGAAGATGTTGTTAATTTTGAACAAGACTTAGTAAGACAAGGAATGATTTTAATTAAACTATATTTTTCTGTTTCAAAAGATGAACAAAAAAGAAGGTTTGATAGAAGAATCAATGACCCACTAAGACAATGGAAATTTTCTGAAGTAGATATGCAAGCTCAAGATTTGTGGGGTGAGTTTTCAGAGAAAAAATATGAGATGCTTAGACGTACAAACTCAAGAAGTGCACCTTGGCATATAGTTAGAAGTGATGATAAGTTTTTATCTAGAATTGAAGCTATGAAAATCATATTAAATTCAGTAGACTATGATGGTAAAAATTATGCTATCAATTTTGAAGGAAATGAGAAAATTAATATTTCAGTACAAAGAGAGTTGATGCAAATGAGAAAATCAGCTAACTACTAGTATTACCAAGGAGATGAAGAACTATTTTTAGAATTGTTCTTTGTTTCCACTTTTTTCAAAAGAATTGGATTTTTTTGATTTTTTAGTAAGTTTAACCATTTTTTTTCTTCTTTATTTGATAACAGATTTTCATTTACTTTTCTTTGTGAAGCCTTTTTATCATCTTTGTTTTCATTATTTTTGTTATTTTGACTTTTTTTATTGTTTTCCTTATTACTATTGTTTTCTTTATCTTTTTTAGATTGCTCTTTATTATCACTTTTGTTTTTATCGTTCTTATCTTTTTTAGTATCTTTATCTTGTTTATTATTTTTATCATTTTGCTTTTGTTTTGAATCTTTATTTTGCTTATTTTTTAAAGCTTTTTTTACAAGCTCTAAATTCTCTTTTGTCTGCTTGTCTTCTTTTATTTTCAAAGCATTTTCATACATTTTTTTAGCACTATTTAAATCATTGAGTTTTACATAGGTATTTCCCATATTATGTAGCTTTTTAAACTCCAATTCATCATCACTTGTGGCTATATCTTTATACATTTTTAAAGCACTTTCATATTTTTTTTCTTTGTATAATGAGTTGGCAAAGTTATATCTACCTTCATTTGTACTTATAAAATCTTTGAATTTATTTGATGAGGTAGTATATTCTTTATTGTTGTATGCTTTTGTTGCTTCTTTTATAGTATTAAAATCTAAAATTGAGGCATTTACATCTATATTGCATAGAATTATTAATAAAACTGAAGTTTTGGCAAGTGACTTGATACTTGGCAGTGATGAAAAGGCAATCAAAAGTATAAAAAGTGCAAATCCAAGAGGGTAATAAAAAAGTTCGGTATAAACTTTTTGTTTCTTTACTTCCATATTTACCTTTTGTGTTTTTTTAGAGATATCATTGATTATTGAGTTTATATCATCATTGTTTAGAGTATAGTTTGTATATCCTGCTTCACTGTTTAAGCTTAGTTTTTTAATATTCTCATTTAATTTTACCATTGCAATATTACCATCTTTGTCATTTACGTAGCCATCTTTTGTAGGTATTGGAGTGGGATTATTTGTAGCTATTGTAATAGTGTAAATATTAAGGTTATTTTTGTTTGCATACTCTATCTCCTCTTGATAGTTATTTGCATTTCCACCATCACTTAGAAGAAGAATATTTTTAGATTTATAATCTTTTAACAATTTATTTGAAGCTTCTAGTGCTGAGAAAATATTTGAGCCATCACTAATGTTTAAATTGTAATCAAAATTTTCTACTAAAAAATTTAGTGATGTAAAATCATTTGTCAGAGGTGATAATATAAAAGAAGACTCTCCAAAAATAATAATTCCAATAGAGAGTTGCTTTGATGATTTTATTAGGTCTAGTATTTTCTTTTTTGCCATTTTTAATCTACTTGGATAGACATCTTGTGCCAACATAGACTTTGAGGCATCAATTGCAATAACAATAGGGATAAGTTCTTGATTTATGTTTTGTTCTTTTTCATCGCTAACAGGTCTTGATAGGGCAATAATCATAAATACAAGAGAGATAAAGAGTAGAATATTTCTACTTTTTTTTGTTAGTTTTGAACTTGAAATTGTAAGTTTATTTAAAACTTTTTGATTAAATATTTTTTCAAATTTGCTCTTTTGTGTAACAATCAAAAAAAATAGTATCAAAGTTGGAATTAACATAAGAAAAAGTACATTAGGGTATAAAAATTGCATTGTTACTCTTTGTGTGTAGATTTGATTAAAAATTTATTTTATATAAGCCTTAGTAAAATTTAGATAAAATCGCTCAAAATTATTATATTGGAGAAAAGTTAATGGAATTTAACGCAAAAAGAGTTGACGAAGCTAATGCAGAAATAACTGCAACAATGAATAGCGCTACAATCGATGCAAAAACAGATAAGATTGCTAAGGAAGCTGCTAAAACAATGAACATTCAAGGATTTAGAAAAGGTAAAGTTCCTATGAATGTTGTAAAAGCTAGATATGGTGAGAAGTTATCTGAAGATGCTGCAAATGAAGTATTAAGAGATTTATTGCAAGAAGCTTTAGCTGAATTAGAAATTGCGAATGAAGAGTTAATTGGTGAACCAGCTGTTACTAAATATGAAAAAAATGATAATGGTGACATTGATGTTGAACTTAAAATATCTTGTAAACCAAAGTTTGAATTAGGTGATTACAAAGCATTGGTTCCAGCTGTTAAAGAGAAAAAAGTAGCTAAAAAAGATTTAAATGAAAGATTAGATTCTCTTGCAAAAGGTTCTGCTCCTTTAGAAAAAATCAAAAGAAAAAGAATGGTAAAAGATGGCGATTTCGCTGTTATTGATTTTGAAGGATTTGTTGATGGTGTTGCATTTGAAGGTGGAAAAGCTGAAAAGTATGCACTAGAAGTTGGTTCAAACTCTTTTATCCCAGGATTTGAAGAACAAATTTTAGGTATGAAATATGAAGAGCAAAAAGATGTTGTAGTAACTTTCCCTGAAGCTTATCAATCTAAAGACTTAGCTGGAAAAGAAGCTACATTTAAAGTAACATTACATGAGATTCAAGAAAAAGTTGCTGAAGAATTAGATGATGAATTTGCTAAAAAAATGCTTCCAAATGAAGAAGATGTTACTATTGATACTTTAAAAACTAAAATCGAAGAGCAAATGAAAACAGAATTAATGTTCTCTTATTATAGAGAAGAGTTAAAGCCTGCATATTTAGATAAATTAGTAGAAAAAGTAAACTTTGCATTACCTGCAACTGTTGTTGACCAAGAAGTAAACTATGCGTTAAATAACAAAGTAAGAACAATGAAAGAAGAAGAGATTAAAGAACTTCAAGAAGATGCAGCAAAAGTTGATGCGATTAGAGATGAGTTAAGAGCAGATGCTGAAACTTCTGTAAAAGCTACATTTATTGTTGATGCACTTGCAGCAGCTGAAGGTGTTGAAGTAAATGATCAAGAAGTTACTCAAGTAATTTATTATGAAGCAATGCAAAATGGACAAAATCCTCAAGATGTTTTAAAACAATATCAAGATGCAGGTTATATGCCAGCTATTAAAATGTCTATGATTGAAGATAAAGTTTTAAATAAATTATTTGATGAAAAATTAGGTAAATAAATTAATAAATAGGAAGATTATATGAGTTATATTCCATACGTTGTAGAAAAATCTGGTAGAGGTGAAAGAAGTTATGATATCTATTCAAGACTTCTTAAAGATAGAATTATTATGTTAAGTGGCGAGGTAAATGATGCTGTTGCTTCTACTATAGTTGCACAATTGCTTTTTTTAGAAGCTGAAGATCCAGATAAAGATATCTATTTATACATAAACTCTCCGGGTGGAGTTATCACAAGTGGAATGTCAATATATGATACTATGAACTATATCAAACCTGATGTTTGTACTATTTGTATTGGACAAGCTGCTTCAATGGGTGCATTTTTATTAAGTTCTGGAGTTAAAGGTAAAAGATACTCTTTACCTAACTCTAGAGTGATGATTCACCAACCATCAGGTGGAGCACAAGGTCAATCAACTGATATCCAAATTCAGGCAAAAGAGATTCAAAGAATGAAAGATACTCTTAATAAAATGATTGCTGAACAAACTGGTCAGCCATTAAAAGTTATTGAAAAAGATACTGATAGAGATAACTTTATGAGTGCTGATGAAGCATGCAAATATGGTTTGATTGATGAAGTGATTACAAACCATAAATAATAAAGAGAATAAATAAATGATAAGAGAAGTAATAACTTATCCAAACAAACTGCTTAGAACAAAGTCAAAAGATGTAGAGAAGTTCGATGAAGAACTTCATACTCTTTTGGATGATATGTACGATACTATGGTTGCACAAAGTGGAGTAGGTTTAGCTGCTATTCAAGTATCTATTCCTCTAAATGTACTTATCATCTTAATTCCAGATGAGAATGATATTCAAGAAAAAGACTCTTTAATAGAAGCAATAAATCCTAAAATAACACACAAAGATGGCATTCAAGTTTTTACAGAAGGTTGTTTAAGTGTGCCAGGATTTAATGAAGATATCAAAAGAGCTCAACATATAATTGTTGAGTATCAAGATAGACATGGAAATAAACTACAAATGGAAACAGAAGATTTTCCAGCAGTTGCTTGGCAACATGAAATGGACCACTTAGAAGGTCACCTTTTTATAGAAAAACTTTCTTTAATGAAAAGAAAGAAATTCGAAAAAGAGTATAAAAAAGCTCAAAAGAGTAAATAAATTATATAAAAATTAATAAAAAATCACATATAATAAGTAAAATAATTATTATATGGATTTTATATGAAAACTATAAATAGCGCTACTTTAGAATCTTTAGATGCCATATGTGTAGATGTTGAGGCTACTTTTACAAAAGGATTACCAAGCTTTTCAATAGTAGGACTTGCAAGTTCATCAATCCAAGAGTCAAAAGATAGAGTAAAATCGGCACTCTTAACCAATGACTTTAAATTTCCACCAAAAAAAATCACAATAAACCTTTCACCTTCAGATATAAATAAAAATGGTACCCACTTTGATTTATCAATCGCACTTTTAATTGCCATGTATGATACAAAAGTAAAATTTGATGATTTTTATATATTTGCAGAACTTGCTCTTGATGGAACACTAAAAGATAATAGTTCTATTTTTCCTTTAGTATTATCTTTAGCAAAAAAAATAAAAAATCTAAATGTCTTAGTTCCAAAATCCATAGAAGATAAAATTGCAATGATACCCAATATAAATGTATACAGTGTAAAGAATTTAAATGATGCAATTATGTTTTTTAATACAAAAGATAAAGAGAGTTATAGAGTAAGTCAAGCCCAAATGCCTTGTGATACTATGCATATAGATGATAAGGTTTATTATTATAATAAAAAGTATGAATTAGACTTTCGTGATGTGAAAGGACAAATCATAGCTAAAAGAGCAGCCTTAATAGCTGTTTGTGGCAATCATAACATTATATTTGAAGGAAGTCCAGGCTGTGGGAAATCTATGATAATAAAAAGATTAAAATATATAATGCCACCACAAACAGTTGACCAAATACTTGAAAAAGCAAAACTAGACTCTTTAAATCTTATTGAGCCAAATTTTGATGGTAGTATTGTTTTTCGTTCCCCACACCATACGTCAACAAAGGCATCTATCTTTGGTGGAGGTACGATTAATTCAAAGATAGGAGAGATAGCTCTATCAAATAATGGAATACTCTTCTTTGATGAACTGCCACATTTTTCAAAAGCCATACTTGAAGCTATGAGGGAGCCTCTAGAAGACTATAAAATATTGATATCAAGGGTAAATTCGAAAGTAAATTATGAAACAAAATTTCTATTTTCCTGTGCTATGAATCCATGTCCTTGTGGAAACCTTTTGAGTAAGAGCAAAGAGTGTAGATGTAATGACGTTGAAATATCAAGATACAAAGGGAAACTTTCAGATCCATTTTGTGATAGGATTGATTTATTTGTCACTATGAATGAAGTCAATTATGAAGATAAAGCAGATATTGATTCTAAAAAGATGCATAAAATGGTACAAGATGCTTTTAGATTACAGGTAAAAAGAGGGCAGAGTGACTTAAATGGAAAGTTAAAAGACGAAGACATAAATAAATATTGTCTTTTAGATGCTCAAAGTGAAAATATTTTAAATATGGCAACCCAAAATTATTCACTCTCTTTTAGAAGTATAAATAAAGTTTTAAAAGTAGCAAGGACAATTGCTGATTTACAAGCTAGTGAAAATATAAAAAAAGAGCATCTTTTTGAAGCACTAAGTTTCAGAAAAAGATGATTTTATTGTATAATGCGAAAAAATTAGATTTTACGAAGAAAACTTCGTATTGATTGCAAAGGATTAAGATGACAAAATGCGGATATGTATCAGTAGTAGGAAGACCAAATGCAGGTAAAAGTTCACTATTAAATTGGCTAGTTGGTGAAAAGATTGCGATGGTTTCTCACAAAGCAAATGCCACAAGAAAAAGATCAAATATAATAGTAATGCATGAAGATGACCAAGTTATATTTGTAGATACTCCAGGGTTACATGAAACTGAAAAATTATTAAATCAATTTATGCTTGACGAAGCACTTAAGGCTATGGGTGATTGTGATTTAATACTTTTTTTAGCACCAATTACTGACAAAGTCTCTCACTACGAAGCATTTTTAGAAAAAAACAAAAAGAATACAAAGCATTTATTACTTCTAACAAAGATTGATTTTGTTTCAAATGAAGAAGTATTAGAAAAAATGAAAGAGTATGAACAGTATGCAGATAAATATGAGTCTATAATACCTGTATCTATTAAAAAAGCTACAACTCATGCTGATATTTTAGATGTGGTAGTTAAACATTTACCTGAACATCCTTATTTATTTGACCCAGAGATTTTAACTACTGACCATTTAAGAGAGATTTTTAAAGAGTTTATTCGAGAATCAATTTTCGAAAATATTTCTGATGAGATTCCTTATGAGACAGATGTATTGATAAATAAAGTTGAAGAAAAGCCAAATGTAGATGTAATAAAAGCTACAATTATCGTACAAAAATCTACTCAAAAGGGTATGATTATTGGAAAAGGTGCCACTGCTATTAAAAGAATAGGAAAAGATGCTAGAGTAAAAATAGAGAAGCTTACAGGAAAGAAATGTTTCTTAGAACTTTTTGTTTCTATTAAAAAAGGATGGACTAAAAATAAAGAGGGATTAAAAGACTTAGGTTATGATATAGATTAGGTATATTCACTTTTTTTAATAAAAGTTTCATATAAGTTATATTTCTATAATTTATATGAACTTAATAAAAAACTTTTAAGCTATAAAATAATATAATTTATTATCTTATTTTGGAAAACTTAAATGTTAAAAAATACACTTTTTTTAGATTCTATGTTCACAAAGCTTTTTAAAGTATCTGAAGAGATTTTAGATAAGAATATAGATGAATTTATCCTACACAAACTAAAAGAAGATAATAACTTCAAAAAAAATCATCATATCTTTTATAGCTATATAGACCTGACAAAAGAGTATTTTATCTGTCATTATGAAAATAAATATAATGCTATTACCGTAATTGATATTATAATAGAGTTTCTAAAAAACAAAAAACTTGATAATAAAAGAGTAGCAGTATATTTTAAAGACTATTTTTTATTGTTTGAACACTGCAAATTTTACTACTTCCAAAAAATTGAAAAAGAACTTCTTCGTGAAGATATTGATGAGTATATAAAAAAAAGATTTAATTTTTATGTTGATGAAAGTTACCATATAGATAGTTCTGATTTAAATAATCTAATCAATGCTAAGAGTTATAAAAGCTCTTTAAATTATATAGGAAATAGAAGTGCAGCAAAAATATATTATTTATATTTGATAGCTCTATTATTAATTGGACTTTTTATTTATGTTTATGAGTACAATAATAAAAGAATAATTGAAAAGCAAAAAATACTAAGCCTAGAAAAGCAAAAAAAACAAAATAGCATAAAAAGAAAAGATACGCTTTACTATAAAACTGCTTTATTACTTAATGAAATAAAAGAAAATAACTTAAAGATAAAAAAATATGTTTTTTCAAAAAAAAGTTTAAATGTAACAATTGTCTCAAGTAAAAGTGATGATGCTTATGCTTTTTTACAAAAATACAAAAATATAAAAGTTAACTCATTTATTAAAAGTAAGGATGGCTATGAAATTAGTTCAAAAATTACTTTTTAATAAATATTATTTCCTCCTACTTTATAGTTTACCTTTTTTTCTTATGAGCTATTTTTTGTATAGTAGTTTTTACCAAAATAGCATAAATAAAAATAGTGAGAAACAAACAGTTATTTTTATAAAAAAAGAGAAAAGCATAAAGCTGTTCGATTTAGTAAAAGAGTTAGAAGAATATATAAATATAAATAATCTTGAAGTAAAAAACTTAAAAATAGCCTCTAAGAGTATTATTATGAATATAGAGGGTGATTTTATTAATAGTGTTAAAATCATTGATTATGTTCAAAAGTATAGTTCATACTTAGATATAAAAAGAGTAAGTTTTGAGGCTTTGCCTGATAATAAGATTGATTTAAATGTAGAAGTAAAATTAACTAAAAGAGTAAATTATTATAAAAAACAAGTTCCAAAAGAGATTTCAAGTGATACTTTATATCAAAAATATAAGCAGACAATTGAAAAAGAGAGTAATAATAAGCAGGTACAAATCTCTGCAATCATAGGCAAAAGTGTATTAGTGGGAGATACTTGGTATAAAGTTGGAAATATTATAAACAATAAAAAAATAGTTTTAATAAAAAGTGACCATATTGCTTTGGAGCAAGAGGGAAATATCAAAAAAATCTGGATGTATAATAATGACTTTACTAGATAACTTTATATGTGATTATTCACTAATCAATAGTTTTGATTTAGCACAGCTAAAAGATAATCTAATCTTACCAATAAAAAAAGATCAATACTTTATGAGTGTTGCTGTATGTGACAAGAGTAAAAACTTAGACAGTTTTGCTGAAAATATAGTAGTAAAAGAGGTGCAATCTTTTAAAAATGAGATACTATTTTGTTTAGATGATTTTGAGAAAAAACATGAGATTTATAAAATCTATCAAGATGCACTTACTTTAAATCAAGAAAAAGCAGTGCAAAACTTTCTTGAAAAACTATTAACATACTCACTAGATAAAAAATGTAGTGATATTCATATAGAGACTTTGGTTGATTGTTTAATAATAAGGTTAAGAATTGATGGTCTTTTAAAGACCTATTTTAGTTTTGAAAAAGAGTTTTATTTGTTACTTAGTTCATATATTAAACTGATATCAAATATGGATATTACTCAAAAAAGAGAGCCACAAAATGGCAGGTTTGCAAGAGAAATAAAAAAGAAAAGAATAGACTTTAGAGTCTCTACTATGCCTATAATTACAGGAGAGTCTATAGTTTTAAGGATATTAGATAATGGTGTTAATAAAAAGGATTTAAATAATATAGGCTTTGATAGTATAGTGTTAGAAAAAGTCAAAAATTCAATCATAAAATCAAATGGACTTATTCTTGTAACCGGACCTACAGGAAGTGGTAAAACCACAACTTTATACTCTATTTTAAATGAGTTAAATGATAGTTCTAAAAAAATCATAACAATAGAAGACCCCGTTGAGTATCAAATAAAAGGAATACAACAAGTATCTATCAATAATGAGATTGGATTGAAATTCAATGATGTATTAAAAAATATTTTACGTCAAGACCCTGATATTATAATGATTGGGGAGATTAGAGATGAAGAGTCTTTAAATATAGCAATTCAAGCCTCTTTGACAGGACATTTAGTTTTTAGTACTTTGCATACTAATGACTCTATATCAACTCTTTCAAGGCTCATTGACTTAAATGCAAAGCCATATCTAATAGCCTCAACTTTAAAAGCAGTGATTGCCCAAAGATTAGTTTTAAAACTCTGTTCTTATTGTAGCGATGGCTGTAGCAGATGCAACTATACAGGGTTTGATGGCAGGTTATCTATATTTGAGTTTTTGGAATTTGATGAAACTATTTCTTCTATGATTTCAAAAGCTTGTTCTAAGAGTGAGATTTTAGAGTTTGTTTTGAAAAATGGTTTTAAATCTTTACATGATGATGCAAAGGAAAAAATAGAGCAAAAACTGACAACTATTGAAGAAGTAAATAAAGTGCTGTTTTGAACAAATACAAAATAAAGTATCAAGAAAACCAAAAAATAAAATCAAAGACTATTCGTACAAGTAGTTTAGAAAACGAAGACTTACCTAACAATATTATAAAAATAGAAGAGTTAAAACAGCCCAATTATAAAAACCTACAGCATCTTTCAAAGGCAAATGAAGAGCAGATTATTGAACTTTTTATTCAGCTTAGTATTATGCTAGAGTCAAATATACTACTTCCAGATGCCATAAAAATCCTATTAAAAAGTATCAAAAATAGGTTTTTACAAAATATTTTAAAAGATATGAATAGTGCACTTGAAAATGGAAGAGCAGTTTATAAAGCCCTAGAAAAATATGAAAAAGATTTGGATTTGATTATTATTCCTTTTTTCAAAATATTTGAACAAAATGGAAATATAAAATCTGTCATAACAGCTCTATCCACACTTCTTAAAATAAAAATGAAAAACAAACGTGATTTAAAAACATCTTTGAGATATCCTATTCTTGTAGTTGTGACATTTATTTTTGCCATGGGCTTAATTTTTAGTTTTGTAATACCAAAGTTTGAGAATATATTTTTACAGTACCAAATGCAATTGCCAATGGCAACTATTATGCTCTTGAAGCTAAAAAACTTTTTTATAAACTACTCTTTACATACATTTGTATTACTTGTGTTATTCTATTTTTTTGTTAAGTATCTTATACACAAATATGAGAGGCTTATGTTTTTAAAAGATGAATTTTTAATAAAATATTTACCTATATTTGGGAAGCTTTCAAAAAACTATGAGTTGTACAATTTTTTTGTTGCTTTAGATATTTTATTAAAGTCAAAATATGAGTTTCACCTATGTATGGAAAATGCATCGCTTTTAATAAAAAATAAATACCTTTTGGCTAGAATGTCATCTATTAACAAATATCTAAAAAATGGCAAATCAATTGCATATGCATTTGAATCAACAGATTTATTTGATGAATTAGTTATTAGTTTAATAAGAAGTGGTGAGGTTGGAAACTCAATAGATATATCTATTCAAAGATTGCAAGTTATGTATGAAAAAGAGTTTGATAAAAGAGTTAAAAATCTAACTTCAGTAATTGAACCACTTTTTTTTATACTTATTTCATCATTGATATTATGGATTATGCTTGCTATTTTTACTCCAATATGGAATATGAGTGAGATGTTAAATATTTAAAGGTTTTAATATATGAAAGATGAACAAAAATTTGAAGAAGCAATAAGAAGTATGCTTGAACATGTTGGTGAAGATATAAGTAGAGAAGGGCTAGAAAAAACTCCAAGTAGAGTGAGAAAAGCTTTTGAGTTCATGTGTAGTGGATATGAACAAAATCCAGAAGAGATAATTAATTCTGCACTTTTTACAAGTTCAAATGATGAAATGGTTGTTATAAAAGATATAGAGTTTTATTCTATGTGCGAACACCATATGTTGCCAATTATAGGAAAAGCACACGTGGCTTATATCCCAAATGGAAAAGTTGTAGGTCTTAGTAAAATCCCAAGAGTTGTAGATGTATTTGCTAGAAGATTACAAATCCAAGAACAGATGACAGAACAAATCTGTGATGCTTTACATAAGGCTTTAAACCCAAAAGGTGTTGCTGTTATGATAGATGCAAGACACATGTGTATGGAGATGAGAGGAGTAGAAAAAATCTGTTCTACAACAGTTACTTCTGCACTTAGAGGATTATTTAAAAAAGAGAAAAAAACTAAAGATGAGTTTTTATCTATAGTAGCTCAATCTTTACACAAATAATATAATGCTTGATTTAGAAAAAATCAAAAAAATAGACTTCTCATATTTTGACTCAAATGGATATGTTTATCCCTTTGAGATGATTGAAGATAGCTTAGAGTTTAAAAACAATGAAGTTGCATGTTTTATGTATTGTAAGGCTACAAACTTAAGTGCAAATGGAGAAGTCTTTTTATACTTAAAAAAACACAATGGTGAACTTTACTTTAGAACGAATTATTTTGCAAATAGCATTGAATACACAAAGTTGATTAAAAATAGTGAAGATAATATGAGCTATAAAGTTGATTTTGCCAAAGACTACTTAAAGCTTAGTTTAGAACTTCTTTAATTAATATTTAACCGGATTTTGTTTTAATATAGTATATCCCATAAAGAGAGTCAATTATATTTTTTATAACACGACAAGCAGTTTATAACAAAATTAATTTTGCAAGCATTAAAAAACTAAAAAAACCAACAATATCAGTTACTGTGGTGAGTAAAACTGTACTTCCAACAGCTGGATCTATGTTATATTTTTTAAGAAGTAGTGGAATAGAAGCTCCAAAAAAACCTGCACTAAATAGATTTATTATCATCGAAAGCCCAATTACTGCTCCTAAAAGTGGAATATTAAACCAAAAATAAGCAATTATTCCTATTAAAAAAGCAAATAAAACGCCATTGAATAAAGAGATAAAAACCTCTTTTTTAATAGCATCTTTGGAGTTCTCAATATCAATTTCACCTAAAGCCATTTGCCTTACCATTACAGCAAGTGTTTGTGTTCCTGCGTTTCCTCCCATAGAGGCAACTATTGGCATAAGAATAGCTAGTGCAACATAGGCTTGAATAGTTTGGTCAAAAAAGCCAATAACAATAGAAGCTAAAATAGCAGTTCCTAGATTTAAAAATAGCCACATTGCTCTTTTTTTAGCAGTTGTTACTAGGCTATCATGCTCAAAATCATCATCAACACCTGCTAATTGATACATCTGTTCAGTAGCGCTATCTTCAATCACATCTAAAACATCATCTGATGTTATTCTTCCCATAAGAACATTTCTATAGTCAACAACTGCTACTACACTTAAATCATACTTTTCAAACTGTTTTGTTACGTCCTTAATATATTCATCATCATTTACTTTATATGGTCTAAATCTATTTGGCTCATATTCATCAATTAGTTGTTTGTATGTTTTTTTATAGTCAAAGATTATTAAATCTTCAAGTAAAATTGAGGCTATTAATTTTTTATCATCATCTACGATATAAACTTGATGTATATTTTCAAGTTCTTTTTCTTCTTTTGCAATTCTAAGTTCTTCTATTGAATGACTAATTGTTTCATTTACATTTGCACTGAAAAGCTCTGTTTGCATATAAGCACCAGCTTCACGCTCTTCATATCTTTTTAACCAGTTGATTTCTTCTTGGTCATTCTCTTCTAGACCATCAAAAATCTCTTTTGCTTTATCTTCATTTACCTCTTCAATTTCTTGTAAGATATCGGTTTGGTCATCTGATTCTAGTTCATCAACAGCATCTGTTAGTTTTTCAATTGAGAGTTCATTATAAGCAAACTCTCTAAGTTTTTCAGGGAGCTCTAAAATCACATCCCCAAGGATATCTTCTGGTAAATTCTTTAATACAAAAATAAAATCATCCGGTTTTTTGCTTATCTTTTTTAAAGAGTGCGCAAGGTCACTTGGATGTAGTTTTTCTATCTCTTTTAATAGCTCAGCAGGATTTTTTTCTATATTATTTCCACTCACCTTAATCCTTAAGCTTTAGATTTTAATATACTCTTTGATTCTATCTTTTTTAAATTTAATACTTTTTGTGTTGGCTCATCTTTTTTTTCCATAAGCTCTTGTGCTAAACTCTTTGTATATTTAAGAAACTTTTTCTTTGCAGTTCCCTTTAGTTTTGTTTTTGTAACTCGAATTATCCTACTAGGGTCTATTGCTCTTCCATTTTTATATAAGCCAAAATGTAGATGAGGTCCAGTACTTACGCCCGTTGTTCCTACATATCCTATTAATTGACCTTTTCTTACTCTGCTTCCTCTTTTTAAACCACTTTTAAATCTACTTTGATGAGCATAAAGTGTCACATAGCCATTTTTATGGGCTATTTTTATAACATTTCCATAGCCGCCTTTTCTACCTCTAAATATGATTCTACCATTTGCTGCTGAGTATATTGCTCTTCCTCTGGGTGCAGCATAATCAATTCCAAGGTGAGCTCTATATCTTTTTAAAACAGGATGCCATCTTTTTTTAGTAAATCTACTTGAAATTCTAGAATAAGTTAGTGGAACTTTAAAGAAATAGCTTGTTAAGCTTTTCCCTTTGTCGTTGTAGTATCTTCCATCATCTTCATTTTTAAATATAAAATATTTCTTTTTTCTTATTTGGACAACTGATGATATTATTTCGGGAGTTCCATGGTATTGCCCCATTCTTACTTTTTGTCTGTATTTAATTATTATTTTGTCATTTTTTCTCATATATTTAAAGTTTACACTTCCACTATATGCTCTAATAAATTCATTTGCAAGTTCACTATTTGATGTCTGATTCAAAATATCTTGATATGGTGATAAGGTAATAGGTATAGTTACAGTTTCAACAACTTCATCAAAAACAATTGGAACGGTAGTAAATTTATAGCCATCATCATCTTTATATATTTGAAGTTGCATCTCTTCTGATACTTCTATCAAAACTTGAACAAGTTCATTATTCTCATTTTTAGTTAAATAGTATCTTGCTCCTGCCCTTATTTCGGAGCATAACTCTTTATCTTCTTTTTCCAAATCAAAATAAAGTTTATTATTTATATTGTAATGTTGTAAAAATGTTAAGAAGGTATCACCCTTCGGCCAAGATAATTTTTCTACTTCTAAACTGTACAGTGACGTAACCATAAGGAATATGCTAATTAAATATTTCAATTATTCTCTCTTTTTATTATAAAATCAAGACTATTATTATACAATTGAAACCTTAAATATAATTATGGAGAGAATTTTTGAAAAAAACTGTACTTTTACTTTTGGTCTTATTTAATACATATCTTTTGGCAGATTTCGTTTCGATTTACAGAACGATGGGTATAGAGGAAGTACAAAAAGAGTTAGAAAAACAATTACAAACTGAAAAATACTGGAATGAATATTTAAAGAATACTGATGTTAGTTACGGATATTACGAATCAAACAAATATGTAATAGTTGCTGATAAACTATCAAAAAAAATAGAGCTTTTTAAAAAACAAGATAAAAAGTTTTTAAAACTTTTAACACAAAGTATGATTAGTGGAGAAAAAGAGGGTGATAAGTATATCGAAGGTGATTTGAAAACACCAGTTGGTGCTTATAGATTAACTAGAAAACTAACAAAACTAGACCAGTTTTATGGTCCTTTTGCTTTAGTGACAAACTATCCAAATACTTTTGATAAATCATTAAATAAAGAGGGACATGGTATTTGGATACATGGTATGCCTTTAGAAGAGACTCGAGAAGATTTTACAAAGGGTTGTATAGCCTTAGATAATGAGAACTTAGTATCTTTAGAAAAAAATATGAATTTTGATGAATCTGTTTTATTAATTTCTGAAAAAAATGTTGAACCAACTACTAAAGAAGAGATGAGCAAAGTTTTATCTTTTATTTATTCTTGGACAGATGCTTGGAGAATTTCAGATATAAATAAATATTTAGAATATTATTCAAATGACTTTAAAAGAGCAAATGGTCAAGACTTTGAAGCTTTTAAAAATCATAAAAAATATATATTTTCTAGAAATGAAGATAAAACTATTAGATTTACAAATATAAATATAATCCCTTATCCTAACTCTTTAAACAAAAAGATGTTTAAAATAGTTATGGATCAACACTATCAAACAAAATCTTATCTTTTTGATGGGGTAAAAGAGCTATATATTCAGCTTGATGGAGATAAAATTTCAATCCTTTCTGAGGGTTAAAACTTTTATTAAATCTTCTTTAGTTATAATCACGCATTAATAAAACAACTTAAGGTTAATAATGCAAAAAGAGATGACAACTGAAGAGATGGCTCTTGCCCACTCTTTAACACTTGAAGAGTTAGAAAATATAAGAACTATCCTAAAAAGAGAACCAAACTATGTTGAAATTGGTGTTTTTTCTGCAATGTGGAGTGAACACTGTTCATACAAATCTAGTAAAAAATACTTAAATGGTTTCCCAACTAAAGCTCCATGGGTTATTCAAGGTCCAGGAGAAAATGCCGGTGTTATAGATATTGGTGATGGATATGCTGCTGTATTTAAAATGGAATCACACAATCATCCAAGCTTTATAGAGCCTTACCAAGGTGCTGCTACTGGTGTTGGTGGTATTTTAAGAGATGTATTTACAATGGGTGCAAGACCAATTGCAAATATGAATTCTATTAGATTTGCTTCTATTGAAGGAAACTCTGAAACAGCTCAAAAACACAGATTTTTACTTAGAGGTGTAGTTGCTGGTATTGGTGGCTATGGTAACTGTATGGGAGTTCCAACTATTGGTGGAGAGACTACTTTTGAAGAGTGTTATGCTGGAAACAACCTTGTAAATGCCTTTACTTTAGGTTTAGCAAAAGCTGATGAGATTTTCTATGGTAAAGCTGAAGGTTTAGGTAATCCTGTTATGTATGTGGGTTCTAAAACTGGTCGAGATGGTCTTGGTGGAGCAGTTATGTCATCAGCTTCATTTACAGAAGATTCAGAGTCAAAAAGACCAACAGTACAAGTTGGAGATCCATTTACTGAAAAACTACTTTTAGAGGCTTGTTTAGAGCTTTTTAAAGAGGATTTAATTATTGGTATTCAAGATATGGGTGCTGCAGGACTTACTTCATCATCATTTGAGATGGCGGGAAGATCTGGTTCAGGTATGATTATGCACTTAGATAAAGTTCCAGCTAGAGAAGAGGGTATGACTCCTTATGATTTCATGTTAAGTGAATCACAAGAGAGAATGCTAATTTGTGCAAAAAAAGGTTGTGAGCAAGCTATTATTGACATCTTTGAAAAATGGGAATTAGATGTTGCAGTTATAGGTGAAGTAACAGCAACTGGAAACATGGAATTATTCTGGCATGGAGAAAAGTGTGCAGAAGTTCCTGTTCAACCAGTATCAGAAGAAGCACCTATTTTAGATAGACCAGTTAGTGAACCTGCTTATTTAAAAGATATTGCTAATATCACTTTAGATAAAAATATTGCAAACCAAGATGCTTTTGATACTATGTTTAGTGATATGGAAGTTGTGGATAAATCATGGGTTTATTCTCAATATGACTCTATGGTACAAACAAATACAATTAAAGGTCCTGGAAGCTTAGATGGCTCTTCAATTAGAATTAAAGAGACAGGAAAAGCTTTAGCTATGAGTGCTGATTGTAATACAAGATTGTGTTTCATCAACCCAGAACTAGGAGCAGCAGCAGCGGTTATGGAATCTGGAAGAAATGTAGCTATGAGTGGAGCAAGACCAAAAGCAATCACAGATTGTCTTAACTTTGGAAACCCACAAAACCCAGAAGTTATGTGGCAGTTTAAAATGGCTTGTGAAGGTATTAAATCAGCTTGTAAAGAGCTAGTAACTCCTGTAATTGGTGGAAATGTATCTTTATACAATGAGACAAATGGAGTTGGAGTTTTCCCAACACCTTCTATTGCAATGGTTGGAGTTAATGAAGATGCAAACAGAGTTTTATCTTCAAGCTTACAAGAAGATGGAAACACACTTTTCCTTTTGGGTGATACTAAAGGTGAGTTTGGGGCTTCTTTATATATGAAAAAAATGTATGACAAAGTAGCTGGCGTTCATCCAGAAGTTGACTTTAAAAAAGAGTTAGCACTATGGGATACAGTTATTGATGCAAATACATCATCTCTTTTAGCTTCATCAAAAGATGTAAACGTTGGTGGATTAGCAGTTGCAATTGCTAAAATGGCAGTTGTTGGTAACAGAGGTGTTAAAGTATCTGTTGAATTAAATGACTCAAAAGATATCTTCTGTGAATCTTTAAGTAGAGCAGTTGTAGAAGTAAAAGAAGAAAATATAGAAGCTTTCACAAAACTAGCTACTTCTAAAGGTATTTCGTGTACTAAAATTGGAACAGTTGGTGGAGATACAATCTCTATCAATGATGTTACAATCTCTTTAGATAGTGCAAAAGATATCTACTTTAATAAATTTAAAAAAGTAATCGAACAAGACTTATAATAAAAAAGGTGTATTGCCTTTTTTATTAAACCTCTAATCCCATATACTTAGGAAACCAATGGAAAATATAAGTATTATAACCATAATCACCATAGCATTTTTAGGTTCCTTTGGGCACTGTATTGGTATGTGTGGAGGGATAGTTGTCGCATATTCAAGTACAAAAATAGACAACTCATGGTCTAAAGCAAAACAATCCTTATCTCATATATTATATGCCTTGGGAAGAGTCTCAACCTATGTTATCTTAGGTGCTATTTTTGGTTATGCTGGAAGTGTTGTAACCTTTGATAATACTACAAGTGGAATTTTACTTTTATTTACTGGTTTTTTGATGATATTAGTTGGTTTGTCTTTAAGTGGTAAGTTAAAATTTTTAGTCAACATAGAACACTCTGTTTCTAAATCAAAAATCTATCAACAAACTTTTCGTAAACTCTTAGGTTCAAATAGTTTTATCAGTTTTTATTTATTAGGTATGTTAAATGGACTACTTCCTTGTGGATTTGTTTATGTATTTGCAATAACAGCTGCAAGTTCTGGAAGTATTTTATGGGGTGCTTTTGTTATGTTGATTTTTGGATTAAGTACAATTCCTGCTATGTTTTCTTTAGGTTTTTTTGTGGGAATTTTTAAGCAAATAGCACTAAGAAATCTTTTTATTACTATTGCTGCAATATTAGTAATTATATTTGGCATCTATATTATGCACAGTGGATATGAATATTTAAGTAATCCTAGTAAAGCAATTCTAGGTTCTCATATTTAGAAGTTAATTAACTTCTAAATACTCTTTTACTATAAAATTATTTCTACCAGAATCTTTAGCTTGATAAAGTAAATCATCAGTAAACTTAAATATTTTTTCTTGAGTTATATTTTCTTTAGATTCAAATAAACATGCTCCAAAAGAGGCTGTGATATGCTCTGAGATAGAACTTTTACTATGTGCTATATTTAACTCTTCTATGGCATCTTTTATTTTTTTAACCAAAAGTGTAAGACCCTCTAAGTTTATATCTGTAATTAAAACTCCAAACTCTTCTCCTCCAAGTCTAAAAGCATAGTCACTTGCTCTATTTAATTGATTGTTTAGTGTTTGTGACAATGAAGAAAGTACAGTATCTCCCTTTTGATGACCATAGTAATCATTATATTGCTTAAAATAATCCACATCAAAGATAATAAAGCCAAGGTTTTTATTATACCTTTTGGCTCTTTGTATCTCTTTTTCAAAAGTTTCATTGAAAAATCTTCTATTATAAAGTTCTGTTAGGTGATCAGTAACAGAGAGAACTTCCACAGCTTTTTTATCTGTAATATCTACACGAATTGATGCATAACCTATAATATTTCCATCTTTATCATAATTTGCAGATACCCTTGCTTTTACCCAATAAAAGTCACCATCTTTTTTAAGATTTTTTATTTCCCCTTCCCAAGCTTGACCTTTTTTTATTGTTTTCCATAAATTTTTGTAAGTTTCACTTTTCATATCTGGATGTCTTACAATATTGTGGTTTTTTCCAATAAGCTCTTCTTTTGTATATCCTGAAATTTCACAAAATGCTTTTGATACTTCTGTTATATTACCCTTCAAGTCTGTCTTTGAAGCAATAAGGTATTTATCAACAATTTCAAGGTAACTTTTATTTTCCAAAGTTTTTATTTCCACTAGCTCTTCTAGATTTTTCATATAAAACTCTAAATCTTTTTCTGTAGTATAGCTTTTAAGAGCCTCTTTTATTGTCATTACTAAGTCAGTTTGTTCCCATGGCTTTGATATATATCTATATAAGGCACCATTATTTACAATATTGGCAACTCCATCAAGATTGGCTTGACCAGTTAGCAGTAGTTTTTTTGTTTTTGGAAGTAGAGTCTGGGCTTTTATTAAAAACTCATCACCTTTCATTCCTGGCATTAAAAAGTCACTTACGATTAGTTCTAACTCTATGCCATCATTTTTTAACTCATCTATTATTTCTAAAGCATCTTCTGCACTTTGTGCAACTTCAATATCATAATCAGTACCAAAAAAAGTACCAAGTTGTGTTTTTAGTGAACTTAAAACTATCTGCTCATCATCTACACATAATATGGCTTTACTCATTTAGCTTTCCTATCTCTTCTTCTATTGCAGAAATTAATTTTTTTGATTCCCACGGTTTTGAAAATGTATATTTTAGATTTGCATGAAGTTCTGCATTTTTTATGGCCTCTGGGTCAGCTTGTCCTGTAAGAAGCATTTTAATTACTTTTGGAAATTTTTTATGTGCTTTGATTAGAAACTCATCACCTTTCATGCCTGGCATTTGCCAATCAGATATGATAACTAATACCTCTATATCTTCATTATTTAAGTCATCTAATACTTCTAAGGCATCTTCAGCACTTTGTGCAAGTTCGATTAAGTATTGATTTTTAAAGTGTATATTTAATTCTTGTGATAAAGATTTTAATATTAGTTCTTCATCATCTACACATAGTATTGCAGTACTCATTGATTTTTTCCTTTTATATTTTTAGATATGTAAATAGTAAATGTTGTACCATTTTCATCACTTTGCACTTCTATTTTACCCTCATGTGCCTCAATTATTTTTTTTACAATATCAAGACCTAATCCACTTCCTTCACCTGCTTTTTTTGTAGTAAAAAAAGGTTTGAAAATTTTTTCTTTTATTTCATCTTTGATTCCAGAACCATTATCTTTTATACTTACTATTTGGAAATCTTTATTTTCAAAAGTAGATATTTCAAGTTTTCCAGAAGTTTTCATAGCATGAATTGCATTTGATATAAGATTCATCCATACCTGAGAAAGTTCATCTGGATAGCAATATATTGGATTGAGTTGAGCATAATCTTTTACAACTTCTATACCTTGTTTGATGTTGTGATTAAATAAAATTAAAATATCATTAATAGAGCCTTCTATAGTCTCTTTTATTGCATCTCTTTCATGATCAAAATGAGCAAACTTTTTAAGTGCATAAATAGTTTTTGAAGCACGATTTACAGCATGTTTTATATTATAAATATTAGATATAGATAAATATTCATCAAAGACTGCATCAATTATATATTGGGCATCTTTATGTTTTATAAGAGATATATAAGGTGTAATATCATTAACATTAAATTGAGAGAATTTATCAGCAAAATATCTACTATCTTCTATTTCCATCTCTTTTAATTGTTCAGTAAGTTTTTTCTTTAATACACGCTGTTCTTTAATACTTAAAGTACTTATTTCATGGGGTAAAATAGCTTTTAATTCTTTTACTAATGTTTTTTCATCTTCATTTAATAAAGAGTCTAATTTAGGAACTTTGACAATAACATTACTTAGTGAATGTAATATATTATCAGATGATGATTTTATTGCTCCAAGTGGAGAGTTTATCTCATGTGATACTCCAGCTATAAGTTGCCCAAGGGCAGTAAGTTTTTCTGATTCTATTAATCTATTTTGGGTACTTTTTAACTCATTTAAACTATTCTCTAAAGCAAGGGCACTATTTTTTAGTTTTTCACTGTTTTCTTTTTGTTCTGTTATATCTGAAAATACCCCTATATAATAAAGTATTTTTTCATCGCGTTTAACAACACCAATGGATAGTTTAGAAATATATTTTTGACCATCTTTTTTTTGATTTGTTATTTCACCACTCCAAAAGCCTTTTTGAATAGCTGATTTCCATAAATCTTTACAAAACTCTTGGGACTCTCCATATATACCATGTAGTAGTCTTGGGTTTTTACCTAATATCTCTTCTTCACTATATCCACTAATTGTAGTAAATGCTTTATTTACCTGTATAATATTAGCTTCACTATCTAAGACAAGTATTCCTTCAATAGTGTTTTTAAATACTTCATTTGCAATTTCTATTCTAATATTTCCTTCATTTATTTTTCTAATATATAAAGATAGTAAAAATGCAAAAAGCAGTATGATAACTCCAAAGCTTATTACAAGTACTTTAATAGAGTCTATAAAAGTATAAAATTTATATAAAATTTTTTCTTGTTTTACATAAGAGATAATTGTCCAATGCCTTCTTGATTTGGTTTGTCTATTTGGACTTACTATTTCTACTGGATTTATTGAATGAAAAGAGAAATGAATACCCTCATGCTTTAAAGTAGAAGCATATTCTATATTTGAAGTTTGAAATTGATTCCACAAATCTGGATAGCTATTTTTAAAGTTTATGTTTTTATTAAACATAAATGCCCACTCATCAGAGGACTTAAATCCTATCATATAATAACTATTTGTATTTAAAAAAAGTATATTCATATTTTTTGAAGCTAATTTTAACTCATTGAGTATTTCATTACCTAAATAATTTATAAGTATGTATCCAACAATTTCACCATTTTCATTTGTAACAGGGGTTGATAATCTAAGAGTTGGATTATAAGGTTCCTCAATTTTTCCATTTTCAACATTTAAATCAAACTTTGAAAGGTATATCTCCCCTGACTTTAGTGAAAGTGACTCTTTAAAATAGTATCTAGATGATTTATCTTGTAAGTTGCTTTTGGGGGTAATAATTGCATCTGAATCTTTATAATCAATTCTTACTACCTCCTGTCCTTGTTTGTTTAGAAGCCTAACTTGAGAGTATGAAGCTCTTGATTTTATCAATCTAAGTAAATCTTGAGTAAAGAGTTCTACTTTTAGTTCATCTTCATAGGCATTATTAAAAAAGTATTCATACATATTGGCTATATAAAGAAGGTCTTTTTTAGTGTTTAGAAGGTTTCTTTTTATTATACTATACTGTAGTTCATTGTGTTTTTGGGATTCAGTTTTAAAATTTTCTTGTATATTTTCATAAGTACCATAAAGGTAAGTACTTAAAATAATTGAAGAAAAAAGCGTTATCAAAAGAGTAATTTTTATAAATGCATAGTTTTTAAAAAAAATCAAAATAATATTCTACTTAGTGTTGAGATATAATAGGATAGCATAAAAAATATTTAAGTTTATTAATTTTACTTAAGAATAATATGGAATTAATAAAAGAGTTCTGATAGTTATTTTATGCTTGTATGTTAGTTGTACATAACATATAAAATTATTTTCATAAAGTGTCTATTATATAAGAAATACTTATATTGAAATAATATTTAATAAGTAAAGACTCTATTTCTACCACTTTTTTTTGCTTGGTATAAAGCATTGTCTGCATTTTTAAATACTTCATCAAAAGTTTGTTTAGACGTTTTAAAATTACTTATTCCAAAAGATACTGTAATATGTTTTACTACTGAAAAATCTGCTTTTTCTATATCGAGTCGAAGTTTATCTGTGATTTTTTCTGCAATTGCTAAATCATCTGTTTGAAGTAATAAAACAAACTCTTCTCCTCCCCATCTTGCAAAGATATCATTCTGTCTTATTTTCTTAGAAATAAGACTAGACAACTCTTTTAATATAGTATCACCAACATCATGTCCATACGTGTCATTGACAAGTTTAAACTTGTCAATATCAAGTATAGCAAGGGTATAATTAAAGCTAAGATTTTTATTTTTGATACTCTCTTCTAATCCTCTTCTATTATAAATGCCAGTTAAAGAGTCATAATAGGCTTTGATTCGTAAGTTTTTATTTGTATTTGTGAGTACACTATGTTTTTCCCTTAATATACTTAGCAAAAGATTGAAAAACTTAGCAACAATTCCAATTTCTGTATCTCTTTCTTCATAAACTTTCTTTTGTATATTCCCTGTTTTCATGATATTAACAATACTATCAATTGTATCCACCCATGGCAGTTTTGCATTATGCTCACTGGTATTTAGTCCTAAAACTTCATGTTTTTTTCTAACTCTCAAAAGATTTATTTTAAATAAAATATAAAATAAAATAAGTCCAAAAGTAAAAGCAAAAGCAAAAGCAGCTAAAACACCAACTATTTGCACCCAAATAAGCTCAAACCTTGAAAATCCTTCAGGAAGTTTTGCAAATATTCCAACAGCAATAGTTCCCCATGCCCCAGCAAAGCCATGAATACTTACAGCACTTAATGGGTCATCTATTTTAAATACTTTTACTAAAAGTTGGTCACCATAAAACATAACAAAAGCAGATATAAAACCAACAAAAGCAGATTGAACTAAGCTTAAATCATAACAACCTGCTGTAATACCAACAAGCCCAGATACTATACCAAAACTAAAGATTTCCACTTCAAGTTTTTCTTTACTATATAGGGTGATTACCCATGCTCCAAAGCCACCAAAAACAGCAGATAAAAGAGTATTTAATAAGATTAAAGTAACAGAAGTGTCAAAGGCAAGTAGGCTTCCAGCATTGAATCCAAACCAAGCAAAAAAGAGTATAAAAACACCAAAAACTATAAAGTTGTGATTACTTGGTGCAAAATATTTTATCTTACCATTTTTCCATTTTCCAAGTCTTGGTCCTAAAACAATTGTTCCAGCTAGTCCAATCCAAGCCCCAAGTGAATGCACAACAGTAGAACCTGCAAAATCTATAAACCCAAGCTCTTTTAGCCAACCATTCTCATTCCATGCCCAGTGTCCAAAAATAGGATAAATTAGTGCAGAAACAATAATAGCTACAATTATATAACCATTGAATTTTATTCTCTCAGCTACTGCACCTGAAATAATAGTAATAGCAGTTGCTGCAAACATTGCTTGGAAAAAGAAGATTGCATTCTCTTCTAAGTTTAAACCATTTATTAAAAATCTATCAGTACCAAATAGTCCAAAACTATCTGTTCCAAACATCAATCCAAAACCAATAAGCCAAAAGAAGATGATACCAAAGACAGTATCAATGAGGTTTTTCATTGCTACATTAATAGTGTTTTTTGTTCTAACTGTTCCTGTTTCTATTAGTGCAAAACCAAGTTGCATCATAAAAACTAAAAAGGCACAAAGTAAAATCCATAACAGGTCAATATTACTCATAAGAACTTCCTAACGTAACATATATAAGGATAAATAATATCCAAAAACAAATCTCTAAAAAAGTATATGCTGTATATAAAATATACAGATTTTTAAAAGCGACTACTAATTACTTTTTTTGTATAATCTGCGAAAAATTATAAACGACAGAGGAATTAATTTGAGAGCATTAATCAGTGTTAGTGACAAAAGCGGTGTTGAGAATTTTGCGAAAGAGTTAGTAAAATTAGGTTACGAGATAATTAGTACAGGTGGTACTTATAAAGCTTTACAAAATGCAGGAATAGCAGTAATAGAAGCAAATGAGGTTACAAAGTTTCCAGAGTGTTTTGAAGGAAGAGTTAAAACTTTAAACCCATTTATTCATGGGGGTATCTTGCATAGAAGAGATAAACAATCTCACCTTGATCAGGCACGTGAGTTAGGTGTAGAAGGTATTGATTTAGTATGTGTAAACTTATATCCATTTAAAGCAACTATTGAAAAAACTGATGACTTTGAAGAGATTATTGAAAACATAGATATCGGTGGTCCAGCGATGGTGAGAAGTGCTGCTAAAAACCATGATAGTGTTATTATTGTAACTGATGTTGTTGATTATGATTTAGTACTTAACAATCTTAAAAATGACACAAACACACAAGAGTTTAGAAGAGATATGATGATAAAAGCATATGAGCACACAGCTGCTTATGATGCAATGATTGCAAACTATATGAACAAAAGATTCAACAATGGAATGGGTGCAAAACAGTTCATCGTAGGTGAGAAAGTATTTGATACAAGATATGGAGAAAACCCACACCAAAAAGGTGCCTTATATGAGTTTGATAAACACCTATCAAATAAATTTATCACTCTAAAAGGTGAAGCTAGTTTTAATAACATGGGAGATATAAGTGGAGCTGCTAAAATTGCATCAGCATTTGGTGATGACAATGCAGTTTGTATCGTAAAACATGGAAATCCATGTGGATTTGCTATCAAAGATACACTTTTAGAATCTTACGAAGAAGCACTAAGATGTGATCCAATCTCAGCATTTGGTGGAGTTGTAGCAGTAAATGGTGTAGTTGATTTAGACCTAGCAGTTAAAATGAACGAAATCTTCCTAGAAGTAGTTTTCTCAGCAGACTTCACAGCAGAAGCTGAGCAAGAATTAAACAAGAAAAAAAGAATCAAACTATTCAAACAAGGAACATCTAAACTTGAAATGGCAAACGACGCTTTCAACTTCAAAATAGTTGATGGTGGATTTGTTTATCAAGATGCTGATAAAGTAGAAGATGATGAGGTTAAAAATTCAGAGCTTAAATCAAAAAGAGAAGCAAGTGCACAAGAAGTAAAAGATATGGAGATAGCGTATAAAGTAGCTAGCCTAACAAAATCAAACTGTGTAGTATACGTGAAAAACTCTGCAATGGTAGCTGTTGGTATGGGTATGACTAGTAGAGTAGATGCAGCTAAAGCAGCACTAAGAAAAGCAGAAGATTTAGGTATAGATGTAAGTGGTTCAGTACTAGCTAGTGAAGCATTCTTCCCATTTAGAGATTCAATAGATGCAGCACAAGAAGCTGGTGTTAAGTGTGTTATTGAGCCGGGTGGTTCTATTAGAGATGATGAGATTATTGCGGCGGCTGATGAGTTTGGGATGGCGTTGTATTTCTCAGGGAAGAGACATTTCTTACACTAAAAAGATTGAAAGAGTGATTTTATAAGCACTCTTTCTTCATAACTCTGCGTTAGAAAACAAAGTATTCTACTCACTTACTTCAGTAAGCTCCTACGAATACTTTGTTTCCTGTCTTGATTTATTTTGAAATATTACTTCTAAAATCACTCTTTAGTATAAATTTTAAAAATCTAAAGGCGATTTTATATCGACTTTGTTGAGTTCTTTTACTACATGTGTATATATCATTGTTGTTTCAATAGATTTATGTCCTAATAGCTCTTGAATACTTCGTATATCTGTACCATTTTGAAGTAAATGAGTTGCATATGAGTGTCTAAAAATATGAGACGTAACTCTCTTGTCTATATTACACTTTTGAACTGCATTTTTTATATTTCTACTTAAAGTTACATCTAAAATATGATGTCGTCTTTGTTCGCCACTCCTTGGGTCAATTGAGATTTTATCCATAGGAAAAACATATTGCCACTTTGGTTCATATTTAGCCTTTGGAAATTTTCGCTCTAGTGCATAAGGGATATATACACTTCCAAAACCATCTTGCAAATCTTTTTGGTGTAGTTCTTTTACTTTTTGTACTTGTATTTTAAGCTCCTCTTTTATTTTCAAAGGAAGTGGTAAGGTTCTATCTTTGAGAGACTTGCTGTCCCAAATATAGATTTTGTCATATCCGAAATCTATATCTTTTATTCTTATATTTTGGACTTCTTTCATTCTTAAGCCACAACCGTACATAAGTTTGACTATAAGTTGATAGATACCTTTCATATTGAGAATAATACTTTTTACTTCATCTATTGTAAGCACTACAGGGATATGCTTTCTCTCTTGAGCTCTTAAAGCTTTTATATTCTCATCTTTTAATGATATATTTAAAACTTGTTCATAAAGAAAAACAATAGCGTAAAAAGCCTGATTCTGTGTGGTAGGTGATACATTTTGATTCTTGGCTAGATAGGTTAAATATTCTTCAATCTCTTTTTTACCCATACTATTAGGATGTCGTTTATTATGAAATAAAATATATTTTTTTGCCCAATAAATATATACATTTTCTGTTTTTATACTATAATGCTTTACTCTTATTTTATCCCTCATTATATCAAGCAGTTTTTTAGCCATAGTAACTCCTCTATTATAGAAAATGTCGTTTAAAGTTAAATTTTCACTTTTAACATACATTATGTATATTAAAGTTATAAATATCAATATAAAATAAACATCATAATTATAATCTATAATAAAAATATATAGAAAAAATATTTCATTTTGTAATATTTATCTGTATAAATGCTTAAAATAAACTATTTAGATGAATATATAATAAACAAGTTAATTTAAGTACTTTATTTATATAATGTATATTCAATAAATAGTTAACCTAAAAAAGGAATTATGTGAAAATTTATGTATTAGGCAGTAACCCTCAAGAAAGAGGAAAGCAGTTAGAAAACCTTACTGAAAAAATTCTTGAACTAAAGGGATACAAAAAAATCATAAATAGGGAAATAAGTACAGGTGGACATGAAATTGATTTAAGAGCAGTCAAAGAACAAGAGATTATTAATATAACAGAACAAATTCATTTGATTTGCGAATGTAAAGCCCATGTTAAACCTACTAATACAACCGATTGGTTGAAATTTTTAGGAAAGCTTTATCTGGAAGAATCCAAAACACAAGAAAAAATGTATGCTTGTTTTATTTCACTATATGGTGTAAATGGAAATGTATCTGGAAGTTATGAAGATTTAAAAAATAAAAAAAAGAATATAGAAATCATAACTGGTGAAGATTTACTTTCAATATTAAGTAAGCTTTATAATTTAAGTGAAATAGATATATTAAAAAGAAATATTAATCAATATACTAAGAATAATATTTTAAATATTTCTATGCTTTATTATAATAAATTGTACTGGTTAGTTGAGTTTAGTAGAGATTTATTTACAATATTAGAATCAGATGGAAGTGATATTCAATCAAATGATAATTTAATTGAAATGGCAAAAGACTTTACAAATGGTAATTTTACAAATATTATACAAGAAAAAGAAAAAAGTGATATTATAGAATTATATGAGAAATTTTTTATACTAATTTTAATGGAATCAGAAATAGAACTCACAAAAGAAACCCTGCTTAACGAATTCAAAAGTTATTTAAAACAGTCTAATATTAAGTATCATAAAAATTATGTTTTTGAAGCTCTAAAACATATAAAAGATAGAGATTTTATTATTAGTGATGATGATAAATTTTTATTATCCTTAAATAGTATCAATGATAAGTTATTATTTTATAAATTTTTATTAGAAAATCAAATTTTACTAAAATCATTAAATACAAATATATATCAAAAATACATTGATTTTGATTTACTAGAAGCAATTATAAAAATTCAACATAATATAATATTATCAGAAGAAGAAAAAACAAAATTTTTAAATTTTATAAAAATGTCACCTTCTTCATTAAGTTTAGTATTGTATGAAATTGATTTGATTGTTAATCATAGAAAAAAATCTAATGATTTTTCAGAAACAATGGAAATTGCTGATAAAAATATTTTATTTATGCTTTTACATCAAAAATTAGAAATGGATTTTAATAATAAAGTATTTAATGACTTTTATTATCTTCATAATCTGGTTGAAGAGTTAGAAGTAGAACATTTAATTAAACTAAAAGATAAAACGAAAGTAATTTTAGAAAACAAAAACAAAAAACGACTGGGAATAGGTCAAATGGCTGATGAATATAATAATCAATTAATTCCAGTTTTGTTATTAGAAAATGCACCTGAACCATGGGAAAAGGTTAACAAAACATAGCACACTAATAAAGTACCTGTGGCACTTTATTAGTGTATTTAAGCGTTAGTTACAAAAATTTATTAGAAGGTTATAATGACTATTCAAGATAAAAAAAATAAATATACTATATGTATGGATGAAATTAAAAAACGAGTTGAAGTGGTTGAATCAATACTCGACAATAAAGTAAGTACTCCATATTTAATTACAACTGTTGAATTAATTTGTATACAAATTAGGAAAATTCTTGAATTGATTGCTTTATCATCATTGGTTGCGAATAAAGAAGAATATCAAAAAGTAAAAGATAATATCAATAGTGCTTGGCGTACAAAAAATATTTTAAAAGATTTGAGTACTATAAATCCAAATTATTATCCTCAACCTATAACTCTTCAGTGCTGGAATGGAGATATAAATAATACAAGAACTCAACCTGTTGAAACTGGTTTTTTAACTAGAGAAGAATTATTAAATATATATTCGATTTGTGGAGGTCTACTTCATGCACAAAATCCTTTTGCTCATAAAAAGCAATTTGAAAATATATTAAAACAAGTACCTTCATGGTTAAAAAAAATAAAAAAATTAACAAATGTTCATGTAGTACAATTAGTAGATGAAAGCACTATGTTTATAACAATAATCAATTTTGACTATGAAAAAGATGTTTCAGTAGGTGTCTATGATAGACAATAGGCAATTAAAATTAACTGTGCGTACAAATGCAACTAACAAAACATTGGAGAGAAATATTTGACCCTGTGGCTCAAATATTTCTCAACTCAACCGTTATAAGCATAAAAACTAAAACATATAAGGAATTAAAATATGTACGATACTGAAACAACAGAATATGCACAAGAACAAGAAAAATTGATTAAATGTTTAGAGTATCGTATCCATGGTACTAATGATAATCGCACAGACAATCGACAAACATTAATGAGAGATTATGCAAGAGTTTTATATTCATCTTCATTTAGACGACTGCAAGGTAAAATGCAACTATTAGGAGTAGATGCCAATAAATTTAATCGTAATAGGCTTACTCACAGTTTAGAAGTAGCACAAATTGCAAGAACAATAGCTTTTGAACTTGGATTAGAAGATACTGTTGTTACTGAAACAGCTGCACTTGCACATGATATTGGAAATCCACCATTTGGTCATCATGGAGAAGTAATTCTTAATGAGTTAAGTTCCAACTGTGGAGGTTATGAAGGAAATGCTCAAGCATTTAGAATACTCAATACTCTAGAAAAAAAGCATCACAAATATTCAGGTCTTAATTTGAATATTAGAACATTAATGGCAGTAACAAAATATTTTTTTACTAAAGATCAAAATCCAAAAAAATTTTTATATGATGATGATTATAACTTTATATCAACTGAATTAAAAAAGCATAATCTATCAATTACTAAAAGTATAGATGCTCAAATCATGGATTTATCAGATGAAATAGCATATGCCGCTCATGACCTAGAAGATGCAATAAGTTTTGGCATGATAAGTTTAGGCGAAATTGTTCATGAATTTAGAATTAATGAAAAATACAAACCTGCTTTACAATCAATCATAGATATTGCACAAAGTGTTCAAGCTGAAGCATCTAAATCGAATAGTTTAAATTCTTCAGAAGAATATTCAATAGTATTAAAAAAAGAATTGACATCTACAATTGTAAATATGTTGTGTTCTGATATAGGTTTAGTAAAAAATGAACATGGAGATAATGAACTTGGATATAAAAATTATGCTTTGTTGGCGGAAGGCTTAAAAAAGTTACTATTTAACGCCATATTACGTAAAAAAGATATTCAACTTTATGAACGAAGAGGTGAAAAAATCATAAGAGGCTTATTTGAAGTATATAGCGATGAAAAATACAATAAAGACAATATTTTATTACCAGCAGAATTAAGAGCAATTCATGATTGTAAAGGTCGTGTTGTAACTGACTATATATCTGGAATGATGGATTCTTATGCTGCACAAGAATATGAAAAATACTTTGGTAAAAGCAGTGCAGAAAATTTATACTTTAAGCAACCAAGCTTATAACAAATCATTGGAGATAAATAAATTACCCTGCGGCTAATTTATTTATCAACTTAACCGTTATACATAGGAAATCATGAATAAAGTTATCTATTATATTTTATTAATTTCAGTACTGGGAATAGCTTTTTTTGGAGCATACACATTATCAATGTTAACTTATTTTTCAATATCTGATTTTCATTCTTCATCACCTTGTCATAACTTTTTATGGGGAAATGGTTATACAAAAGTAGAATTAAGCCATAGATATAATAGCTCTATTTTAATTAGTGCACTTTTTGTATCTATAATTCAATTGACTTTGTATTTTTTGTTAAAGCAGAAAATACAATATTATAAAACTATATCAATTGCGTTTAGTGGTATACTTTTCATACTTATATTTTATAGCATTTATCAAGGTAAAGAAGCTGGTTTAAATTTAATAGAACAATGTTCTAAAAAATTAAGTATAACAAAACCTCGGAGAGAAATAGTTTACCCTTGCGGGCAAAACTATTTCTCAAATTAAACGTTATCTAAAAGGAATGAAATGCTAAGAAAAATTATACTTACAACAGTAATATTGTTGTCCGTGAGCTTAAGTGCTAAAGATTTAAATAACATTAAATCGCAAATGAATAAACTAAAAGTAAACACAGCATTAGTTGTGCCATCACAAGCAGTTGATGAATATCCTTTGTGGTCAAAGGATGGACAATATCTATTTGCTAATGTAATGGGTAAGTGGTACAAAGTTAATTTAAATGATATTGAATTAGCTCCAACTAAATGGAGAAAAGATAAAGCATTAGGGGTAATAAATTCTAAAAATACAATTTCTTTAGCTGAAACAAATGAAATAAATAAACCAAAACAACAAACAAAGTTTGGTGCAAGAGAATATATCACAAATGATAATACAAAATTTGAATTTAAAAGAAGTAAAATGGGAACACAATTTATTATCACAAAAAATAAAAATAAACCATCTATTCAATGGTCATCAGGAATGGAAAACTGTCATAGTTTTACATCAAATGAAAAAGAAAATTATATAGCATTTATTTGTGAAATGAATGGTGTATTTATATATAAAATCATAGAATAGATAACAAAACATTGGAGAGAAATAAATTACCCTGCGGCTAATTTATTTCTCAACTTAAACGTTATATGAAAGAGAACTAAATGCTGAAAAAATTTCTAATCAATAAAAAAAGAATACTTCAAAAAATTGAAGATATAAAATATAAATCGGATATAGGACAATCGCAATATTTAGCTTCTGTAATATTTAAATATCGAGATAGAGTTATTTCTGCTGCTGCAATTCAGGCATTACATAAAATAGCTTTAGAAAATGATGGAGCCGCAGTTCTTATGCCTAACTACTTTATTGATCCTAAATCACCACAAAGTTTTTCTCTTTTTATTCTGGATGTTTGGGGAATTGATGGAAGAGGCACTGCAGTTTCTGGAATTGTATCAAGTGGTACTTTAGGATATGGTAATTCTTTGATAGTAAAAAAAGCCGACGGTAGAGATATTTATACTGAATGTTTAGATATAAATTTACATGAAGAAACAGATACTATATCTCCAGGTGATAAAATTACTATTTTCTTAAAAGATATATCTATGGGAGAAGTTTGTCAAGGAGATGCTATTTATGCTAAAACAATATAACAAATTAGTGGAGCCAATAAATTACCCTTCGGGCAATTTATTGGCTCATTTGAAACGTTATATATAAAAAGGAATAAGATTGATTCTTGAAATAATTAAAGATACACCAATATGGGTTTTTATATTATTTATAAGTTTACTTTTTTTAGGATATACCCAAACAAAAGATAGAAAAGTAAAATTAAAAAGAATATTTATTTTACCTACCGCTATGATCCTACTATCATTATTCGGTATTTTTTCTGCTTTTGGAACAGTGATAACCGCATTAGTACTATGGTTTATTAGCGGATTTATATTTTTACTTATAGGATTAAAATTGTCGTTTCCTAAAAATATTAAATATAATGTATCTGAAGATGTTTTTTATGTTTCAGGTAGTTGGATACCTATGATTCTTATACTAATTATATTTTGTATTAAATATTTTGTTGGCGTTGCCATTGCAAGAGAATTACCTATTATAAATGAGTTAGAATTTATTATGAGTGTTAGTTTTTTATATGGTTCACTAAGTGGCATTTTTCTATCAAGAAGTATTGTAATAATGCAATCAAAAATATATAACAAGTCATTGGAGAGAAATATTTGACCCTGCGGCTCAAATATTTCTCAACTCAAACGTTATATCTAAAATTTAATATAAGGCATAAATTATGAGATTAGTATTTTTTACAATTTTGATAAGTTTACAATTATTTTCTAGTGAAATGAGAAATTGTACTAAAGAAGATTTAGTGGGTGGCACTTGGATCGTGAGCCATAGTAAACTTTTTGATAAAACAGCAGATCAAACAAGAGGTTCTTATTTAAGTAATTTTTTAAGACCATTACAGCTCTTAAGATATATGGAAAATGATGAATTACGAAGTATTTACTCTGAAACTAAACCAGAAGATAACAAATTTGAATTTTCAATAAAGCTATTAAATTATCCGCAAGGTGATTTCTTTTCAGTTGATAAAAATGGAATCATTACCGTCACAAGAACAAGCGGTGAAATTGCAGAACAGATGTATTGTAAGTGTTATATGAAAGGTGTTCCAAAAGCTAACATAGCAAAAGGTTCTATTTATTTACTTCGATATAACGGAAGTAAGCCTCTAGTTGGAAATGTATATCAACGCATTCCTTCTAGTGTAATAGAAAACATAGAAAAAAACAAAACTACTTCAAATAAGGAAGTAAAATAGATATAACAAATCAGTGGAGCCAATAAATTACCCTGCGGGCAATTCATCGGCTCATTTTAAACGTTAGATTACACAAAAGAACTACTAAAATAGTATGTAGTAAAGGTGACAAAAAATTTTAATTTAATGTTTTTGTCAATATTAAGTTACAATATATTATACTTATATCATGATTAAGTGACTAGAGGTATCCTCGGTCATATTAGCTTAATCCTCTAAAGTGCAATATTACTGTGACTAAGCCCTTTAAAGGGCTTATGTAAAGGTAAAAATTTGAATAAAACTTCATTAGAAACAGCTTTCAATTCATATTTTCATAATAAACATTCATTTCGAGATTTTTTAAATATTAATATAAATAATGAATATACACAAATTTTTTACTCTAAAAATACTTTTTCTCCATCAAAAAAATTGAAGCAATTCCAACAGTTTTTAAATCTATTTATTTTTGATCATCTAAATATTAATAAAGATGTTGTCTTTTCTTATAGAAAAGGTGTAAGTACAATTGATGCAATCAAACCACATAAAAACAAGAAATTTATATATACGACAGATATTCAATCTTTTTTTACTCATATTGAAACTGAAAAAATAAAACATATCATATTGGAAAATAAAAACAATTATATTATTCTTGAAGAAGATATAGAAAAATATATAGACAATATTCTAAGCTTAGTTACATATAAAAATGTTCTACCTATTGGTGCACCAACTTCACCAAAAATAAGTAATGCATATTTATTAAAACTTGATAACTTAGTGCAAGAATATTGTGAAAAAAATGAAATAATATTTACCAGATATTCAGATGATTTTATCTTTTCCTCTGACTCAAAAGAAAAGTTAATTAATCTTGATGACATACTTGAAGGTTCTTTAGAAAAATCAGAATACTTAAATTTAACAATAAATAGGAAAAAAACCAAGTTACAAAGACAAGGTTCAAATATTACACTTTTAGGCTTAACCATAACTCCACAAGGGCATATTACCGTAAATAAAAAAATCAAAAATGACTTAGAAATATTATTGCATTTTTACTTAACTGATAAGTCTAAATTTAATGATGTTTTTGAAAACAACTACTCGTCAAAAATTGAAAAAGTTTCTGGAGTTATCAGTCATATCAATTCAATAGACAAAACTTATGTTTCAAAACTTAGAAAAAAATATGGAAGCTATATAGTTAATTCATTTATACATAGAGATATTTCATATGAATAAACTTTCTCTATGCATAGAAAATCTTCAACATATTAAAAAACTTGATTTTGAAATAGATATATCAAAATCAGGGATAATGGCTATTGTAGGTAAAAATGGTGTTGGTAAGACAATGTTGTTTAAAGCTATTCAGAATTTTACGACTTCAAATACTTTTAAAAATACTTCAAATAATTACATATATAAAAATGATAGTAAAATTACTTATCACATTAATGAAAATGAAGAAACTTATCAATTTACATACAATAGTAATGTTGAAACATTAGATTACAAAGGAGAAGTAAATTCTGAATGTATAGATAAAATAACTGTTGAACTTCCTATTCCTTTTGGAGAAAGATTTAAACAATTTCAAAAACTTGGAAATCAAGATAAAGCAATAAGAGCTGCAATTATTTCAGGTAATACTAGTAAACCAGAAGAATTAATTGACTTACTTAACTATATTTATGACAGTAATAAATTTGACAACTTAGTTGAAATCAATATCAAATTAGAAAAATTTTATGCAATCGAGTTAGAGGATTCTCTTTATATACGTGAAGACTATTTAAGTTCAGGTGAATATTTTATTGTCAATATTTATAAATATATAAAAGAAGGTAAAAAACTCATTGCAATTGATGAGATAGATATTTCTTTAGATTCTATGGCTCAAGTAAGGTTTATTGAAAAGCTTAGGGAACTATCAAAAGAATATGAATTAAAACTACTTTTTTCTACACATTCACTTGCATTAATAAAAACACTTGACAAAGATGAGCTTTTTTATATGGAGTTAAATAATGGAATATGTACATATGAAAAAAAATCATATAATTATATAAAAAGTCTACTTTACGGTTTTCATGATTATGATAAATACATTTTAACCGAAGATACCATGTTGAATAGTTTTATTGAATACTTATTAAAGAATGAAAACATATTCCCTAAGTATATATTATTAGAGATAGGTGGTGATGTACAAGTTATATCATTGATGGATAGAAATCACGTTAAGGAAATTTTTGATAAGCAACAAAATGTAATAAGTGTGCTAGATGGAGATAAAAGCCATATGGGGGCTTACAACAAAAGAGAGGATATTCTCTTTTTACCTTTTAAAAGTATTGAAAAAGATTTTTTTGAGTATTTTAAAAGTGGAGAATTTGGGAGTTTTTCTGATGAACAATTACGTAGTTATAATTTTCAAGGTACCTTGAATGATAGAAAATCTGGGAAAAAAATCTATGAAATGTTTATAAATAATAAGTTAAAAAGTGAAAAAGAAATTTTCGACTTCTTATGCTTAAAAAATAAAGCAGAAGTGCAAATATTTAAAGATAAATTAGTAGATTTTTTGAATAGGTAACTAACATAAAAATCTAACAAAACCTAGCAGTGAACGCACAGCGTCACTGAAGTTAATCGTTATACTAGAAGGAGTACAAAGTGGAAAACACACCCCAGAGGTTGAATCTCCACTTTACTACAAGCTTCAAATTACATTCTGTAATATTTTTAAAACAGTTTAATTTTTTTCGTTACGATACTTTTATAAAACTTTAGGAGTATCACATGCAAAATAACTCAAATATCTTACATCAAACATCAGTTGATGAAAAAATATTTATCATTCGTGGAATTCAAGTGATGATTGATAGGGATTTGGCAGAATTGTATCAGGTTGAAACTCGAGCATTAAATCAAGCTGTTAAAAGAAATATTGATAGTTTTCCAAGTGATTTTATGTTTGAATTGACAAATGAAGAAAAGAGTGAGCTTATCACAAAATGTGATAAGCTTCAAAAGCTTAAATATTATCCCTCAAAAATAAAAGTTTTTACTGAACAAGGTGTCTATATGCTTGCGACAGTTTTAAAAAGTAAAATTGCACGAGAAGTAAATATTTCTATTATGAGAACGTTCACACGACTCAAAAATCAAGCAGTTCCATATTTTGACATCATTAAACGGCTTGAAAAATTAGAAACAGAAGATACTAAAACTAAAGAGTTATTGCGCAATGTTGTACAAGTTATTAATTCAATGCAAGAACTTCAAGATGAAGCAGAACAAACAACCCAAAAAATTGGTTTTGTCAAAGAGTAAAAAGTAAAATTCTGGGACAGAATACTTATTACTAAATATTAGTATATTGCCTTTCTGATTCTCTTATTTGTGCACCCCTAACTCAGACTCTTTAAGTCTTTACATGCTGTCATGATTTCTTGAAACATCTCAGGCATAGCAGATGGATCCATAGCTGTGATGATATTTTTATCCACGCTCACAGGTTTATTGATGTAATTTGCACCGGCATTTTTAAGGTCATCTTGAATGGAGGGAAAAGATGTCATGTTCTTATCTTTGCATATTTGAGCTGAAACCAAAACCCAAGGGCCATGACAAATAGCAGCGATGAGTTTTTCACTTTGGTGCATTTCTTGAACAAAATCTAAAATATCTTTATTTGCTCTTAGTTTATCAGGGGCATATCCTCCAGGTATAAAAACAATATCATATGTATTACTTTGTACCTCACTAATAGATAAGTCCGCTTTAAAAATGCCTCCTTTTTTACCTTTGATACTTTTTTTTGTTTGTGATATCACATCTACGTCATATTTTTCTTCTAAAAAACGATAGTAAGGATATAAAAACTCAACATCTTCAACCATATCTTCTATTAAAATAGCAATTTTTAACATAGGTACTCCTTTTGTCTGTCATACGAATTATTTTAAAGTAACACATATTTTTATGAGTGTCAAGGAAATTAACAAAAATCAAGTTATTCATCCCAACAAAAACAGCAACAGCTTTTTGATGAAATAGATATTTTACCAATAGATATAAAAACTAAAATTGTAGATAAAATACTAAATAGCATAAGTCCTGCTGATAAAACTATTGATGACTTATGGATAAAAGAAGTAAATAAAAGAAAAAATGATATTGAGTCAGGTAAGGTAAGCTTAGTTGATGGTGATGAAGTTTTTAAAAAAATATCTCAAAGATTAAAATAATAAATGACTTATCCCTTTCATCCTGATGCCTAGATAGAGTTTAATATTTCAATCGATTATTATGAAGAATGTAAAAGAAACCTTGGTTTGGAATTTGCCAATGAAGTTTACAAAACTATTCAAAGAATTTTAAAATACCCAAAAGCTTGGCAAAGCTTAGATAATGATATTAGAAGATGTTTAACTAATAGATTTCCATTTGGAATAATTTATTATCAAAGAAATGAAGAAATAATTATTTTGGCAGTAATGCAACTAAATCGAGAACCAAATTATTGGAGAGAACGAAGCCAAAGTTAAAAATAAGAGATAAACCAATAGCCCTAAAAGCTATTGGCTTAAATTTTCTAATCTATAGGTATAACAGGATTTAATCCTGCAGTAATATGTAAAAAATGTCTGTGTTTTTCAAAATGATCAATAATATCATTTGCAACTACATCCATCTCATACCCATAAATATCATAGGCTTTATTCCCATCTTGTAAATATACTTCTGCTCTAGCATATTTTTTCTGCTCATGGGTTGGATTAAGTATTTCAGGAAATGCATATGTTGGTGTATCATATCTACTGAATCTTACTTCATAAATAAAGTCTAAATCACCATTGTGTTCTACTGTTAAAACAGAAACACTTTTTTCTTTATTATTGGTAACTTCTACATTCCATCCATGACTTTCAAGCTCTTCTTCTACAGTTTTCATGGCAGTAATTACATCTTCGTTGATATATCTTCTTGTCTCTTCTGGCGGTGGAAATTCAATAAGTCTTGAAAGTCTATTTTGCCAAGTTCCAGAGATTTTTCCATGTCGTCCTGCATTCATATGATGCTGAAGTGACTCATATCTTATAGCTTCTAAATGTAAGGCTTTATAAAGTCCCCAGCAAGCAATAAGCATAATAATAGCAAAGGGTAGAGCTATGACAATAGACGCTGCTTGTAAAGCTGCTAGTCCACCAGCTATTAGTAGTGCTGCTGCTACGACACCTTCAAGTACTGCCCAAAAGATTCTTTGCCATACAGGATTGTTTTCTCTTCCTCCACTTGAAATAGTATCTACTACCAATGAACCTGAATCCGAAGAAGTTACAAAGAATGTGATAACTAAAATAATAGCAACAATAGAAATAATACTAGCAAAAGGAAAGTGTTCCAAAAATTTAAATAAAGCAGTTGCAACATCTGCTGATACAGCTGTACTTAAATCAGTAAATCCTTCTTTCATAATAGCATGTAATGCACTGTTTCCAAAAACTGTCATCCAAATAAAAGTAAATCCTACAGGAACAAATAACACACCAAGAACAAACTCTCTTATTGTTCTACCTCGTGAAACTCGTGCAATAAACATCCCTACAAAAGGTGCCCAAGCAATCCACCAAGCCCAATAAAAGAATGTCCACCATCCCATCCATTTAGTATCTTCATAAATATATTGATTAAATGTCATTTGTATAATATGAGTTAAATAATTCCCCATATTTTCAACCAATGCACCAAGCAAGAAAAAGCTTGGACCTGCAATAAATACAAATAAAACAAGAGCAAAAGCTAGATAAAGATTTAGTTCAGATAATCGTTTGATTCCTCCATCAAGTCCTAAAACAACAGAAACTGTTGCCATAGTTGTAATAATAGCAATCAAGATAATTTGTGTAGTAAGTCCAACTGGAATATCAAAGATATAATTAAGTCCTGCATTGACTTGTAAAACTCCCAAACCAAGTGAGGTAGCAACACCAAAAATAGTTCCAAGTATAGCAACAGTATCAACACTATGTCCTATTTTCCCATAAATCTTGTCACCTATCATAGGATAAAGTGCTGATCTTATAGAAAGTGGTAATCCATGTCTAAAAGAAAAATATGCCAGTACTAAACCAACAACAGCATAAATCGCCCAAGCATGTAATCCCCAGTGGAAAAAAGTTATTTTCATAGCCTGCTTAGCAGCTTCTATAGTCTCTTTATCCCCAGAAGGAGGTGCACCATAGTGCATAACAGGTTCTGCTACACCCCAAAACATCAATCCTATACCCATACCAGCACTAAAAAGCATGGCAAACCATGAAAGATGACTATAAGCAGGTTTTGATTGGTCAGGGCCAAGTTTAAATCGCCCAAAAGGTGAAACTGCTAGAAATATTACAAATAAAGTAAAAATTCCAACGCTTAGCATATAAAGCCAGCCGAATTTATCAGATATGAATTGTTTCATACCACTAAAAGTTTCACCTGCTATTTGAGGCATGGCCATTGCGAATATCACAAGTATTGCAATAATAGCAACGGAAGGGTAAAAAACTGGTTTTAATACAGTTGATTGTTTCTTCTTATTTTCCATAATTCTCCTTTAATAAAAACCCATTATATCGTCAAAGTAATATGATGTCCCTAAAAGAGGGAGGTTTTAAAGTATTAAACTATCTTTATCTTTGTCTACTAGCACCTAGACTACACTTGTCTTTAGACTTTCATTTAATTTGTCAATTTCTTTTGTTGCCTCTTTGATACCATATATATTGAGTGTCATTTTTTATTTTAGAATAAAAAAGTTTTCCTGAGTTTCTCCATGGGTCAAGTACTATACCATCATCAAATTTACAGCCTTTGCAGGTAACTATTAGGGTAGTGTGTTCTTTCCAATAGTCACCCAGATTTGCTCCCCCAATATAATAGTCAAAGCTATTTAACTCTAAACTTTTTGCATGTTCTAGCATATCTTGTGCAAAATGCCAGCATAAACCTTTTTCTTTGATTCCAATATTAACTAAAAAGTTATGGAAGAGTGGAGGGCTTACTAAATCGTATGATTCTTTTAAAAACTTTGCTTGAATAAACATTTCATGGGATAGAGTTTTAGCTTCTTTTTTATTTATTTTGTCATTTAAAGTGGATAATAATATATTTAAATTATCATTAGTTAGATTTCTTTCAACCTGAAGATTGGATACTGTACAGCCTACAAACAAGAGAGGTAATAATATTGTAATTATGTATTTCATGAAAAAAGTATAGCTTATTTTGACTATTAGAATTCTGTGATATGATAGTCAATTATTATAAATTATAATTATATTTTTGATTTAAATCAATGAATAATTTTTTGTTAATTAATAATATCAAAGTATGAGTACAAAAAAATTAAAAAATCTTAATTTATTAGCTATTGATGATGAAGTACTAATTCTTAATCATTTAGAAAAAAATATTTCTTATTTATGTAAAAGTTTTAAAGCTATAGATAATCCTTTAGATGCTTTAGAGTATTTTCAAAATAATAAAATAGATATAGTAATTTGTGATATAAGAATGCCAGTCATGAATGGTATAGAACTTTGTAAAAAATTTAAAGAAATAAATAAAAATATAATTATTATAATGATATCTGCATCAAATGACTCAGCATATTTGGTTGATGCAATAAATATTGGAATAAATAAATTCTTAATTAAGCCATATAGAATAAAAGAGCTTATAGTTATACTTGAAGAGTTTGCAATACAAATTAATGCACTAGTTGAAGCAAATGCATACAATAATTTTGTCAAAAACAATCTTGAAATAAAGAGTAAAGATTTTAATGAAAGTATTAACTCTTTATATCAATATGAAAATGCTATAAATAAAACAAATTTAGTAAGAAAAATCAATACAAATGGTGAAATTACAAGTGTTAATAAAAAGTTTAAAAACTTAAAAGATATAGGTAAAAACGAACTTAAAGGAAATAGTCTTTTAAACTTTAAAAAAATACTGGAAAAAATAGAAAAAAAAGCACTATATAAAACCTTGAATATATATAATGAAAAAATATACTTACACGCAACATATTTACCTATTTTTGATACAAATAAAAAAATTAAAGAGATTTTAGAGATAAATCATGATGTAAGTGAAATTTATAATTTAAATGAAGAGATTAAGAAAACACAAAAAGCAATAATATATATGTTAAGTACTGTTATTGAAACACATTCAAAAGAGACTGCAAATCATGTACAACGTGTAGTAAGCTATTCAGAAATTTTAGCAAATAAATATGGAATCTCTACACCTGAAATAGAATTATTAAAAATGGCTTCTCCTTTACATGATGTTGGAAAAATTGCTATTCCCGATTATATTTTAAATAAACCAGAAAGTTTAACACAAGAAGAGTTTAATATTATCAAGAGTCATTCATCGGTTGGGTTTAATATTTTAAAAGATTCAGATAATAAAGTTTTAAGTGCAGCTGCAATAATTGCTCATGAACATCATGAAAACTGGGATGGAACAGGCTATCCTATGAGAATACATGGAAAAGATATTAATATTTTTAGTAGAATTACTTCCTTGGCAGATGTTTTTGATGCTTTAACTCAAGATAGATGTTATAAAAAAGCTTGGAGTATAGAAAAAACTGTAGATTATATAAAAAAAGAGAGTGGGAAAAAATTTGAGCCAAAGTTAGTTAACATATTTTTAGATAGTATTAATGAATTTATTAAGATAAATCAAAAATATAATGAAATCAACTAAATTACTATTTTTTTTAGAAATCTTTTCTAAAGGTGAAGTTTTAGAAAAAAGATTACTTAGAAATCACCTTATAGCTGTTTTACTTTTAATATCTATGGTTAGTATCTCTTTTCTAATTCTTACAAGTATAATCAAAACACAACAAGACAGTTCTGGAATGATAAATATTTCAGGTAAACAAAGAATGCTTACCCAAAAAGTCCTTTTTCATTTTTACAAATATACAAAGGAAAAAAAAGAATCTTCAAAAAAAAAGGTATTTGATACTTTAGGACAATTACAAGATAGTAATAAATATCTAACAAGTAAATTTATAGATAGGGATTCTATTGGTTTTTATGATAAAAAACTGATACTCCTTTTTAATCATAAAGATGGGATAAAGGATAGATTTAAAGAGTTTAAGAATAATATCGAGGATTTTATATCTAATAAAAGTAATGTATCCATATTAAATATAGAGAATCAAGGTAAACAATTAATCAATCTTTATGATGAGAGTACTTATCAATTCCAAAAATTAGCAGAAGATAAAGTATCTGAGTTTTTAGTTTTTGAAACAACTTTATTTATAATCTCTTTAATCACAATTTTATTAGAAGCTTTATATATCTTTAGACCAGCAATATTTGAAGTTTTTACAAAGCATTCAGAACTTAGAAAATTAAATAAAAATTTGAGTTTAGAAGTTGAAAAGCAAGTTTCAATATTGAGAGAACAAGAACAACTCTTAATCCAACAATCAAAACTAGCAGAAATGGGAGAAATGCTAAGTAATATTTCTCATCAATGGAAACAACCACTCACAATACTATCTATGCAAATAGAAGAGATAGAACTGAATCTTTTAAATAATAATTTAAATAAAGCAGAGTTGAAAAGAAGTTTAGAAAATGCTTTTAAACAAATATCATTAATGTCAAATACAATTGAAGATTTTAAAAAATTCTATATGCCAGATAATGAAAAAAAAGAGTTTAATATTCATAATACGATAAAAGATATTGTTCAGATGGAACAAAGTGCATTACAAAACTATACTATTTCCCATGAAATTAAATGTAAAGATAATACTCTTTGTATTCATGGTTATGAAAGTCAGTTAAAACAAGTACTCTTAAGTCTTACAAATAATGCGATAGAACAAATTAGTGAGAAAATAGATGAAAATAGCTTAAATAAATATGCAGGAAAAATAAAATATTGTATACAAAAAGATGAAAAATCAATAATAATAATATCAGTATATGACAATGCTGGAGGGATTCCATCAAGTGTAATTGGAAATATTTTTAATCCATATTTTACAACTAAAAAAGACAATGGCGGTTCAGGGATAGGGTTGTATATGGCTAAAACAATTATAGAAAAAAACTTCAATGGTAAACTTTATGTTAAAAATGCTAAAAAAGGAGCAAAGTTTTTTTTAGAATTACCAATCTCTTAATAATAATTTTCTTGAAGATATAAATGTAAATAAATCAGTTTTATTAACTATTTCATCATTATTTACATTTTTTTCTACTTGAGTATTATTTTTGTTCAATAACCTCATATTTGTTATCACTGTTTTTCTTTATTTTTTTATCTTTTGAAAATATTTTTTGCACATTTAATACTTCATTTCTATCTACTAAACAGGTCATGCTATTTTCCAAAAGAGAGCCTTTTGAAGGATCGTTTAGCGGTATTTTGAAGGTTACTTGCATATATTTCATTTTTCTTACTAAATGCATGACAGCCAAAGAGAGTAATACAATTACTAAGATGATAAGAGTACCAAGTATTAGCGTTAAATTTACTACATTTTTTTCTCCATCTTCTATTCCACCTAAGATAGCTACACGAATTGAAAGAAGTAACAGACCAATTATAGCTATAAAAATAGCTAGTAAAATTCTAGCACTTTTAATATCCCATTGCTTTTGTTTAATAAAGTCCACATATTTCCAAGTAAAAATCATAGATATTAAGATATATGTTATAAACAATATCACTGTTGACATCCTTGTCCTCCTTTAAGTATTACATAATTAATTGTACAACTTTTTTTTTAAGTAACCCTTTTAGAGATAAAAACTCTGGAGACAATAATGTTATTTGCTAATTAATTGCACATTTACAATATATAATTTATTTTAGTTAAAACTTATGTGATTACAATATTTGTATAGTTATTAATTATAAGGATAATCTTATGTTAAAAATTTTTATAATCAATGCCATACTCTCCTTGTCATTATTTTCGCAAAATATTTTAGAATTTAAGAGTGAAAATATGACAATATCTGTAGAGAAAATTGCTTCAAACTTAGGAATAGTATGGGGCATGAGTAGTTTAGATAAACATAGAGTTATTTTGAGTTTAAAAAAAGGTCAATTTGTTATATTGAATACAAAAAATAAAACTCTAACAGCTCTCAAAACATCTTTAGACTTGTTTTCACATGGACAAGCAGGTTTGCTTGATGTAAAAGCTTCACCTACTTTTGAAAAAGACCAAATGATATTTTTCACTTATGTAAAAAATATGAACAATCAAGGTGTAACAACACTTGTAAAAGCAGAGTTAATTAATAAAAAACTACAAAATATCCAAGATATATTGGTAACTCAATCTCTAAGTGATACAACTAGACATTTTGGAAGTAGAATTACATTTGATGATAAAGGGCATATCTTTTTTTCAGTAGGGGATAGAGGAGTGAGACCCAATGGCCAAAATTTAGGTACTCATGCAGGCTCAATCATTAGACTCAACCTAGATGGAACAGTTCCTAAAGATAATCCTTTTATAAATCAAAAAAATGCTCTACCTGAAATTTATAGTTTTGGTCATAGAAACCCCCAAGGACTCTTCTTTTATAAAAAAACTCAACAACTATTTAGTGGAGAACATGGACCAAGGGGTGGTGATGAAATCAATATTATTAAAAAAGGTGTAAACTATGGTTGGCCAGTTATCTCATATGGAAAAGAGTATTGGAATCCACTGCCAGTAGGTGAAGATACACATAAAGAAGGAATGGCTCAGCCAATTAAATATTATGACCCTTCTATTGCTCCTGGTTCCTTAATCATCTATGAAGGTGCAGAGTTTAAAGCATGGAGAGGAGATATTTTCCAAGGTGCTTTGAAACTCACTCATTTAAATCGTATTGTTATTGATAAAAACAATAAGGTCATAAAAGAAGAGCGTCTTTTACAAAAGTTAGATGAACGTATTAGAAATGTTATTGAAGATAAAAAAGGTAAGCTTTATATTTCAACAGATAGTGGAAATATTTACAGACTTTTTTTAAAAACAAAATAATATAAATGTTCAGTAAAATTTATCTTTTTATAAGTTGTAAAAAGTTTCTCAAAAAGCCTTATAGAGGCATATCTCTAGATCTAAATTTTGCTGATAAAATTTTTTGATTAAATATAAAAAATTGAATGATTTATTTTACCATTTTTTAATCATACATGCACTATCATCACGAAAAATAAAAGGAATGTAATGGAACGAACAAAATCAGTATTTATAGCTATTTCTTCACTATTCTTTTCTATTGGTTTTTTAGCCATTGGATACGGGATGATTATGACTTTTATTGGTGTTTTTCTTAAAGAAAACGGAACATCAGATATGGTTATTGGGCTTATTAATGCTGCATTTTTTTTAGGTGCAATGGCATCTGCAATTTTTTCTCAAAAAATTATTTCTACTATTGGTCATATACGAAGTTTTGTTACCTTTGCTTCTTTGATGGTCATTACATTTTTACTTCATTCTTTATTTTTAAATGAAGCATTTTGGGCAATACTTCGACTTATCTCTGGATTTGCTTATTATGGTTTATTGATTATTTTGGAGAGTTGGCTAAATGAAAAAAGTTCAAATGAACAAAGAGGTCAGATACTAGCTATTTATACTGCTGTATTTTATCTTTCAACTGCTGTTGGACAGTTATTATTAAATATTGAAGATGATTTTAAACATATGATTTTTTCTATTGGTGCTGTATTGGTACTTTTTTCTGTAATATTTATAGCAATGACTAAGATTAAAGAACCAACTCTTCAACCTTTTGAAAGATATAGTTTTCCAAAACTTTATAATATTGTACCTCTTGCTGTAACGGGTAGTTTTATTAGTGGTTTTTTTATTGGTGGTTTTTTTACAATGGTGCCACTTTATATTTTAAAAGTTTTTGATTCTAAAGAGGTTTTGTCTTTATTTATGACTTTTACTCTTTTGGGAGGACTGCTTTCACAATGGCCTATTGGTAAGCTTTCTGATATTTATGGTAGGCGAAAACTTATTGCATTTACTGGGTTTTTTACTGCAATTGTCTCTTTGATGTTTATATTATTGCCTCCAAGTGAAACAATGATATATTTTTTAGGTGCTTTATTGGGAATTAGTATTTTTTGTATTTATCCTTTAAGTTTGTCTAGAGCAAATGATGTTATTGATGAAAATAAAGATATTGTAGAGATTAGTAGAGCTTTGCTTTTTGCATATGGTATGGGCTCATTTTTTGCACCTGTTGTTATTGGATTAGGGTTTAACTACTTATCACATCAGATACTTTTTATTATGTTTCTTATTTTAGGTATATATTTAGCCTTATATTCTTTATCAAGAAAACGTGTTGAAGATGATCACATGAGTGTATTCGTATCTGTTCCAGTTGCATCTGGTGCTGTAATACCAGAATTTGACCCAAGGCAAGATCAAGAATGGGTTGATGAACAGCAATCTAATAATTAAATTTTAGTTTAACTTTTAAATAATATAGATATAATCTTTTTTTTATTTAAGGAAATAGCTTGAAAATGAGAAATTTTGTTGTTTTATTATTGTTAATCTCTTTTCAAGTACTGCGTGCTGAAGAGTTAAAAAAAGTAACTCTTCAACTCTCTTGGTTTGATCAATTCCAATTTGCAGGGTATTATATAGCTAAAGAAAAAGGCTTTTATGAAGAGTTAGGCTTAGATGTTGAAATAAAACCATTTGCCTTTGGAATAAATGTTCCCAATGAGGTAGATGAAGGAAGAGCTAATTTTGGAATTGGCAGAGAGACTTTAATCTTAGATAGGGCAAAGGGCAAAAGAATAGTTGCGCTTTATGCTTTGTTTCAAGCTACACCTTTAATTTTACTTACTTCAAATGATTCAAATATTAACAAGGTTGAAGATTTTGTTAATAAAAAAATAATGACCACATCTGATGACTCTAGTGAAGTCTCTATAAAAGCTATGATTAGTTCAAAAAAAGTAAAAGTTGAGCAATTACACTTTATAAAACATACTCACAATATAAATGATTTAATAAACAAAAATACAGATATTATTTCTGCATATATTTCCAAATCTCCTTTTGAATTAGAAGAAAAAGGAGTTCCTTACAAAGTATTTGACCCAAAAGATTATGGCTTTGATATGTATAGTGACTTTTTGTTTACCAGTGAGAATATGATAAGTAATGATTTAGATACAGTAATAGCTTTTAAAGAGGCATCCTTAAAAGGATGGGAATATGCTTATTCAAATATAAAAGAATCAGTTGACTTAATTTATAAAAAATACAATCCCCAAAATATATCAAAAAAAGCATTACAATATGAAGCAAAAGAGTTAAAAAAACTCTCATATCATCATACAAAAACTATTGGAAAAATTAAAGAAGAAAAAGTACAAAGAATATATGACTTGTACAATGTAATGGGTTTGATTCCTCAAAAAATAGAAACTAAAGAATTTGTATACTATGAGGACAAAAATAAAAAAATATCTTTGACAAAAGAAGAAAAAAATTATTTAAATGAAAAAAATTCTTTTAAAGTCTGTGCACATCCAAGTCTAAAACCATATAGTTATTTTGATAATCAAGAGTTTAAAGGCTTTGTCTCTGATTATTTTGATGTAGTATCAGAAAAAACAGGAATAGAGTTTGAAATAATAAAAAGTGATGATTTTAAAAACTCTGTAGATTTGTTTAAAAATAAAAAGTGTGATATACATAGCTCTTTATCAAATGCAGAACATAGAAAAGAGTATGCAAATTTTACTAAACCATATTTTTCTATTCCTTTTGTTCTTATTTCTAGATTAGACTTTCCCTTTATTGATAGTTTAAGTTCATTAAAAGATAAAAAAATTGGAATAGTTGGTAGTTATAATATTAGTAAAAGAGTAAAAAAGAAGTATCCAAATATAGAATTTGTAGATGTAAAAGATTTAGATGAGGGTATTGAAAAAGTATTAAATGAAGAGATTGATGGACATGTTGATGTTCTTTATAGTTCATTATATAAGCTGTATGATAAAAATAATTTTGAACTAAAGATTTCAAATAAACTTGATATTGGTGGATCTCTAAGTATTGGGGTGAGGAATGATGATAAATATCTTTTCAATATAATAAATAAAGCTACAAATAGTATAGATGATGAGAGTATTGATAAGCTTATTAAGCCATGGCTGACGGTTGAGTATAAAAAAAGTACTGATTACACTCTTTTATGGGAAACATTGGCTGTAGTTGCAGTGATTATTTTGGCATTGTTATATAGACAAAGAGTATTAAAAAATGCAAACCAGTCTCTATATGAGAAAGTAGAAGAAAAAACTGAAGAGTTAAAAAATATTAATAAAAATCTAGAACAAAGAATTAAAGAAGAAGTAGATGATAATTTAGCAAAAGACAAGCTTTTACAGCGTCAAACAAAAATGGCTTCAATGGGTGAAATGATAGAAAATATTGCTCATCAATGGAGACAGCCTTTATCGGTAATTAGCACAGGAGCTAGTGGTATAAAACTAAAAAAAGAGATGGGTAGGTTAGATGATAAATACCTCTTTTCTTCTTTAGACTCTATAACTAATTCTGCACTTTATCTTTCACATACAATTGATGATTTTAGATTTTTCTTTAAACCAAATAAAGATAAAAAAATTTTTATTTTAGAAAACTGTTTTCAAAAGACTTTAAATATTATAAGTTTTAAATTTGCAAATGAAAATATAAAGATAATAGAAAATATAGAAGAGATAAAGATATTAGGCTATGAAACAGAGTTAATACAAGTATTAATGAATATCTTAAATAATGCAAAAGATGCGCTAGTGGGACAAGAGTTAGAGGATAAACTTATTTTTGTTGATATTTATAAAGAAAATAATAATACAGTTATCAAAATAAAAGATAATGCAGGTGGAATTGATTCTAAAATAATCGAGAAAGTATTTGAACCATATTTTACAACGAAACATAAAAGTCAAGGTACGGGTATAGGATTGTATATGTGTAATCAAATTGTTTCAAAACATATGAATGGTCTATTAGATGTATCAAATGTAGACTATATGCATAACAACAAAAAGTACACAGGTGCAGAGTTTAAAATAATTTTTTATGACTAATAATTTAACTTTTGATATAATTACTTTATATTATTAAATTAGGAAGTACTATTTGAATTGGTTAGATATAGATAAAAAACATGTTTGGCACCCTTATAATTCTCTTCCCTCTAAAACAAAACTTTTAGCAGTAAAAAGAACTGATAAAACTTTTATATTTTTGGAAGATGAGACAAAACTTATAGATGGCATGAGTTCATGGTGGAGTGCTATTCATGGATATAATCATCCCAAATTAAATGAAGCATTAAAAAAACAAGTTGATATTATGCCCCATGTTATGTTTGGAGGACTTGCCCATGAAAATGCAGCAAAACTCTCTAAACTTTTAGTTGATTTGACAGGATTAAATTCAGTATTTTTATGTGATAGTGGCTCGGTTTCTGTTGAGGTTGCGTTAAAAACTGCCATACTTTATCAAAAAGCAAAAGGAAAAGAAAAATATAAATTTCTAGCTTTGAATAATGCCTACCATGGAGATACTTTGGGTGCAATGAGTGTGTGTGATCAAAAAAATTCTATGCACTCAATTTATGGCTCATATCTACCACAGCATATTTTTACAAAAGAGCCAGAGTTTGGGATTGAAAGTGATTGTACAAATTCCATAAAAGAGTTAGAAGATAAGTTTGAAAAACACCATGAAGAAATAGCAGGATTTATCCTTGAGCCAATTGTTCAAGGGGCAGGTGGTATGAGAATATATAATCCAAGCTATTTACAAAAAGCAAGAGAGTTATGTACTAAATATGATATTTTATTAATAGCAGATGAAATTGCAACAGGCTTTGGACATACAGGAAAAATGTTTGCTTGTGAACATGCAAATATAAAACCAGATGTATTGACCCTTGGTAAGGGACTTACTGGTGGTTATATGACTATGGCTGCAATGATTACATCAAAAGAGGTAAGTGATACTATCTCAAATAGCCAAATGGGTGTACTAATGCATGGTCCCACATTTATGGCTAATCCACTAGCTTGTAGTGTTGCAATCGCTTCTATTGAGTTACTATTAGAATCATTTTGGGAAAAAAGAGTTCAAAACATAGAAAAAATATTTTCAGATGAACTAAAAAATGCAAAAGATTTAAAGCTAGTAAAAGATATACGAAATATAGGAGCTATTGGTGTAATTGAGCTTAACGATGACTCTTATGCTCAAGAGATTCAAGATTATTGTGTGAAAAATGGAGTATGGATAAGACCTTTTGGAAAGCTTATTTATTCTATTGTTGCTTACACTATAAATGAAGAAGATTTAAGAAAAGTTATTAGAACTATGATTGAAGCAATAAAATCAATAAAGAGTTAAGATGAAAAAAGAGGGTTTTAAAAAGCTAATCACAAACTTACCACAACACCCTGGAGTGATGGGACGAGATAGGTTTTTTAATAGTGCAGTTTTAATACCATTTGTAAAAATTAAGGGTGAATATTTTATTCTTTTTCAAAAAAGAGCAGCTGGTATAAAACAAGGTGGAGATATCTGTTTTCCAGGTGGTGGCTTTGAGGAAGGTATTGATAAAGATTTTAAAGATACAGCACTAAGAGAGACCAATGAAGAGTTGGGGATTGCTAAAAAAGATATAAAAATTATAGGGCAACTTGATACCATGGTTGCTTCATTTGGAACTATAGTAGAACCTTTTGTTGGACTAATAAAGAAAAAAGCTATCAAAAATATGAAACTTGATAAAAATGAAGTTGAAAAAACATATTTAATTCCTTTAGATTATTTCAAACAAAATGAACCAGATATTTATAATCTCAGAACTGAAGTAAAACCATACCATATAGATGAACATGGTAATAAAGAGGTTTATTTTCCAGTTGATGAGTTGAAACTTCCAGAAACTTACCAAAAACCTTGGGGAAATAAAAAACATAAAGTATATGTATATAAGTATAAAAAGCGAGTTATTTGGGGATTGACAGCAGTTATTTTAAATGATTTATTGAAAAAGTATTAAAATACTTATAAACAAAGACTAAATACTATTTATTTATAATAATGTAAATACACAAAAAAGGATAAGTCATGATTTCTAGAATTCACAATATAATCTCGGACCTTTTTAGTAATTTTCAGTCTATATTTTTACTATTGGCTAGATTAACTCTTGCATATGGGTTTTATGAACCAGCAATGAAAAAGTGGTCTGATATAAGTGGTATTGCACAATGGTTTGGTTCATTGGGAATTCCTTTCCCTACATTAAACGCATATATGGCTGCTACAACAGAACTTTTAGGGGTTGTATTGCTTACTCTTGGGTTATTTACTAGATTAATCTCTATACCTTTAATAGTTGTTATGCTGGTTGCAATTTTTACAGTACATATTGGAAATGGTTTTAGTGCAGGAGATAATGGATTTGAAATACCATTGTATTATTTACTATTTTTAGGTATTTTTTTATCACATGGTGCAGGAAAAGTTTCAGTTGATAATTTTATATTTAAAAAATAGATAATTATTATTAATTTGATTTTGATATAATTTAAATCTTACATCTAATAATATTTGTAAAATAGTTTAAATTAAGTAGGAATCATGAATAGAGTAATAATTAATAATAAAGAGATATTTCCTTCAAAAGTTGTATGTATTGGAAGAAATTATGTTGAACATATAAAAGAGTTAAACAATGAAACACCTGAAGAGATGGTTTTTTTCATTAAACCTAACTCTGCTATAAGTAATCAACTTTTTTTTCCAAAGTTAGCAAAATCATGCCACTATGAAGCTGAAATATCTTTTTTGATTGAAGAGAATAAAATATCAGCTGTTGGATTTGGATTAGATTTGACATTAAGAGATATTCAATCAAAGTTAAAACAAAAAGGTCTTCCTTGGGAGAGAGCCAAATCTTTTGATAATGCGGCAGTTTTCTCAGAATTTGTAAACTTCAAAGATGACATTTCAGAACTTGGTATTGAATTATATATAAATGATGAACTAAAGCAAAAAGGTGATGTATCTATGATGATAAACAAACCTTCTGAAATAATAGAAGAGTTTTGTACTTTTTCATCTTTTGAAGATGGAGATATTATGATGTCTGGAACACCAAATGGAGTTGGACAGTTTAAAGTGGGTGATCATTTTATTGGAAAGATATTATGCAAAGATGAGATATTGCTTGAAGTTAAATTTGAAGTATTCCCTTCTCATTAAATTTGAGTTTAATTAAACAAATAAACTATATTTAATTTTTATAAGAGAACTTTTTTTCTTTTGATAAACTTTTCAAAATTAAATATAGGATTTTTATATGCCATTTAATAAATTAACCGATGAAGAGATTAGAGTAATAGAAAAAAAAGGTACAGAGCGACCTTTCTCTGGAAAATATTATGACTTTTATTCAGAAGGAATTTATAAGTGCAAGAAGTGTGATACAAAATTATACTCTTCTAAAAGTAAATTCAATTCTGGATGTGGTTGGCCAAGTTTTGATGATGACTTAGGAACTGTAAAAAGAGTACCAGATGCTGATGGCAGACGAGTTGAAATTGTTTGTGCAAATTGTGGTGCTCACTTGGGTCATGTATTTGAAGGGGAAGGGTTTACTTCTAAAAATACAAGACACTGTGTAAATTCTATTTCAGTAAACTTTGATGATGAAGATAAATCAAATAAAGAACAAGCTGTATGTTATTTTGCTGCTGGATGTTTTTGGGGAGTTGAATACCACTTTGAACATTTAGGTGGAGTATATAGTGCAGTTTCGGGATATATGGGTGGAGATACACTTCAGCCAAGCTATGAAGATGTGTGTACTGGAAGAACGGGACATCTAGAAGTTGTACAAGTTGAGTATGATAAGAAAAAAGTCTCTTTTGAAGAGTTAGCAAAACTTTTTTTTGAAATTCATGATTTTACTCAAGAAAACGGTCAAGGTCCAGATATAGGCTCTCAATATCTTTCTGCAATATTTTATAAAGATGAAGAGCAAAAAAATATCTCTTTAGAACTTTTAGATGAGTTGGAAAATAGAGGGTTTAAAGTAGCTACAACGCTAAGAGAAGCTACAACATTTTATGAAGCAGAAGAGTATCACCAGGATTACTATGACAAGCACCATAAGGTGCCATATTGCCATACTTATAAAAAGATATTTTAGTTAGCTATTCCTAAAATATAATAAATTGGCTTTTCACTTATTTGTTCAACTTTTACACCATACTTATTAGCCCAGTGAGAAACCTCTTCATGAAATTCTTCTAGGATTTCATTTGAGTCATTTTCATCACATTTGATTTTTAAAAATTCAGTTTTATTTGATAAAGTTACATATGCATTCATCTTTTTTAGGTGATCGTTTAAACTAATTATATGTTTTGCAAACTTATCAAAATCTTTTGTACTTTGTATCATTATTTCTGCTTTTTTTAGTGCACTCTCACTTTTTGAGTAACCCAATTGTGACAAGACAACTTCAGGTGACATAGTTAATTGCATATTAATCCTTTAATAAAATATATTAGAGTAAATATAGCAAAATAGAATTGAAATATTGTTTAATATTTTATTTAAATCTTTTCTTTTTAGAAATATAAATTAAGTTATTATTTATATTATTTTTTGTAGTATACATGTATTTAAGGCTAAAGATGGAAAAACAAAAAAACTATAAATTTGAGATAATCTTTTTACCAATTTTAATAATAATCTTTCTTATAATAAGTATAACTGTATACAATATTCACTTAACAAAAAAGCAGTTAGAAAAACAGATAACAGATAAAAGAATTGAATACTTTGATATTCAAAAAAAATCTGTATACAATAAAGTACAATATCTAAATAGTGAAATAAAAATTGAAAATAACAAAATAGAAACTAACATTAAAGAAGAACTAGAAGAGAAAATAAATACTGCTATAAAGATTTCAAAAAATACTTTTAACGAGAATAAAAATTTATCCAAAAAACAAATTGTAAAAATTTTATCAAAAAGATTATCTCTTTTATCTTACAATAAAAATAGAGGTTATTATTATATTCTTGATAAGAACAATCAACTATTAGAACACCCTATAAAAGGAATGGTAGGTACGAGTACAAATGATGTTTTTGATGTAGATAATATAAATTTATCTACAAAGATAAGAAAAGGTCTTAAAAAAGGTGAAGTTAGTTTTGTAAAATATCATTTCTATAAGCCAAACAATCAAAAGAAAAAGTTTTTAAAGATAGTTGCAATTAAATATTTTGAACCACTTGATATCATAATTGGAACTGGTGAGTATGTTGATGATGCAATAAATGAATTTAAAAATGATTTTATTAAAAAAATCACTCAAAATAATGATATGAATAAATATGTATTTGTACTTGATATACATAATATAAATGGTGGAGATAGTTATGCAACTATGTTGGCTAATGTAAATCGAAAAGAGCTAGTTGGCAAAGTACTAGATGATGAAGTAAAAGATTCAAAGGGAAACTTTTATAGAAAAGAATATCTAAAGATTTTAAGAGAAAAAGGAGAGGGTTTTTTAAACTACTGGTATAAAAAACCAGGAGTTATAGAGCATAAAGAAAAATATACATATTTTTATCTTAATAAAGAGTGGAATTGGGTAGTTGCTTGTGGATTTTATCCTGATGATTTAGTTTCTCAAATAGAAAAATTAAATAAGCAATCAAGTGAATATTTGGAAGACTTGATTCGTAATTCACTTTTTTGGGGATTGATTTTCTCTTGTGTGATGATACTTTTGTCAACGATTATTTTTTATAAAATTCAAAGAAGAATTGGAAAGGATCAAAAAAGACTAATTCAAAGTCAGGAAAATCTAAAAAAAGCACAACAAATATCAAAAATTGGATCATGGAGTTATAACTTTGATACTAATGAGATAATCTTTTCAGATGAAATTTATGAAATCTTTGAAATAGATAAGAATAGTAAAAAACCGACCTATGAGCTATTTTTATCTTTTGTTCATAATGATGATAAAAATAGAGTTAATACTGTTTTTGAAAAGTTATTAAAAAATAAAAAATCCCATGAAATTATTCACAGAATAAAAGTAAAAAAGAAAATAAAATGGGTAAATAATCAAAGTGAAGTATTTATTGAGAAGAATAATACTATTGTAATTGGAACACTGCAGGATATAACTGAAAAATATGAAAAAGATAAAAAGATTGAAGAACAATCAAAGCTTCTATTTAACCAGTCAAAAATGGCTGCTATGGGAGAGATGATAGAAAATATTGCCCACCAATGGAGACAACCTTTATCTGCTATTTCAATAAGTGCTAGTGGAATGAAATTAGAGAATGATTATAATCTTTTAGATAGTAACAAACTTACAACTGGCTTAGATAATATTATTGATAATACAACATACTTATCTAATACAATTGAGGACTTTAGAAAGTATTTTGCAAAAGATAAAGTAAGAACAAAATGCAATATAAAAATTGTATATCAAAATACTATTAAACTTTTAAAATCAAAATTTGATAGTTTGGATATAGAGATAATAGAAGATTGTGAAGATTTATATTGTACTACTTTAGAAAATGAACTTGTACAATGTTTAATGAATATTTTTAATAATGCCCATGATGTTTTAGTGAAAAATGGCACATCAAAAAAATTAATTTTTGTAAAAATTTACAAAAAATATGATAACGTAATAATTAGTATAACAGATAATGCAGGTGGAATAAATGATGAAATAATCCAAAAAATATTTGAACCATATTTTACAACAAAGCACAAGGCACAAGGTACAGGGATTGGCTTATATATGACACGAGAAATTATAGTTAAGCATTTAGGTGGGTTTATTAAGGTAAGAAATGTAAATTTAAACTTTGAATCTGTAAAATATATAGGTGCAAACTTTAAAATATCTTTACCTCTTGATAGAAAATAAAAAACTTAGGATAATAAATGAATTTTAAAAACTATGTTATACTTATAGTTACTTTTTTACTACTTACCTTTTCAATAGGTTCTTCTATTTTAAATTATATGAAATCACTTGAAGAAACCCAAGTAGAGTTAAAAGAGCGTTCATTACCTCTATCAATTGATAATATATACACAGAAGTACAAAGAAATCTAATAGAGCCAACCTTAGTATCTTCAATGATGGCAAATGATACTTTTCTAAAAGATTGGATAATTCATGATGAAAGTAAAACTGATAAAATAACTAGGTATCTTGAGAGTATAAAAAATAGACATAGTGTTTTTAGTACCTTTTTAGTTTCTGATAAAACTGATAATTACTATACTTCAAAAGGTTTACTTGAAAAAGTAAAAAAAGACAATCCTAACAATGCTTGGTATTTTAAATTTAGAGATATTCAAGATAATTATGAAATAAATTTAGATTTTAACAAATACTTAGGTGACTCTTTAATTATGTTTATTAATTATAAAATTTTTGATGATGATTTTCACTATTTGGGAGCTACTGGAATAGGGATAAAAATCTCATATATAAATGAGATGTTAAAACACTTTAGACTCAAATATAACTTCAATGTTTTTTTTACAGATAAAGATGGAAATATTGTACTTTCAGAACGAGAAAACAGTGATATAGGAAAAGCCCAAAGTATAAAAGATCTAAGTTTAGATAAGGGTGTGTTAGTTGAAAATTCTAAAGTTATAGAGTATAAAAAAGATGGAAAAGCATATATTCTAAATACTAAATATATAAAAGAGTTAAAGCTATATCTATTTGTAGAAGCAGAAATAGATAAGTTTACACAAGAGTTAGAAAAGACTTTTTATACCAATCTTTTAATATCTTTACTTGTAACAGCGATTATTATATTGATAATTTTGTATACGATTAAAAGTTACAATAAAAAACTAGAAAACTTAGCTTCTTTTGATAGTTTGACACAGTTGGCTAATAGAAGAAGCTTTAATGGATATTTTGAGAAATCCCTTAAACTTTTTAATAGAGATAAAAATCCTAGGTCGATTATATTTTTTGATTTAGATAATTTTAAAACAATAAATGATAACTATGGACATTTGGTTGGAGATAATGTTTTAAAAAGAATTGCAACAATTTTAAATCTTCAAATTAGAGATTCTGATAGTACATCAAGATGGGGTGGAGAAGAGTTTTTAATTTTATTAAATGATTCAAATGTTGAACAGAGTTTTCAAGTTGCTCAAAAGTTAAGAGCAAGTTTTGAAAATGATCTTGAGTTGAGTAAGCTAGTAAATGGTTCAGTAACAGCTAGTTTTGGTGTTACTTCATTTAAAAAAGATGATACAATTGAAAAAGTTATTTCAAGGGCTGACCATGCTTTATATGCTGCTAAGCATAGTGGTAAAAATAGAGTTGAGAAAGAGATATAGGAGAAGTTTATGAGTGTATTATTAGAACTAGCTATGTTTCCAACAGACCAAGGTGAGAGTAAAAGTGAATATGTAGCTCAAGTGATAAATCTTATAAAACAGAGTGGTTATACATATCAACTAACTTCAATGGGAACAATAATAGAGACAGATAAAATAGGTCAAGCCTTAAAACTCGTAGAAGAGTGTTATAATATTTTAGAGTCAAATGGTTGTAATAGGGTTTATTCCACCTTGACATTTGATATTAGAAAAGGTCATAACAATAGATTAAAATCAAAAATAGAATCTATAGAAAAACATATAGGGGAAGTTTCAAAATGAAATATATAATTATAGTAACATTATTCGTAAGTGCACTTTTTTCAGCAGATGATTTACAAGAGTGTGTTCAGTCAACAGTTTCTAAAACTTCAGTTATTTTTACTTGTATGCATGGGGAGTATTATGTAGAGTATGAATCGACTTCAAAAAGAGATGTTAAAGAGATAAATATTCTTTATACTAGTGCTGATAAATATAAGCATTTAAAAAACTTAAAACGTTTACCTAAAGATATTGATTAGTGTACAATGGCATTATGCCATTGTACAACAGATACCCTCATACCTTTTTTTATCTTTTTTACACTATGTGAAAAGTAAGGATTACTTAAAAAAGAGACAAAATCTCCCTCTTTAGGTTTAATTGATAGTTTTCTAAACTTATCATCAAATAAAAAATCAAAAACTAACTCACCGCCACTAAATTCAAACTCATCACTTGGCTCTTTAACATTTGTTGTGATAAATAAAACAGTTGTAATAATTCTTGCCGGAGCGACAGGATTGAACTCAATAATGTTTTTATCTAAATCAACTATTTCACTACAGTTATCAGAGTGTCTTTTGTAAAAACAGCCATCTTTATAAATAAGTATTTGAGGCTCAATTGATTGCATAAGAGAGACATTAAAAAACTCTTCTATTTTATTTCTTTGTGATTCAAAAAATCTATTATACTCTTTTATAAAAGTTTCATTAGGAATGATACTGTAGGTATTTCTTATCTGTGTATTCTTTTTAGGAAGAACAACTCCATCATCTGTACTAATTATCCCTATCTTTTTTGATTCATCTTCATGATTTTTTATAAAACTTTTCATACCTGAAAAATCAAAATCAATATTTTCATAAATAAAAGGAGTTTCATAATAGGGATTAGGAAGTATTTTCATACTTTCAGGAACAATAGTATCAAGCCAATGTTTTGGGCAAAAAATATTATTGCCAACTTGAGTTAGTTCAAGTTTTTTGATATTAAAAGGTGCAGTCATATAACCTACTAAATTTTTTGTGAAATTATAGCACTTATTTTAGTAATCTATACCTTTTGTTTTAAAACTATATCTATGTTCTTCACTTCGTCCAAACTCTTTCATCATCTCAATGTGGATTTTTGTTCCATAACCTTTATGTTTTTCAAACTGGTAGTTTGGGTATTTACTTGAAATCTCTATCATATATCTGTCACGGCTAACCTTTGCTAAAATTGATGCAGCACTAACTTCAGCATAATTTGCATCTGCTTTTATCTCATGTCTTAACTCTTCTATTCCAAAAGAGGTATTTCCATCCATTAAATATTCACTTGCACTAACATTTTGCATAATCTCTGTTATGGAGTTTTTCAGACAAAGTGATAAGCCAAGAGTATCTAAGGTTTTTGCATCTGTAAATACTATATGATAAGAAGAGTTAGTTATTATCTCTTCAAAAAGTTTTTCTCTTTTCTTTTCACTTAGTTTTTTGGAGTCATTCAATCCTTCTATTGGATTTGTTAGAACAACGCCAGCCACAACCATAGGACCAGCTAGTGGGCCACGTCCTGCTTCATCTATACCACATAACATTTAATCTCACTTTTTAAAAAATAAATATATAATAATTATAATTTTTTTTAAGGTTATAATATGAAAAAATTATATGTAATTACTCTTTTAATCTCACTTATGTTTTTTAATTCATGTTCAAATTCAGAAAATAAAAGTATAAAAATAGGACTTATCGCAGGTTTAAGTGGTAAATATTCAGAACTAGGTAATGATGTTCTTCGTGGTGTTACCTTAGCTTTGGAAGAAGTTGATTCAAAAATCAATAATATACCAGTAGAGCTTATCATTAAAGATGATAAACAAGATTCAAATATAGCACTCAATGAAATAAAAAATTTACTTGATACAAATACATCTTTAATCATTGGAAATACAACCAGTTCTATGACTAAAGTCTCCTTAAAAGAGATAAAAGATAAAAAAGATATTTTATTAATCTCTCCAACTGCAAGTAGTGATATCTTTTCCAATCTAGATGATAACTTTTTAAGAACACAAGTTGCATATAATCCTTCACGTTTTGATATGTTTTCGGATTATTTAATAAAAAATAAGTTATTGAATATTGCATTTATATATGATGAAAATAATTTGACATATTCAAATACTTATATGGATAATTTTGAACTATCCCTTAAACAAAAAGAAGTACAACCTTTAGTTGTAAAGATGAAAATTACGGAAGACTATTCTCATATTAAAGAAAAATTAGATTCTATAAAACCAGATTTAGTTGTTGTTATTGCTAACTCAATTGATTCTTCAAAATTGATTCAATATTTAAGAATAAATGATAATAAAGGTTTGATTTTATGTTCTGCTTGGGCAAAAACTGCTGATTTTATAGAAAATGGTGGCAAATATGTTGAAGATGTTTTTTTTATCACAGATTATGATGATGCTTCTTTGGATAAAGACTTTTTAGAATTTGTTAAAAAATATAAAGAAAGATACTCTGATTCTCCTTCTTTATTTTCATCTCAAGCATATGAAACGGTTAAGATTATTATTGAATCTTTAAAAATAAACCCTGAAATTAAATCTTTAAAAAATACGATACTAAATAAAAAAGTTTTTAATGGTCTTCAGGGAAAAATATATTTTAATAAGTTTGGTGATATAAAAAGGGATGTTTTTATAATGAGTATTAAAAATAATCATTTTATTAAAAAAAGTTTGGAAAACTTTTAATATGAAGAAATATAGTTTAAAATATAGTTTAATTATATTATTTAGTATTTTTACTTTTATTATTACATTTTGTATTGGTTCCATTTCAAGTTATAGCTTATATTCTTCAAATTTAGATTTAGTAGCCCATGCTCAAAAAAATACATTAAAACAAGTTAATTTAAAAGCAAATTTTATTTTAGAAAAAATAGAAAAAATTTCATCATATATACATAATGAGTATAAAAATAATCCTAAAATCTTAAAAGATATTGTGAAATTAAATGATAACATAATCTCTATTCTTATATTAAATAAAAAAGGTATCATTAATGACTTTTATTCTCAATCAAATTTAAATGTTTATAAAGGATTTGATTATTCAAATAAAAAGTATTTTGAATCCTTAAAAAATAATAATTTTTATTGGTCTGATGTGTTTTTTTCAACAATAGATGAAAAGCCAACAATAACTTTTAGTAAGAAAATTTCCAATGATAATGTTGTTGTTATATTTATAAATCTTGAAGATTTTGCACTTTTTACAAAAAATTATATCAATACGGACGGAAGTCATATGATTAAAATGTTTGATAAAAAAGGTGTAATACTTATAGATGAAGACAATGCTAAAAATGTTTTACAACGTGTTAACACGTATACTTTTAATGTATTTGTTAATTTTATTAATAAAACTAAACCTTATACTCAACAAATATATGATTCAAAACTTGATGATTCAAAACAAATAGCAATGTACACAACCATAGAAAAAACAGGTTGGAAGATTATTGCTCAAAAAAATTATCAAGACTTACTTAATAATGTTTGGATAGTAGTTTCAAGTATAATTATTATTTTGGTGTCATTTATTATAGTTGTAATAATAATTGCAATATGGTTACTTAAAAAAGTATTTATAGAAATTGATAATTTAAATATAAATGTTTCAAATATTACTAATGGTAAATATAATAAAGAAGTTAAAGAGTCATTTTATAAAGAGTTTAATCCTTTGATTGAGAATTTTAGAAAAATGCAATATAAAATTGATAAAAGAGAATATTCATTAGAAAAATCATTAAAAAGTTTTAAGTCATTATTTAATTCAACAATGGAAATTATTATTTTGCATAAGGATTCAATTTGTATTGATGCCAACGATGTTGCTGTTAAAAATCTAGGCTTTAATTCAAAAGATGAACTCATTGGTAAAAATATAATGAAGTTAGTCTCAGAAAACTCTCGTCAAATCGTCAAAAAGAATTTATTAGTTAATAGTGATATTTATGAGATAGAAATACTAAAAAAGGATGGAACAGTTTTAAATGGACTTGTCCAAGGAAAATTTTTAGAACTAGAAAATGACTTAGTTAGAGTTTCAGCAATTATTGATATTACAGAGTTAAAACAAAAGGATGAAATGCTTTTTCATCAATCAAAAATGGCTTCAATGGGAGAGATGATAGAAAATATTGCGCATCAATGGAGACAACCTTTAAGTACTATTACAACAGCAGCTTCTGGTGTTAAGCTTGATTATGAATATAATACCTCTTCTAAAGAGAATTTTTATAAGTTATTAAACTCTATTATTAATAATGCACAGCATCTTTCAAATACTATTGATGATTTTAGAAATTTTTTTAAGAAAGATAAGAAAAAAGAGTTTTTTACTCTATCTAAACTTCTTGATAAAACAATGTTATTGGTTGAATCTAGTTTTAAAAACCATGATATAAATGTAATAAAAGAAATAGATGAAACAATAGAGATTGAAAATTATAAAAATGAATTAACTCAGGCATTAATCAATATTTTAAATAATGCAAAAGATGCACTTAATTTAAAAAGGGAAGAAAATAAATATATAGAAGTATCTATTTTTAGGAAAGATGATAAAGCAGTAATTATGATAAAAGATAATGCTGGAGGTATTGATAAAGATATTATAAATAGAATATTTGAACCATATTTTACGACAAAACATCAATCACAAGGTACAGGTATTGGACTTTATATGACACACCAAATTATAGTAGATCATATGAAAGGTAATATTGAAGTTGAAAATACAGTTTTAAAAGCTGATGATAAAACTTATAAAGGATGTTGTTTTAAAATCACATTAGATACTTGACAAATGTACACTCAAGGTGCTATAATTTATTAGCAGTTAAATTAAAGGAGTGCTAATTATGAATAAAATTTTTGAAAAACTAACAAACCAAATGGCAGAAAGTATAGATTCGTCTGTTGCTTTAGCCTTACATAATAAAAACCAAGAAGTTGAAATTATACACATGCTTTGGGCACTGTTAACAAATACCAACTCAGTACTAAACCAACTATTAAATAAAATGAATATAGACAAAACAGCTTTAGTACTAGAAGCAAAATCATACGCTTCTTCTCTAACAACAGTATCAACTGTTACAAAAGAGAATATAAAACTAAGCAGAAACTTTATTGATTCTTTGCAAAAAGCAGAAGGTCAAATGGCAACTCTTGGAGACAAGTTTATAGCTATAGATTCATGGCTAATAGCAAACTTTGACAATAAAGTATTTAAAGATGTTTTAGGAAAATATATCGATTTACATGAGGCTAAAAAAGAGTTAGAAGCCATAAGAGGTGGAAGTGTTATTGATTCTGCTTCAGGAGATGAAAACTTAGAAGCAATAGGAAAATATGGAATTGATTTAAACCAACAAGCAATAGATGGAAAATTAGACCCAGTAATTGGAAGAGATGAACAAATACAAAGAATGATGCAAATTCTCATAAGAAAAACAAAAAACAACCCAATACTTTTAGGAGAACCAGGTACTGGGAAAACAGCTATTGCAGAAGGCTTAGCTCAAAGAATAGTAGCAAAGGATGTTCCTCTATCTTTACAAAATAAAAAAGTTGTAACCTTAGATATGAGTGCCTTAATTGCAGGGGCAAAATATAGAGGTGAGTTTGAAGATAGATTAAAATCAGTTATTGATGAAGTTAAAAAAGCTGGAAATATTATTTTATTTATTGATGAGATTCATACCATTATAGGAGCAGGAGCTAGTGAAGGAAGCATGGATGCTGCAAATATTTTAAAACCAGCCCTTGCAAGGGGAGAACTACATACTATTGGAGCAACAACACTAAAAGAGTATAGAAAGTATTTTGAAAAAGATACCGCTATGCAAAGAAGATTTCAACCAATCTCAGTAGATGAGCCAAGTGTAAATGAAGCATTACAGATATTAAGAGGTATAAAAGAGAAACTTGAAACTTTCCATAGTGTTACTATAAATGATAGTGCCCTAGTATCAGCTGCAAAGTTAAGTGATAGATATATCTCTGATAGATTTTTACCAGATAAAGCCATAGACCTTATAGATGAAGCAGCAGCAGAGCTTAAAATGCAAATAGAGAGTGAACCTATTGTTTTATCAACTGTAAAAAGAGCAATTCAAACTTTAATGGTGGAAAAATCAGCTTTAAAGATGGAAAAATCTAAAAAGAATAGCCAAAGAATAGAGGAAATAGAAAAAGAGTTAGCAAATCTGAGTGAAGAACAAAGAGCCTTAGAATCAAGATTTTTAAATGAAAAAGAGACATTTAATAAAGCCTCAGGTTTAAAAGTAAAAATTGATGAACTCAAAACAAAAGCACAAGCTGCAAAAAGAGAATCAAGATTTGAAGAAGCAGCATCTATAGAGTATGGAGAAATACCTGAGTTAGAGAAACAAGTAAAAGAGAATGAAGAGAAATGGAACATCATGCAAGAAGAAGGAACACTTTTAAGAAATAGTGTAGATGAAGATGCAATTGCAAGTATTGTTTCAAGATGGACTGGAATTCCTGTAAACAAAATGTTAAGTAGTGAAAAACAAAGAATTTTAGAAGTGGAAAAGGTATTAAAAGAGGATGTAAAAGGTCAAGATGAAGCTCTAAAAGCAATAAGTAGAGCAATAAAAAGAAACAAAGCAGGGCTAAGTGAAGATAGTAAACCAATAGGTTCTTTTATGTTTTTAGGGCCAACAGGTGTCGGTAAAACAGAGAGTGCAAAAAGTTTAGCAAAGTTTCTGTTTGATGATGAAAAATCACTTATTAGATTTGATATGAGTGAATATATGGAAAAACATGCAGTTTCAAGACTAATTGGTGCTGCTCCTGGATATGTGGGGTATGATGAAGGTGGACAGTTAACAGAAGCAGTTAGAAGAAAACCTTATAGTGTAATTTTATTTGATGAGATTGAAAAGGCTCATCCCGATGTATTTAATATCCTACTTCAAGTACTTGATGATGGAAGATTAACAGATAATAAAGGTGTAACTATAGATTTTAAAAATACAATTATTATTTTAACTTCAAATATTGGAAGTTCTAAAATTATTGAAATATCTGATAAAGAAAAAAGAAAAGATGAAGTGTTTTTAGAAATCAAAAACTATTTTAGACCAGAATTTTTAAACAGATTGGATGATATAATTATTTTTGAACAATTAGGATTAGACTCAATTACAAATATTGTTTCTATAATGTTTGATGATATTAAGAAAAAGTTACAAGATAAAGATATCCAAATAGAGTTAAGTCAAAGTGCTAAAGAGTTTATTGCAAAAGTTGGATTTGATCCAGTGTATGGGGCAAGACCTCTAAAAAGAGCACTCTATGAAATAGTAGAGGATAAACTTGCTGATTTAATATTAGAAGATAAAATTACAGCTGGAAGTAAAGTTGTATTTGATGTGCAAAATGATGAGGTAATAGCAAAAATATAGTTTTAGGAAAGGTTTACTTTGGCTTAATATAAAGAAATTTTAAGTTAACTTTAACTATAATCCGCAACTTGAATTTTAAAAAGGGAATGACACTATGAAAAGAACATACCAACCGCATAACACGCCAAAAAAGAGAACTCACGGTTTTAGAGTTAGAATGTCTACTAAAAATGGTAGAAAAGTTATTGCAAGAAGAAGAGCTAAAGGTAGAAAAAGATTAGCTGTTTAAGCAAAGAACACAGACTAAACAGCTCAAGAGATTTTAAACAACTATATCAAAGCGGCAAAAAATGGCATACGCCATCTTTTGTCGCTTTTTTTAGGTCTAGTGAAAAGCTAGAAATAGGTTTTGTTACTTCTAAAAAAGTAGGAAATGCTGTTTATCGAGCTAAAGCTAGAAGAAGACTAAGAGCTATAGTTTTGGAAAATGAAGAAAAAATCATAACAGGCAAGTATATTTTTGTAGCAAAAGATGAGTTATTAAAGAAGTCATATGTGCAATTACAAAAAGATTTTAATTTTGCTTTTAAACGACTAAACTTATACAAATGAACTTTGTATTTAAATATCTAATTAAGTTTTATCAGAAATTTATATCACCTTATACATATGGAAGTTGTAGATTTTACCCAACTTGTTCAGAATATGGACTATGGCAGATGGAAAATAACTCTTTTTTTAAGGGTATTTATTTTACAATAACACGGATATTAAAATGTAACCAGCTTTTTGAAGGAGGAATTGACTATCCAATAGTTAATAAAATCCCGCGTAGAACTGTCATACATAAAAAAATCAGAGTAAAATATTGGTATATACCAACAAATGATAAAAAATACTTTGTAGTAAAGAATTGGGAGAGAAATAAGAATAATGAATAATTTAAATAATAATCAGGGTATGCAAAAGCGAATGTTAATAATGACATTAGTCGTTTTTGTATTTTTTATAGCTTATGAATTTTTGGTTTTAAAACCTCAAAAAGAGGCTCAGGCTGCTAAAGTAGCTCAAGAGAAAAGTGCACAAGCTAATAGTGCTCCACAAGTGGTTCAAAACAGCACAAATCCTGAATCTGCTCCTGTTTCAAATATATCAAGCCCTTCAAATATTGTTGATGCTTTATCAACAAAAGCAATCGCACAAAATGATATAGTTTCAACTATTACTACTGGTAAAAATATTATTCAAATTGATAAATTAGGTAGAATAGCACAAGTTACTCTTTTAGAAAGACAATATATAACAGAAGATGGTTCTCATATAAAACTTTTTGAAGCAGATCAATTAAGACCCTTAGAAGTTAGATTTGCAGACTCAAATATAAATAATGAAGCTTTTAAAGTACCTGTAACTGCTAGTTCTGTTGTTGTTGATGCTACAAAAGATACACAAACTCTTGTTTTAACACAAGTATTAAAAGATACAGTTTTAACTAAAACATTTACTTTTTATACTGATGGTCATTATGATTTAAAAGCAAAAGCAACAAATAATAAACAGTTTTTTATAACATCTGGATTTAGACCTAATGTATTAGCTGATATGTATGCTGACCATGGTGTTATTGTAAAGCTAATTGACGATACACTAGATGTAACTGTTGATGGTGATTCTGATAAATCAAAAACATATAATGGTGCAAAATTTTTAAGTGCATTTGATAGATATTATACTACTGTTGTGTATAACTTTGAAAAAACTTTTCAAGTATCACTTATGCCTGATAAAGAATCAAATCCTCAAGGTTTTGTTCATTCTGAAAATGCATCTATTGCTTTTAGTGGATATATGGGACCAAAAGAGCACAAAACTTTATCTGCATTAAATCCTGAATTAACTGATGTTATTGAGTATGGATGGTTTACATTTATTGCAAATCCTATGTTTTTATTCTTACAATTTATTCAAAGTTATGTAGGTAACTGGGGATGGACAATTGTTATTGCTACAATCTTAATTAAACTTGTACTTTATCCTTTATCATACAAAGGTATGGTATCAATGCAAAAACTAAAAGATTTAGCTCCTAAAATCAAAGATATTCAAGCTAAATATAAAGATGATAAACAAAAACAGTCATCTCATATGATGGAACTGTATAAAAAGAACGGTGCAAATCCAATGGGTGGATGTTTACCATTAGTTATGCAAATTCCTGTATTCTTTGCCATCTATAGAGTTTTATTAAATGCAATTGAATTAAAAGGTGCTGAGTGGATTTTCTGGATTCATGATTTAGCAGAGATGGATCCATATTTTGTATTACCTGTATTGATGGGTGCAACTATGTTTTTACAACAAAAAATTACACCAAATACATTACAAGATGAGACTCAAAGAAAAATATTCCAATTTTTACCTGTAATATTTACTTTCTTCTTCTTATGGTTCCCAGCAGGTTTAACTCTGTACTGGTTTATTAATAACTTATTTACTATTTCTCAACAATTTTATATTAATAAGCTATTTGAGAAAAGAAGATCAGCTGAAGTAGAAGAGAAAAAAATATCTAAAAAATAGGAAATAAATATGAAAAAATTTGAAGCAAAAACATTAGAAGAAGTATATGAATTAGCATCAAATGAATTTAGTTGTTCCATTATTGATTTAGAAATAGAGATAATCCAACAGCCAAGTAAAGGTTTTCTTGGCTTTGGTAAAAAAACTGCAATAGTAACTGCCCAAGTAAAAAGAAGACAAAGAAGAGATAACAAAAAATATAAAGATACACGATATAAAAAATCAAATATTAATATTGAAGATGTATCTGAAAAAATTGCTAATACAAAAACACAAGTAAAAAAACAGACAGTTCAAAATACTACAAAAGTTCCTAGTGTAGAAGGTAAAGAGAAAATCTTTGATAACTTTTACACTGAAAACAATCAAAAAGAAGAAATAGCCAAAATAGTTATAAAAAAAGATAGAAATGAAATAATTTCTGAAGTAAAAAAAGATATTAATAAACTATTTCAAAATACTTGTTATGAAATAGATGAAATAGAAGTTGATTTTTATGATGATGATACTTTATACGTAGAGTTCAATGGCAAAGATTCAGCACTTTTAATAGGCAAAGAGGGATATAGATATAAGGCTTTATCATATATTTTATTTAATTGGATAAATGAAAAATATGGATTTATGTTAAGACTTGAAGTTGCAGAATTTTTGAAAAATCAAGAAGAGGCTATCTATAACTATTTAATTCCAGTAATTGAAACAATAAATGAAACAGGAACATATAAAACTAAACCTTTAGATGGTATTTTAGTTCATATTGCTTTAAAAAGATTAAGAGAAGAGTTTCCTAATAAATACGTAGCTGTTAAAACTAATGTTAGAGGTGATAAGTATGTATTAGTAAATGAGTATAGAAGTAATTAATTCTCTATGGACTCACTAGATACAATTGTTGCAATTGCAACAGCCAATGGCATTGGTTCTATTTCAATCATAAGAGTAAGTGGTAAAGATGCTTTACCTTTTGCTTTAGCTCTTTCAAAAAAACAAATCCTAAAACCACGACTTGCAACACTATCAAATGTTTATAATAGCAATGATGAAATCATAGATGAAGCACTATTAATCTATTTTAAAAATCCACACTCTTTTACGGGTGAAGATATTGTAGAGTTTCAATGTCACGGTGGTATTGCTATTTCAAACATTATATTAAATGAGCTTATTAAACTTGGGTGCCGAATGGCAAATCCTGGAGAGTTTTCAAAAAGAGCTTTTTTAAATAATAAAATAGATTTATCAAAAGCAGAAGCGATAGCAAAACTTATAGAAGCTAGAAGTGAAGATGCCGTTAAATTATTGGCTCGACAACTAAAAGGAGAGCTTACTAATTTTGTAAATGATATTAGAGAAGATTTACTTTTTATGCTTGCATACACAGAAGTTAATATTGACTATGCAGAAGAAGATTTACCTGAAGATATTTTTGAACAAATAGAGAGAAAGTTAGAAAAAATAGTTGTCAAATTATCAGATACACTTGAATCAAGCAAAAGAAGAGAAGGTCTAATAGAAGGTTTTAAAGTAGCAATCATAGGTAAACCAAATGTTGGAAAATCTTCACTTTTAAATAAACTTCTAAATTTTGATAGGGCAATTATAAGTGATATTGCAGGAACTACTAGAGATACAATTGAAGAGTCAGTAAAAATAGGAACTCACATTATCAAGATAGTTGATACAGCAGGTATTAGAGAAGCTAGTGATACAATTGAAAAAATAGGTATTGAGAAGTCTTTAAGTGCAGTAGATGAAGCTGATATTATTATTTCACTCTTTGATAATTCAAAAGTTTGTGATAGTGAAGATAAAAAAATCATAAATATATTAGATGAGATTGAAAATAAAGAAAAACTAGTTGTATTAAATAAAATTGATTTGGAATCAAAGTTTGACAAGTCTGCTTTAAAAGATGACTATATAGAACTAAGTACAAAAAATAGTATTAATAGTTTGATTGAAAGAATTGAAAAGATTTTAGATAATAATTCTCATGACGATAACATGACTTTAATCTCTAAAAGACAAGTAGATGCAGTGGAAAAAACTCTGTATCATATACTAGAATCTAGAACACCACTTCAAACAGGGGAGTTAGAGTTTTTTGCACATCACATACATGAATCTATTGAGAATATTTCATTAATAACAAGACCATACGAAAATGACCAGATGTTGGATGTGATGTTCGGAGCTTTCTGCCTCGGAAAATAGCTGTATAGGCACAGCTTTTTGCACACTTCTGCGTTGGTATTTTGATTTTATAAACTCACTTACTTTAGTAAGCTCCTTCATAAAATCAAAATACCGCCTTGAATTGCACTAAAAATCTATACCTCTACAGCTATTTTATGTATTTGGAAATAATAGGAATTAAATGAAAACTTATGATTTGATTGTAATAGGCTCTGGAGCTGCTGGGATGATTGCTGCTATTAGAGCTGCTAGGGATGGTAAGAGCGTGTTATTACTTGAACAGCAAGAAAAGCTAGGTCCTAAGCTAAAAGCTACAGGTGGTGGACGTTGTAACCTTACAAATACTCTTGATAATTCAGACTTTATGAACTCTTTTGGCCGAAATGGTCGTTTTATGATGGATGCTATTACTTTATTTGATTATAAAGACTTAATGAACTTTTTTAAAGAAATAGGTGTTGATACTCATATTCCTGATGGATTTAGGGTTTTTCCTATTACTCATAACTCTTCAACTATTATAAAAGCTTTAGAAGAGGAACTTATAAAACAAAATGTTGAAATAAGATGCAATACTAAAGCCCAGACTCTGTTATTTGAAGGTGAAGCTATTGTTGGTGTTCAAACTTTAGATGACAAGTTTTTATCTGCTAGTGTTGTTGTTGCAACAGGAGGTTTAGGTTATCCAATGCTAGGAGCCAATGGTGATGGGTTTACTTTTGCAAAAGAGTTAGGACATAAAGTTACTGACTTATACCCTGCGATGTTGCCTTTGATTTCAAAAGAAAAATGGGTTGAAAACTGTAAAGCAGACACTATTGCAAAAGCAGAGCTTCGTATTGATTTACCAAAGGCTAAAAAACTAAAAGCAGTTGGGGATTTAATTTTTACCTCAAAAGGTATTAGAGGTCCTGTGGTTTTAGATTTTTCACGTGAAGTTACACCTTTTTTAGAAAAACATGGAGAAGTTCCTCTTATAATCAATATGATTAAAGGCAAAAATGAAGAAGAGGTTAGGGTACATATAAATAATGAAATAAAAAATAATCCTGACTCGTCTGTTTTAGAAAATATAAGCTCTTTAGTTCCACCTTCTGTTGCAAAGGCACTTTGTATATTAAGCAAAGCAGATACAAATAAGAAGTTCAAAGACTTAGCAGGACAAATAAGAGACAAACTTATAAAAAATCTTGTCTCAACACCTTTGACTATTATTGACCATGTAGGTTTTAAACAAGCAATGATTACAAGGGGTGGGGTTAGTTTAAAAGAGATAAATCCAAAGACAATGCAAAGTAAAATTATAAAAGGTCTGTATTTTTGTGGTGAAGTGGTTGATTTAGATGGACCTTGTGGAGGATATAACCTCCAATGGTCTTTTTCAAGTGGAAACTTAGCGGGAAAACTTTTAGATTTTTAAGAAATTATTATAATCAGGTTTTTCTATCCAAATAAACTTTGCATTCTCTTTATCAATATCTATCCAAGAGTTTGTTTCAAACTCTATTTTCAAAACTTCCCCTGGTTTTATCTCTTCCCTATAAACATCAAGAGTTATTGTAAGTGCAGTTAATGAAGGATTGTGACCTATTAGAAACATCTCATTTACCGTATCAAATGTATAAGATATTGTCTCTATCAGTTCATTTACATAGGCTTGAAAAAGTACTTCATTATACATGATGTTTTTATCATACTCTAAGATTTTTGAAACTATTTCTGCTGTTTGCCTTGTACGATTTGCTGGACTTGCAACAATCAAGTCAGGTTTAATCTCTAAAGAGTGTAAGCCTTCAGCAATTTTATTTGCTTCTTCTATTCCTTCTGGGGATAATTTAATATCAAAATCATCTTGATTTTGTTTTGCTATTTGCTTTTGAGGATGTCTCATTAAATAAAGTGTTTTCATTATTAATCCAATTGTCTAATTATTGTTATTTTAAGTAAATTTTCCTACAAATAATATAAAAACTTACAAAATCTTTTAATTTCTTTTTGGTGGATTAGTATATGAAACAAATTTTGAACTCTTTTTATGCAAATCTTTCCAATCTTGAATAGAAATATCTATTTGTATTAAACTTCCTGTTTGAATATTATTTTCAAAATTTATTAGCCAAGAAGCAAATTCATTAAGACCTGGATTGTGTCCAATTATTATCAAAGTGTCTATGTGTTTATCAACTTTTTTTATTATATTCATTATTTCACTACTACTCGCATGATACAAACTATCCATAAAAACAGCATTTTTATCATCAAATATTCCACTATGAGTTAGCTTAGTTCTTTTAGATGTACTACAAAGAATCAAATCTGGTTTTATGCTATTTTTTAAAACAAACTCTCTCATAAATTTAACTTGATATTTACCTCTATTGTTTAGTGGTCTATCAATATCTTTCAAAGAAGAATCTTTCCATGAAGATTTTGCATGTCTTAATAAATATAATTTTTTCATATGGTTTTCCTTTTATATAAAAGATTATAAAATACTAATATAATTTTACTAAGGAAGAAACATGGAGCAAGTAAAGACAGTCTTTTTTTTAACACTTTTAACTGTTTTATTCGTTTTTATAGGATTTTCGTTTGGTGGTGCAAATGGTGCACTTATTGCATTTTTAATTGCAGGTGGTATGAACTTTTATGCATACTATTATTCAGATAAACAAGTACTAAAACACTACAACGCAGTTATTATTGAAGATAGAAAAAATTACATATATAAAATTGTAGAGAAATTAACATATGAAGCTAAGCTTCCTATGCCAAAAGTCTATTTGATACCTGATAGGGTTCCAAATGCCTTTGCTACGGGAAGAAATCATCAAAATGCTGCTGTTGCAGTTACTCAAGGTTTAGTTGATTTATTAAATGAGCGAGAAATAGAGGGTGTTATTGCCCATGAATTATCTCATATAAGACACTATGATATTTTAATTGGAACAATTGCTGCTGTATTTGCAGGGGCAATTGCAATGATTGCAAACTTTATGCAGTTTTCAGCAATGTTTGGTGGGAATAATAGACAAGGTGCCCATCCTATAGTTATGATTCTTATGGCTATTATTTTACCAATTGCAGCTTCTATAATACAAATGACAGTTAGTAGAAGCAGAGAGTTTTTAGCAGATGAAGGAGCTGCAAGACTTACAAAAGATCCAGGTGGACTACAAAGTGCTTTATCAAAACTAGAATCTTATGCAAAAAGAGGGCAAATAAATGAGGCAACAGAAGAGACAGCACACATGTTTATAATAAATCCTTTTTCAGGAAAAGATGTAAAGTTTGGAAATCTATTTAGAACTCATCCTACAACTGAAGATAGAATAGCAAGACTTGAAGAGTTGAAGTTTGAACTAAAAAACTAGATTTATTGAAAAATATCAATCATCGTGTCTAAATCAACACAATCTTGCAAAATAGGGTAAATCCCTTTTGCAATAAGTGAAATTTTCAAGTCATAATCTATATCTTTTATTAAAAAGTAGTTAACTTTAAAGTCATGCAAAAGTTCAGGTAGCAAGTTACAGGCGATTTCATCATCGTTGTTAAATGCTGGATTTATAATACAGTTTTGAGATTTTAATTTATAATCTTTTATAAAATATATCCAGATATATTGAGCATCTTCATTTGCATAATCTATATTTTCATTTGAATTTGAACAAACAGCAAGGTGAAATTCATTTGTTACTTCATGAACTTTTATATTACTTCCTGTTACCAATGCTAATGAAATCTTTTTTCTGGCACTCTTAACAATTCGAGCAAAGGTTGCTCTTGATACATTCATTTTTTTTGCTGCATCTTCTTGATACATACAAAATGAGTCCATAAGGTGTATAGCTTCTAACTCTTCATGTAGTAATACTATGTCTTCTTTTGCTTCAATATCCTTTGGACCAAAGTATTTACATACTGGTACAAGGTCTAGTTTTCGTTTTAATTTATCTCTTGCCATTGCTTACCTTAATTTATTTAATATTCTATCATAATATACTTGACATATGCTCAAAATATAGTTATAATTCCTGTCATATGTTCATTAATGTTAGAAAGTAAAATTTAAATGAATATTTTTTACAGTATTTATAAATTTTAGCTCCTTTGTTGTTTATTTGAAATCTAACAAATAACATACATTATTAATCTTATTTCTCTATCCCCCTTCAGGAGAATAATTTTAATAAGCGCCCCTTTATTTTGTAAAAACCACTTTCATTATATTTTATTACTATTTAGGTTTTTACAAAATTTTTAAATCAAAATATGCAAAAATAAATCAAAAAAAAAGCTGGAATAAACCAGCTTCGACCTTTCAACTTAACCAAAGTAAAGGTCAAGCTAATCTTACAAAAGCTTTGCTTTAATACCTTTTAATTATAAACTTTTTTAATATTATTTATATTACTACTCATATTTAATATAATCATATCTGCAATAACCAATGCCATCATTGATTCAGTAACAATAGAACCTCTAACTGCAACACATGGATCATGTCTTCCTTTTAATTCACATGATACTTCATTATTGTGTATATCAATACTATCTTGTTTTATAAATACAGAAGGTGTTGCTTTAAAGAAAACTTTTACATTAATGTCATCACCATTAGATATTCCACCTAAAATTCCACCTGAGTGGTTTGTTTTAAAGCCATTTGCATCTATTTGGTCATTGTTATCATAACCTTTTACTTTACTTGCATCTATTCCATCGCCAATTTCTACTGCTTTTACTGCATTTATTCCCATCATTGCAGCTGCAATTTGGGCATCAAGTCTATAATATAATGGCTCACCTAGTCCAATAGGTGCATTTTTAACATTTACTAAAGCAACACCACCAACGCTGTTATGAGAGTTTTTAGCATCTAAAATCGCTTCTTTTTGAAAGTCTTCTTTATTTTTATCTAGTGAATAAATATCAGATGTTTTTGCATAATCAAAATCAAAAGTTGAAGACTCTATGCCATCGATTGCATAAATTCCACTTCTTACTTCAATATTCATTTCACTTAAAAACAGTTTTGCAATAGCTCCAGCTGCAACTCTTGCTGCTGTCTCTCTTGCACTACTTCTTCCTCCACCTCTATAATCTCTGATTCCATATTTATGAAAGTATGTAAAATCAGCATGTCCAGGTCTAAAAAGGTCTTTTATATTTGTATAATCTTTACTTTTTTGGTTTTCATTAAATATTACCATAGCAATAGGTGTTCCTGTAGTCTGTCCTTCAAAAACACCTGATAAAATCTCTACTTTATCACCTTCTTTTCTTGCTGTTGCAAACTCATTTTTACCTGGTTTTCTTCTATCCATTTCAGATTGTATAAATCTTTCATCGATTTTAATTCCAGCTGGAACTCCATCAACAATACAACCTAATGCATTTCCATGACTCTCTCCAAAAGTTGAGAATCGAAACTTTTGTCCAAAACTATTCATTTTTCTTTTAACCTTTTAATGTATCTAATGCTATTTTTGCAACGGCTTGTTGAGCTAACTTTTTGCTTTTGCCTATTGCTTGTCCATAATTTTTATCATTTATCCAAATAGAGACTTCAAACTCTTTTTTATGATCAGGTCCATATGAAGCTTCAATTTTATACTCAGGAATTGAGCCAAACTCTGCTTGTGTTATCTCTTGAAGAGCCGTTTTATAATCACTAAATAAGACATCTAAGTTAATTTTATCATATGATTTTTCTAATAGGGCCAAAATAATTGGTTTTAAAACTTCTAATCCTGATTCTAAATAAACAGCACCCATAATCGCTTCAAAAGCATCTGATAATATAGAAGCTTTTGTTCTTCCTTTATTTCTCTCTTCTGCTACTGATAAGTAAATATAATCACCTAGTTTTATCTCATTTGCTAACTTTGTAAAACCTGTTTCATTTACAAGGGAAGCTCTAATTTTCGATAAATCACCTTCATTTGATGCTGGGAACTTTTTATATAAGTATTCACCAACTATTAAATTTAAAACTGCATCACCCAAAAACTCTAATCTTTCATTATTATATGGTTTTTTAAAACTTTTGTGCGTAAGTGCTTCGACTATCAGATCTTTATTTTTAAACTGATAATCCAGGCACTTTTCTAAACTTGAATAATCATTCATATTTTTCCTTTATATTTTGTGCAAAATCTTTTGCAAGTATATCACATCTTTCATTTTCTTCATGACCTGCATGACCTTTTACCCAAGAAGCAACGATTTTGTGGTTTTGTGATACTTCAACATACTCTTTCCATAAGTCATCATTTTTAACAGGTTTTTTTGTTGATGACTTCCAGTTATTCTTAATCCATGAACTTAGCCATTCATTTATTCCTTTTACGACATAAGTAGAATCAGAAGTAATATGAACATCACAAGGCTCTTTTAAAGCTTTTAATCCTTCAATTACCCCTTTTAATTCCATTCTATTATTAGTAGTGTTATCTTCTCCACCACTTAGCTCTTTTTTCTTACCATTAAACTCTAAAATTGTTCCATATCCTCCAGGACCTGGATTTCCTAAAGATGAGCCATCACTGTAAAGATTGATTTTTTTCACTTATTCCCTTATTTAAATTATGTTTGACTTTAAATGTTAACGTGTTATGACAGTGAGGACATCTTGTGGAATAAATTGGAAGAGTTTTTTTACATGAGGTACATAAAAACTCAAAATTTAAATCAGCATTTATATTTGCTTCATTTTGATTAATCAATATCAATATTCCAAAATTAAAATCATCACTTTTTTCTAAATTATTTAAATATCCCTTAGCATTGTACAACTCTTTTAATAGTGGACTATTTTCAACTTTATCAAAATCAATATCATTGAAATCCAAGTACCAAAGTAAATCTATTATTTTAGTAATATCAAACTTTTCAATATTTTCCCAAAAAAAGTCTTTATTGTATTGTAATAGATACTCTAAAAGCATTCTTTCTACGATTCTATTTAGTTTAAAAAAGGCATAGAGTTTTTCTGTTTTTTTATCAAAAGAGATAATAGGGTCGTTTAAGATAATCAATGTTTCAATATAAATTCTATCCCTAATGGTATCAATACCTAACTCTTCAAGTGAATTAATAACATCTAAGGCTTTCTCATAATCTTTTAGTTTTTCATTAATCAAAAGAAGATACTTCAAAGCTTCACTATTTCTTGGAGAAAAATTTAAAATCTTTAAAAATATCTCCCGTGATCTTTGTAGAAAGCCACCTTTAAAGTAAGTTGAACCTAAAAGTTCTAAAAGTTCTTCTTTTTTTACTCTATCTTTTACATGTTCTAGAAGTGCCAAATAAACTGTTATAGCCCTTGTATAATCACCCTTATGTAAAAAAGTTGAAGCTAAAAGTAAAATAGAGTCAAAGGGGAGGTTATATGTTTTGTATAAGTGTACATAATCTTCTTCTTTAAGTTTTCCTAATTCAAAACGTTTTAGAAGTTTACGATACTCTCTTCTGGCAACTTTTTCTTTATAGGCACCAAAAGTGTAAGTTAAAAATGAGATTACAAATATAAGTAATAGAAGAACAATAATTCCAAAAAGAGGATCTCTATACTCAAATGCTAACTGCAATTATCAAACCTTGTTTTTTATTTTGATATTAATATTATCATAATTGAACATATAAAAATCTAAATTGTAAAATCAAAGAGATTAAATTGTATAATCTTTTCCATGATAAACAAAGATTCTATAGAAAATTTAAAAAACCATATTGACATAGTTGACACAATCTCACAATTTTTACAATTAAAAAAATCAGGAGCGAACTTTAAAGCTTGTTGTCCTTTTCATGGAGAGAGTACTCCCTCTTTTGTAGTAAGCCCTGCAAAGCAAATATACCATTGTTTTGGTTGTGGTATTGGAGGTGATTCTATTAAGTTTGTAATGGAGTATGAAAAACTCTCATACCCAGAAGCCATAGAAAAACTAGCTAGTATGAATAACTTTTCTCTAGTTTATGATGACACCCAACAGAAAAAACAAGATACAAAAGCAATAGAAGAGATAAATAGGTATTATCAGAAAAATTTTGTATCCAATAAAGTTGCAAAAGATTATATAAAAGAAAGAGGTATTTTTGAATCTTCAATTGAAAAGTTTGAAATAGGATATGCTCCCACTTCCCAAGAGACAATAAATTATCTAAAGTCAAATTATTTAAACCTAAATGATGCAAAAGATTTAGGAATCATAGACTCAGGAGCAAATGGCTTATATGCAAGATTTATTGAAAGAATTACCTTTCCAATATATTCATTAAGTGGTGCTTTAGTTGGTTTTGGTGGTCGAACAATAACAGGACACAATGCAAAATATGTAAACTCACCCCAAACAAAAATATTTAACAAGTCAAGATTACTTTATGGCTATAATCTATCAAAAGAGAAAATCTATAAAAGAAAAGAGATAATTATCACAGAAGGCTACTTGGATGTAATTATGCTACATCAAGCAGGCTTTGATAATGCAGTTGCCACACTTGGAACGGCACTTACAAAAGAGCATTTACCTATACTAAAACGTGGTGAGCCAAGAGTAATTGTGGCATATGATGGAGATAATGCAGGACTCAATGCTGCTTTTAAAGCTGCACAACTTATGGCTCACAATGATTTTGAAGGTGGAGTTATTATTTTTGAAAAGGGTTTTGACCCAGCAGATATGGTAAAAGATGGGAAAATTGAAGAGCTAAATAAAATCTTTTTAAAACCAAAACCTTTTATTCCTTTTGCAATTGATCATATAATTTCTCAATTTGATTTAAATGACCCTCAAAATAAACAAAAAGCCTTGCAAGATGTTAATGAGTTTTTAAATACTTTAAATGCTCTTTATCATGATGAGTATTCTAGATATATTGCACAGAAGTTAAATATTAGAGAAAATTTAATAAAGGTAAAAAAGAGTAGTGTAAAAACTAATAATAATGTAGAACTCTCAAAGGTAAATATTGGAGAACTTTGTATTATTAAAGCTATTTTAAATGATAAACAAAGACTTTCAAGGGTTTTAGATGTGATTGACTCTTCTATGTTTGAATACCATAAAAATGAGTTTGAAATATTGATGGATAATATAAATGATGAGAGATTAAACTCAATACTTTTAAATGAAAGATTAGAAGATTATGATGATGAAAGATTAAATGCAGAACTTTTAGTTTTACTAGGAAAGTTTTATTCAAATAAGTTAAATGAAGTTTTATATGATAAAACTTATACTTTCAATGAAAAAAGTTCTCTAATAAGAAAAATAAAAGATAATATTGCAATGTTAAAAAGTGGAAAATTAATAGCATATAATCTATAAAATTAATAGTCATAAAACTTTTTTTAAAGTAAAATAATAAAAAATCAAGGAAATTATTATGGAAATTATTCAAACTGAAGCTGCACCTGCTGCAATTGGACCATATGCTCAAGCAGTTAAATATAATGGTTTAGTTTATACTTCTGGTCAGATTGCTCTTACTGCTGATGGTAAATTAGTTGAAAGAGATATTAAAAAACAAACACATCAAGTTTTGACAAATCTACAAAATGTACTTGCAGAAGCAAATAGTAGTTTAGATAGAGTTTTAAAAGCTACAATTTATTTAGAAAACATGGAAGATTTTGGTGTTGTAAATGTTATTTATGCAGAATACTTTGGTGATCATAAACCTGCACGAAGCACCGTTGCAGTAAAAACATTACCTAAAAATGTTTTAGTTGAAATTGATGTAATTGCTATAAGTGATGACGTAATTAATATGTAATCAAATTTCGCTTAAACTAAATTTAAACTAACCTTTGGTAACATTCCGTCCCGTTAAATGAAAAAGTTACTAAAGAATTGATAAGTTAGAGGAAAAGATATGTATGCAATTATAAAGTGTGGTGGTAAGCAGTATAAGGTTTCAGAAGGCGATATGATTGATATCGATTATACTGGAAAAGCTGCAAAAGAATCTCTAGAAATTACTGATGTATTAGCAGTAAATGATGGAGAGTTAAAATGTGGAGATGCTATATCTTCTGCAAAAGTAGAAGCTGAAGTAGTATTAGATGGTACTGGTGCAAATAGAGACAGAAAAGTTCTTATTTACAAAAAAAGAAGAAGAAAAGATTCTAAGTTAAAAAAAGGTTTCAGAAGAAGCTTTACAAAAATTAGAATTACTAAAATAGCTGCGTAAGGAGATAGATTATGGCTCATAAAAAAGGACAAGGTAGTACACAGAATAATAGAGATTCAGCTGGTAGAAGACTTGGAGTTAAAAAATATGGTGGGGAAACAGTTAAATCTGGAAATATCATCATTAGACAAAGAGGTACAAAAGTACATGTTGGTAACAACGTAGGTATTGGTAAAGACCACACAATTTATGCTTTAATTGACGGAGTTGTAAAATTCGAAGTTAAAGATAAAGATAGAAAAAAAGTTTCAGTTTACGCTTCGTAAATTTTACTTTTCTTTATTTAAAGGGGTGTAGTGCTTTTGCCTACACCCCTTTTTTAGTTTATAATTATTACTAAATACAACAAATAGGTGTTTTTAGTAATAATTATAGTCATATGGATTATTTAAAAGGTTAATAATGTTTATAGATAGCGTAAAATTTAGTATCTCTTCAGGAAAAGGTGGACAAGGTTGTGCCTCATTTAGAAGAGAAAAGTTTGTTGTAAAGGGTGGACCTGATGGTGGAGATGGAGGAAAAGGTGGAGATGTTTACTTTTTAGTAGACAATAACACTGATACTCTTTCTTGGTACAAAGGAAAACATAAATTAAAAGCTGACAATGGAAAACAAGGATTAGGTAGTAGATGTACTGGTAAAAGTGGAGAAACTTTAATTTTAGTTGTACCTCCAGGAACTCAAGTAATCAATAATGATACCAATGAAGTTATTATGGATTTATTAGAAGAGGGTGACAAAAAACTTCTACTTCAAGGTGGAAAAGGTGGCTTAGGTAATACTCACTTTAAAAACTCAAGAAATCAAAGACCTACATATTTCCAACCTGGACTTCCTGGTGAGACTATGAATTTAAGGTTAGAGTTAAAGCTTATTGCAGATGTAGGACTTGTTGGATATCCAAATGTAGGAAAATCTACTTTGATTTCTACAACTTCAAATGCAACACCAGAAGTTGCAAATTATGAATTTACTACATTAACTCCAAAATTAGGAGTTGTAGAAGTTGGTGATTTTAACTCTTTTGTAATGGCAGATATTCCTGGAATCATTGATGGAGCTAGTGAAGGTAAAGGTTTAGGGTTAGAGTTCTTAAGACATATTGAGAGAACTAAAACATTACTTTTTACTATTGATATTACAAATTATAGAAAAACTATTGATCAATTTAATGTTTTAAGAGAAGAGTTGAAAAACTTCTCAAGTGAATTAAGCCAGAGAGATTATGCTGTCGCTTTAACTAAAACAGATGCATATTATGGTGAAGATTTAAGTGGTGATATTGAAAACTTTATTAAAGAGTTAGGTTTAGAAGTTACAAGCTCTAATGAGTTTGGTTTTGATAAAGAGTTACCATATTATGTTCAAGATACTGTATATGCAAAATATGATAGTTCTAAACCATACTTTATATTACCAATATCATCAGTAACACATAATAATGTAGGTTCGTTAAAATTTGCTTTATATAATTTAATTGCTCAAGGTAAATAGTGATGGAAAATAGCGGAATTTTGCTAGTAAAAAAAAGATTAGTTATAAAAGTTGGAAGTGCAGTTTTAACAGAAAATGGGAAACTTGCATTTGAAAGATTAAGCAATCTTGTAGATTTGATTGCAAAATTAAAAAATGAAAAAAATTATGAAATTATACTTGTAAGTTCAGGGGCAGTTGCAGCTGGATTTACATCATTACAGTTAGATAAAAAACATGTTGCAAACAGACAAGCTTTAGCATCAATTGGGCAACCGCTTTTAATGAAGCATTACAAAACAAGATTTAAAGAACATAATATCATTTGTGCTCAAATGTTATTAATAGCTGATGATTTTGATTCTAGAAAGAGAACAGCCTATGCAAAAGGTGCAATAGAGATTTTATTAGAAAAAAATATCTTACCAATCATAAATGAAAATGATGTAACTGCAACAGATGAATTGTTATTTGGAGACAATGATCAACTAGCTGCCCATGTAACATATCATTTTAAAGCAGATATGCTTGCAATTCTTACTGATATTGATGGCTATTATAATAAAAACCCACATCAATTTGATGATGCAGTTATTCAAAAAGAGGTAAATGAAATATTACCAGAGATGCTTGATATGAAACATACTCCAAATACAGAGTTTGCAACAGGTGGAATTGCTACAAAACTAAAAGCTGCAGACTTTCTTTTAAAAAACGATATACCTATGTTTTTAACAAGTGGATTTGACTTAGAGAATGCATATGAATATTTATTAAATAATAGTTATAAAAGTGGAACAATTTTTAAGGCTAAAGAATAATGTCTAAAAAAATTGTTTTTATGGGAACACCTGACTATGCAACAATAATTTTTGATGCAATAATAAAAGAAGGTTATGACGTTCTTGCTCTTTTTACTCAGCCTGATAAGCCTGTGGGAAGAAAGCAAATAATGACTCCTCCTCACATAAAACAGTATTGTTTAGATAACAATATTTCAACTCCTATTTTTCAGCCAGAAAAATTAAGAGCTAATAAAGAAGTTGAACAAGAGTTAAAATCTCTAAATCCTGATTTTATAATAGTAGCTGCCTATGGGCAAATTCTTCCTAAAGAGATTTTAGATATTGCTCCTTGTATTAATTTACACGCTTCTTTATTGCCAAAATATAGAGGTGCAAGTCCTATTCAAGAATCATTACTAAATGCAGATACTTATACAGGTGTTACCTCTATGCTTATGGAAGAGGGACTTGATAGTGGAGATGTTTTAGCTTTAAAATATTTTAAAATACCCTCTAATATGGAAGTAGCAGAACTATTTTCACAACTCTCAACAATAGCAGCAAAACTTACTATTGAAACTTTAGAAAACTTTGAAAATATAAATCCAAAAAGACAAAATGAATCAGAAGTTAGTTTTTGTAAAAAGATAAAAAAAGAGTATGGAGAAGTAAGTTTTGATGATGCAAAAACACTTTATCAAAAATACAAAGCATACTCATATTGGCCTAGTATTTATTTAAAATCAGGATTAAAATTAAAAGATATTACATTGCTTGAAGAAGAGTCTATTAACAAAGCAGGTGAGATATTAGCTATTGATGATATGGGCATATCTATTGCCTGTAAAAAGGGTAGTATAAAAATCAAAATACTACAAGCTCCTTCTAAAAAAGCTATAAATTCAATTGATTATATTAAAGGTCAAAGAGTTTCTATAGGGGATGTTTTAATTTAATTTATTATATTATTTTTAAAACTTCAATTTAAAAGTAATAAAATGAAAAAAAATACTAAACATTGTGATATATATGATTTAAAACTTTTTAAAATAAATGGATTTGATGTTTTATTACATAAAATATTGAAACAAACAAGAGAAATACTTAATACTGAAGCAGGGTCTATTTATACAATAAATGAAGACTCTTTAGACTTTAAAGTATTTCAAAATGACTCTATGAGTTATGAACAGATTTATCTTCAATATTTAGACTTAAAAGGTCTAAAACTCCCACTTGACAAAAGTAATAAATATATTGCTGTTGATTGTCTCTTAAAAGAAAAAATTATAGTTGTAAATGATATCTATAATACTAAGAAATATGAGTTTTTAGGAGTTAAAGAGTATGACAAAAACAATAATTATGAAACATATTCTTTAATTACAGCTCCGATAATACATCCTATTGAGAATAAAAAGCTAGGTGTAATTCAACTAATTAATAAATTAAAAAATAGAAAAAAAGTTGATTTTAAAGAAAAAGATAAAGATACTCTTTCAATAGTTAGTTCACTTATTGCCTTAACTATTTCCCAAGCAGAGAATGATTCTTTAAAATTAAAAGAGTTAAATGATGAATTAAAAATTGCAAATGAAAAATTAACTAAAAAAGTAGAATATGAAATAGGTGAAAATGAAAAAAAATCAGCAATAATTTATCATCAATCAAAACTTGCATCTATGGGAGAAATGATAGGTAATATTGCACATCAGTGGAGACAACCTTTAAGTGGCATCTCTGCACTTGCAAGTGGTCTTAGTTGTAATATAGAGCTTGGCAATTATGTCAAAAATGAAACAATTGATGGCTTAAATAAAATAGTTGACAATACAAGATATCTTTCAGATACAATTGATGATTTTAGAGATTTTTATAGAATAGATAAATCTGCCAAAGAGTTTAATATTGCAAATAATATACATCAAAGTGTATCAATAACAAATGCTTCATTATATGATAATAATATTGAGGTAAAATATGATTTGGATGAAAGTTTAAGTTATTATGGCTTTGCAAATGAATTAAAACAAGCTTTATTAAATATTTTGCAAAACTCAAAAGATGCATTTTATATAAATGATGAAGATACAAAGAAAATTATTTTTATTAGTTTAGAAAAGAGTAACAATACAATTTACATAAAAATAAAAGATAATGCAGGCGGAATAGAAGAAAAAGTTTTAAAAAAAATATTTAGAAAAAACTTTACTACAAAAGATGAACATAAGGGTACAGGAATAGGTCTATATATGACAAAAGCAATTATTGAAAAAAACTTTAAGGGTAATATAAGGGTTGAAAATAGTGAATTTGAATATGAAAACAGACAATACAAAGGGGCGTTATTCACTATTGAGCTTTATGCTAAATAGAAATAAAAACCTGTCACACTTAATAGGGAAATTAAAACCCCTAAAACCAAAGAATTAATTGCCAATCTTTCATCCAAACCACCTTGAATAGCCAAGATTACAGCTGTGGTCATAGGTGGCATGGCAACTTCTAAGATTGTAACTTTGCTCCAAGTTTCATCAAGATTATAAAATATTGAGAAGCCAATCATTACAAGTATTGGCATTACAAACATTTTTACTGTTAAAAGTAAAGTTGTAGTTTTAAATTTATAAAAAATATTTTTAAGTTCTAACTTCATACCTATTGCAATCATGGCAAGGGGAACTAGTGTTGCACCAACTGCTTCTACTGTATTTATTACAAAAACAGGAACTGTAAAGAGTTTTAAAAATATAGTTATAAAAAACATAATAATTGGTGGGAAAAAAATTACTTTTTTACTCATTGCTTTAAATTTCACAACTTGACCACTACCCCAATTTATAATAATAGTCCCAAGTGAAACAACTAATAAAAAAGATCCAAACAAATCATAAATAAGTGCATATACCACATAATCTTGACCATAAAAAGCATCAATATATGAAAACCCTATAAATGATGTATTTCCAAAAGTTCCAACTACAACAAAAGTTGCTAGTGTTTTTTTATCAAATTTTAAAAATTTCCCTAAATAAAATGTCAAAATAAGATTTAGTAAAATTATTGCATTAAACATAATAATTAAATTTAAAATTTTCAAATCTAAAGTAAGTGGGTAAATTTTTATAAAAACCATTGCTGGTAATGAAAAATATATAACAAAATCAACTAAGGCTTGAGAATGGTCTTTTATAAAAACTTTAAAAAAATATCCAATTATTAAGTATAAAGCTATGGGCAAAACAGGATCTAACATTATCTCTCCAAATTTAAAAGTAATTATTATATATAGAACTTTATTAATATGAACTTGAAATTAAATTTAGTATAATCTTTTCATGGAAATTAGATATCTTCAAAGTGTTGATTCAACACATACTTACTTAAAAAACTATATTAAACAGTATGGTTATACAAATAATTTGTGTATCGCAACGCAAGAACAAACTTCTGGTATTGGTAGTCGTGGTAACTCTTGGCTAGGAGTAAAAGGAAATTTATTTTTTTCCTTTGTACTAAAGCAAGAAGACTTACCTCATGATTTGCAAATTCAAAGTGCATCTATTTATTTTTCTTATATTTTGAAAAATATTTTAAAAGACCTTGGGTCAAATTTGTGGCTTAAATGGCCCAATGATTTTTATATAGATAATTATAAGATAGGTGGGACTATTACCTCTGTATCAAATGGTTTAGTTTTTTGTGGAATAGGATTAAATTTAAATAATGTTAATAATGAGTTTTTAAAACTAGATATAAAAATTGATGTAAAAGAATTATTTAAATTATATTTCAAAAATATTGAAAAAAAAATCCTATGGGAGGATATTTTAAAAGAATATGTGATAGAATTCGACAGAAGCAAAAATTTATACGCAACAATTAACAATGAAAAAATACCCTTAATAAATGCACAGTTAAATAGTGATGGTTCAATAAATATTAATAATAAAAAGGTTTTTAGTCTAAGATGATGGCAGAAGTAATAACAATAGCAAATCAAAAAGGTGGTGTTGGTAAAACAACAACAGCTGTTAACTTAAGTGCAGCATTAGCCTTACAAGGAAAGAAAGTATTACTCATAGATGCAGACCCACAATCAAATGCAACTACAAGTTTAGGATTTCATAGAGATACTTATGAATATAATATTTATCATGTAATGCTTGGAACAAAAGAACTTAACGAAATCATCTTAGACTCAGAAATAGACAACCTAAAAGTAGCACCATCAAATATTGGATTAGTTGGTATTGAAAAAGAGTTTTATAAAAACACAAAAGATAGAGAATTGATTTTAAAAAGAAAAATTGACCCTATTAAAAAAGATTTTGATTATATTATTATTGATTCACCTCCGGCATTGGGACCAATTACAATAAATACACTTAGTGCATCAAACTCAGTATTAATTCCAATACAGTGTGAGTTTTTTGCCCTAGAAGGTTTAGCCCAATTATTAAATACTATTAAATTAGTTAAACAAACTATTAATAGACAATTACAAATTAGAGGTTTCCTTCCTACAATGTACAGTGCACAAAATAACTTAGCAAAACAAGTGTTTGCAGACTTGGCACAGCATTTTGAGAGTAAATTATTTAAAATAGATGGCAGTTCATATGTTGTAATTCCAAGAAATATAAAACTAGCAGAAAGTCCAAGTTTTGGAAAACCAATCATGCTTTATGATGCAACAGCAACTGGTACAAAAGCTTATACAAATTTAGCAAAAGCAATAGCAGGATAAAAAATGGCAAAGGCAGCATTAGGTAGAGGTTTAGGTGAGTTACTAGGTGAAGTAGAAACAGCTTATGAAAGTAATAATAATAGTTCCAAATCAGGTGGTATGGATATCTATTTAGATGTAAATTGTGTAAAACCAAATCCTGCACAACCTAGAAAAATATTTGATGAAGATAAATTAAAAGAGTTAAGTGAATCTATAAAAGAACATGGTTTAATACAAGCAATTACAGTTGTAGAATCAAATGTTTATGGAGAATATATCCTAATTGCTGGAGAGCGAAGATTAAGAGCTCATAAGTTGGCAAACATTGAAAAAATAAAAGCTACAATTATGGATCTTGACGATTCTAAGCTTAGGGAAGTTGCCCTAATTGAAAATATTCAAAGAGATGACTTAAATATAATAGAACTGGCATACTCTTATGCACAACTTATAAATGAACACTCTTTAACCCATGAAGAGCTATCTGAAAAAGTTTTTAAAAGCAGAACTTCTATAACAAATACTTTAAGACTTTTACAACTATCTTCATATGTTCAGCAAATGTTAGCAAATGATAAAATCTCTGCCGGTCATGCAAAGGTTATGATTGGACTTGATGATGAAACTCAAAAAAGAGTTACAGATAGTGTTATAGGTCAAAAACTATCTGTAAGAGAAACTGAACTTTTAATAAAAGATCTTAAATCTTCAAAAACAAAAACAACTACAAAAAGTAAAGCAGCACCTAAAAGCTATGATTTAGATCCACTTAATAATATCGTGGATGAATTATCTAAAAACAATCTAAAAGTTAAATTAGAAAAGAACTGTTTTAAGATAGAAATCAAATCTCAAGAGGATATTGAAAAGATATCTAATTACTTTCGTAACACTTTATAAAATTTATTTAACAAATTAACTCATTTAATATATTTTTATAGAATTATTCGCTAGAATTTATCAGTTTTAGTCAAACTAAACTGTAAAAAATATGGAGGAATGAATGTTAGACATAAGTCCTGTATTGTTGCTTAGCTCTGGTATTATTTTCTTGTTAGTACTTGCCAGACTAAACAGTTGTCTATTTACACCTCTACTAAAGCATATGGATGAAAGAGCAATATCTATAAAAAGTGATTTAGAGAATGCAAAGTCAAACACAGCTGATGTAGATGGAATGCTGGCTGAAGCAAATGATGTTATTGCAAAAGCTAAAAAAGAAGCTGCTGCAATTAGAGAGGAAGCTTTTAGCGAAGCTAAAAAAGTTGCTGATTCAAAATTAGAAACTGCAAAATCAGATATGGAAGCTAAATATGCTGATTTCAAAGTTTCATTAGAAAATGATTCAAAAGCTTTAAAAGATTCATTAATCGCTTCAATGCCTCAATTTAATGAGAGCTTAAAAGCTAAATTAAGCTCGATATAAGGGAGAGAAAGTGAAAAAATTACTATTATTAACTTTGTTAGCTTTAGCTCCTGTAGCATTATTTGCTAATAGTGAAGGTGCGGAAACTGATATTATTCAAAGAACCGTTAACTTTGTAATTTTTGCTGGAATTTTATGGTATTTATTAGCCGATAAAATTAAAGCTTATTTTGCAAATAGAACTTTAGAAATTCAATCTGAATTAGATAAAGTACAAGATACTTTAAAAGCATCTCAAGCAAAAGTCGATGATGCGGCTGAAAAACTTGAAAATGCAAAAAAATTAGCAGCAGAGACTGTTGAACTTGCAAAATCAGAGGTAGGTGCATTGAAACAAAAAGTTGCAGATGCAGTTGACCATGAAATTGCTCAGTTAAACAGAAACTTTGATGATAAAGTTGAAGTTGAAACTAGAAAACAACAACGAGAAGTTGTAGAAGAGATTCTAGAAGAGCTACTAAAATCTGACAATATTTCTTTATCGCAAGATGAATTAGCAAATATTGTACTTAAGAAGGTGGCGTAATGAATGATTTAATTGCAAAAAGATACGTTAAAGCATTATTAGAGGGTAAAGATGTAGCTGCTGCAACTTCAATTTATAATGAATTAAGTGAAATTTCAAAAGCATTTGCTGATGATAAGTTTATCTCAATAATATCTTCTATTGAAGTTAAAGAGAGTCAAAAAACGGATTTAATTATATCGTTGATTGATAATACTTCGGATACTACAAAAAATTTAATAAAATTATTAGGTAGTAAAAAAAGATTAGAATTAATTCCATTTATTGTTGCTGAATTAAAAGCTAACATTGCTGCAATGGGAAATAGTTATGAAGGTGTTGTTTATACTAACAATGCTTTATCTGACAAGTATATAAACTCTATTGCAGAGCAATTTAGTAAGAAATTTGATGTTAAATTATCTTTAACTCAAGATGTATGTGATTATGATGGTATTAAAGTTGATATTGATGGACTTGGGGTTGAGATTTCTTTCTCAAAAGATAGACTTAAGTCACAAATGATAAATCATATTTTAAAAGCAGTTTAGAACTTATAAAGGAGAAATTGAATGGGTGCAAAAATTCAAGCTGATGAAATCAGTTCGATCATCAAAGAAAGAATTGATAACTTTGAATTAAATGTTGATGTAAATGAGACTGGTAAAATAATCTCATATGCAGATGGTATTGCTCAAGTTTACGGTCTTAAAAATATTATGGCTGGTGAAATTGTAGAATTTGAGAATGGTGAAAGAGGATTAGCTGCTAACCTTGAAGAGGCTTCAGTTGGTGTTGTTGTTCTTGGTTCTGGTAATGGATTAAGAGAAGGTTCTTCTTGTAAGAGAGTTGGAAAACTATTAGAAACACCAGTTGGTGATGCTATGGTTGGAAGAGTTGTTAATGCATTAGGTGAGCCAGTTGATGGAAAAGGGACTATTGAAGCAGCAGAGCATAAGCTTGTTGAAGAAAAAGCTCCTGGAATCATGGCTAGAAAATCAGTTCATGAACCATTACAAACAGGTATTAAAGCTATTGATGCGCTTGTTCCAATTGGAAGAGGGCAAAGAGAGCTTATTATTGGTGATAGACAAACAGGTAAAACAACTGTTGCTATTGATACAATTCTTAACCAAAAAGGTGAAGATGTAATTTGTATCTATGTTGCAATTGGTCAAAAATCATCTTCAGTTGCTTCTGTTGTTAGAACATTAGAAGAATCTGGTGCTATGGATTATACAATTGTAGTTAACGCTGCAGCTGCTGATTCTGCTGCATTACAATTCTTAGCACCATATACAGGTGTTACAATTGGTGAGTACTTTAGAGATAATGGTAAACATGCTTTAATTATTTATGATGATTTATCTAAACATGCAGTTGCATATAGAGAAATGTCATTAATTTTAAGAAGACCTCCAGGTCGAGAAGCATACCCAGGGGATGTATTTTACCTACACTCAAGATTACTTGAGAGAGCTGCAAAAATGTCAGATGAAAAAGGTGCAGGGTCTATGACTGCTTTACCTATCATTGAAACACAAGCAGGAGATGTTGCTGCATATATTCCTACAAACGTTATTTCTATTACAGATGGTCAAATCTTCCTAGAAACTAACCTTTTTAACTCAGGTATTAGACCAGCTATTAATGTTGGTTTATCAGTATCAAGAGTTGGTGGAGCGGCACAAATTAAAGCTACTAAGCAAGTTGCTGGTACTTTAAAATTATCACTTGCACAATACAGAGAACTTGAAGCATTTGCACAGTTTGCATCTGATCTTGATGAGAGTACAAGAAGAGAACTTGAACTTGGTCAAAGAATGGTAGAAGTATTAAAGCAAGGTGTTAATAAACCTTTAGTTATAGAAAAACAAGTTGTTATTATTTATGCTGGAACTAAGGGATATTTAAATGATATTGCAGTTTCTGATGTTGTTAGATTTGAGAGTGAATTACATGCCTTTATTGAGCAAAAATACTCAAATATCTTAGACGATATTAAATCTAAGAAAAAATTAGACGAAGATACTGAAGATAATTTAAAATCTGCGTTAGAAGAGTTTAAAACTGTTTTTAGTGCAAAATAAGGATTAGTCCATGGCTAACTTAAAAGAGATTAAATTAAAAATTGGTAGTGTAAAGAATACTCAGAAGACTACGAAAGCTATGAAGCTTGTTTCTTCTGCAAAACTTACTCGAACAAGACAATTGTCTGATCAAGCTAAAAGTTATGCGGAAAAGATTAACGAAGTTCTTTCTGAAATTGCACACAGAGTTGGCAGTATTCAAGCTGATGAGATGCACAATAGAGCATTTGTTCAAAATGAAAATCCAAAAACAGTTGATATTGTTTTTGTTACTGCTGACAAAGGTCTTTGTGGTGGATTCAATATGGCTACTATAAAAGCTGTAACGAACATGATGAATGAGTACAAAGCAAAAGGTGTAACTGTAAGATTAAGAGTTGCTGGTAGAAAAGGTGTTGATTACTTTACTTTCCAAGGTGAGCCATTAACACAAAAAGTTAGCGACTTAACTTCTGCACCTGATTATAATAGAGCTTCTGACTTTATTCAAGAAGTTGTAAATGATTTCCAAAATGGAGTTACTGATAAAGTAGTTTTAATTTACAACGGATTTCTTAATATGTTAACTCAAGAGTTAAGAGTTAGAGAAATCTTACCTATTAGTTTAGAAAGTGTTGAATTAAAAGAAGAATCATCTATGCTTGATATTGAGCCAGATGATGATGAAGAAGTGTTAGATGAATTAACTGAGAAATACATTCAATTTAATATGTATTACTCTTTACTTGATTCTTTAGCTGCTGAACATAGTGCAAGAATGCAAGCTATGGAAGCTGCGACAAAGAACGCAAAAGAAAAAGTTGATAGTTTAACAGTAGAGTACAATAAAGCTAGACAAGCTGCGATTACAACAGAGCTGATAGAGATTATCAGTGGTGTTGAATCATTAAAATAATTTAAAGGAGCTGCCCGTATGAAAGGTAAAATTGTTCAGGTAATGGGTCCAGTTGTTGACGTAGAGTTCGACGGATACTTACCAGAAATTAATGAAGCAATTCAAGTTACATTAGCAGATGCAAAATCTGACAGATTAATACTTGAAGTTGCTGCACATATTGGTGATAGTAGAGTTAGAACTATTGCTATGGATATGACAGAAGGATTAACAAGAGGACAAGAGTGTGTTGCACAAGGTGGACCTATCCAAGTTCCAGTTGGTGAAGCTGTATTAGGAAGAATTTTCAATGTAATTGGTGATCCAGTTGATGAAGGTGAAGCAATTCCTGAGGAGACTCCAAGATGGTCAATTCACAGAGCTGCGCCTTCTTTTGAAGAGCAATCAACAAAAACAGAAATGTTTGAAACAGGTATCAAAGTAGTTGACCTTTTAGCACCATATTCAAAAGGTGGTAAAGTTGGACTATTCGGTGGTGCTGGTGTTGGTAAAACAGTTATTATCATGGAATTAATCCATAACGTTGCTTTCAAACATTCAGGATACTCAGTATTCGCAGGTGTTGGTGAAAGAACAAGAGAAGGTAATGACCTTTATTACGAAATGAAAGATTCTAACGTACTTGACAAAGTTGCATTATGTTATGGTCAAATGAGTGAGCCTCCAGGTGCAAGAAATAGAATTGCATTAACAGGTCTTACAATGGCTGAGTACTTTAGAGATGAAAAAGGTCTTGATGTACTTATGTTCGTAGATAATATCTTTAGATTTGCACAATCAGGTTCTGAGATGTCAGCACTTCTAGGAAGAATTCCATCAGCTGTTGGATATCAACCTACACTTGCTTCAGAAATGGGTAAATTACAAGAGAGAATTACATCTACATCTAAAGGTTCTATTACTTCTGTTCAAGCGGTATACGTACCAGCGGATGACTTAACAGATCCAGCTCCAGCTTCTGTATTTGCTCACTTAGATGCAACTACGGTTCTTAATAGAAAAATTGCTGAAAAAGGTATTTATCCAGCAGTTGATCCATTGGATTCAAGTTCAAGAATTTTAAGTGCTGATGTTTTAGGACATGAGCATTATGATGTTGCAAGAGGTGTTCAATCTGTATTACAAAAATACAAAGATTTACAAGATATCATTGCAATTCTAGGTATGGATGAGTTATCAGAAGAAGATAAACTTGTAGTTGCTAGAGCTAGAAAAATTGAAAGATTCCTATCTCAACCATTCTTCGTTGCTGAAGTATTTACTGGATCTCCTGGTAAATATGTTGAGCTTAAAGATACAATTGCAGGTTTCCAAGGTATCTTAGAAGGTAAATACGATAGCGTTCCAGAAATGGCATTCTATATGGTTGGTGGAATTGATGAAGTTCTAGCTAAAGCTGAGAATATGAAATAAAACCATTAAGGTAAATTTATGGATACATTAAGATTATCAATAGTTACACCAAATGGATCAATATTTAATGGTGACGTAAAAACTGTAACTCTCCCTGGAAAAGAGGGAGAGTTTGGAGTACTACCAGGACATGCTTCTTTGGTATCTTCATTAACAGTTGGTGTAATTATAATAGAAAAAGAGAATACTACTGAAGCAGTAGCTATAAACTGGGGTCACGTTAATGTTAGCGAAACTTCAGTTGATGTTTTGGCTGACGGTGCTGTTTCTCTAACTCAGGGTGGAGATTCTGACATTGCAAAAGCTATTGATGCAGCTAAAGAACTTGTTAATTCAGTTTCTGATGCTAATGTATCAATTGCTTCTGTAGAAGCAAGAATTAATTCATTCAGTTAAGAAGAAAATGATTGATTTAATTTTAAATTATTTTACAAATAGTAGTGCTATTACAATTGTTGTATTAGCCCTGCTATCTGTTTATTTTGTCTTGATTTTTTGGCTTTTTATTTATAAAAATAGTCAAGTAGCTGGATTAATAACTAATGAAAGAAAATCTTTAGAAACACTTACTTCTAGAGAATCATCTTTAAGTCCTTTATCAGGTTTAAGTAGATGTGCTAAATCATCTAAATCAAAACCTTTATTACATGCTTGTGAAATCTCAATTATAAAAGATGCCAGTGATGGATTATCATGGTTATCTATTGTATCATCTACTTCTCCATTTATTGGATTATTTGGTACTGTTATTGGAATTTTAGAATCATTTGCAAAGTTTTCAACTCATTCAAAAGTTGGCTTTTCTGTTATTGCACCAGCTATTTCAGAAGCATTAGTGGCAACTGCTGCTGGAATTTTCGTAGCAATATTCGCTTATACATTTCATCAAATCTTAACTAGAAAAGTTTATGAACTAAACACTTACTTAAAGGCTCAATCCGAAATCTTGATCGCTAAGGCATAATACAAATGTATGATTTTAATCAAAAACCAGATTTAAATATAACTCCCTTAGTAGATATAATGTTAGTATTACTTGCAATACTAATGGTTACTGCACCAGTAATAGAGTTTGAAGAGCCTGTTAATTTACCAAATGGTAGTAGGTCTCAACAAATTCAAGATGTAAAAAAAATCTCTATTTTAATCTCTAAAGATAAAAAAATCTCAATAGGTAAAAATAGTTATGAATTAGAAAACTTTGCTGATAGCTTTATTCTTTATTCAAATGATAAAAATAAAGATACACCTATTCATATAAGAGCAGATAAAAGATTGATATATGATGATGTTATTTTTGTATTAAAAACTGTAAAAGAGGCTGGTTTTTTTAAAGTTTCTTTAATTACTGATGGGTAAGTATGTTTTTTTTTAATTCTATTTCAAAGCAAAATAGTCTAATTATAGCCTTATCTATATACTTATTTATAATTTTTTTATTTTTTTTATATTTAAAAACTTCTGATGTTAAAAAGTTTGATGCTTTTAATAAAACTACTACTATAGAACTTAGCATCTTGGTTGATGATAATAGCAAGGTCGTAAACAAAAAAGCACAAAAAATAAAGAATAAAAAAATCGATGATGTCGTTGATAAGTCAAAATCAAAAAGTGCAAAACAGCAAAACAGTGTAAAATCACTTTTTGCAAATGTAAAAGATACAAATAAAAGTGTTATAGAAGAGACTGTTAATAATGTGGTTAAATCAGAGGTTGCAAGTAGATTTAAAGCACAGTTTGAAAAAGAGAGAAAAAGTGAAAAGTTGTCAGTATCTTCTTTATTAAACAATGTAAAATCAAAAACTTCAGTACTTCCAAGTACAGAATCAAAAAATTCTATTGACCCATATTATTCAAAAATTTATGAACTATTAGCACAAAGATGGAATCCTATGATGGTAGGAGATGAATTATTTGCAAAAGTGTTAGTAATAATCACAAATAATGGAAGTTTTGATTATAAATTTTTAAAATATTCTGGAAATGAGGTTTTTGACAAATCTTTAACCTCTTTTTTAAATGAACAAGTTAATATTACATATCCAGAACACAATAAGGGTTCTGTGACAAAAATAGAAGTAATTTTTAAATCAGAAGGATAATTATGAGAAAAATATTTTTAGTATTTATATTAATTTGTACAAATTTATTTGCAGTTGATGCAACAATGGAAATTATTAAAAAATCAGACAATTTGCCAAAAATTGAAATTGCAGTAGCAAGTGATACTAAGAATTTTGAATATACAAATAAAATCAGAAATATGATTGTCAAAGACTTGTTAGTAAGTGGACACTTTCAATCATCAAATAGTAAAGAGAGTTTTGCTTTTTCAAATAATCCAAATATGTTAGGATTAAAAAATAGAGGAGTTGATTTATTCTTAAATCTAACAATAAAAGAGAGTAGTTTTGGTGGATTAAATTTAAATATGAAACTCTTTGACAACAATATAATGGGATTAATTCTTGAAAAAACCATAAGTTCTTCTCAGCTAGATAGATACCCATTTGTAGCACATAGAGCTTCTATTGCTATCAATAAATATTTAAATGCTCCTCCCCTTGATTGGATGGATAAATTTGTTATTTTTTCTGTGTATAAAGATGCAAAAAAAGCAGATATTGTTATTGCAGATTATACTTTAACTTATCAAAAAACAATAATTAGTGGGGGATTAAATATTTTTCCTAAATGGTCAAATAGTGAACAAGAGAGTTTTTATTATACGACATATAATGGTTTTCTTCCAGAGCTAATTAAATATAATTTATATACTAGAAAAGTAGAAAAAATTATGAAATCTCAAGGTATGGTAGTATGTTCGGATGTAAATAAAGACGGTTCTAAACTTCTTATAACTGCTTCTCCTGAAGGTCAGCCAGATATATATCTATATGAAACAAAAAATAAAAGAAAAGTAAAACTAACAAGTTATAAAGGTATTGATGTTGGAGCACACTTTGTTGAAAATGACAGTAAAATTGTTTTTGTATCAGATAGATTAAAAAATCCAAACATTTTTGCTAAAAAAATAAATGGAAGGGGTGTTGAGAGGTTAGTTTATCATGGTCGAAATAACTCTTCTGCCACAACATTTGATAACTATGTTGTTTATAGTAGTAGGGAGAGTAATAATGAATTTTCATATAATACTTTCAATTTATATTTAATCTCTACAAAAAGTGATTTTATAAGAAGATTAACAACAAATGGTGTAAATCAATTCCCAAAATTTTCAAGTGATGGGGAATCAGTACTATTTATAAAAAACTACAATGGGAAAAGTAGTGTAGGGGTTATAAGGCTAAACTATAATAAATCATTCTTATTTCCTTTAGTTAGTGGTAAATTACAATCAATAGATTGGTAAATTACAATTTTATAATAATGAGTTAAGTTTTGTTTGAGTAAAATTTAGCAAATCACAATAAGGATAATTAATGAAAAAGTTCGGTTTACTAGCTTTTATAACAGCTACATTACTATTTACAGGATGTAGTCAAAAAACTGTTGAAATGGATTCAACTCCTGCAGATTCTGAATCTGCATTAAATACAATGGAAACAACAAACAACAGCATTGTACAAGATAATATGGCATCTGATGGAAAAGGTAACTATTTCATAGTTGATGGTAAAAAAGAGTTTATTGAATCAATATATTTTGCTTTTGATAAGTTTAATTTAACAGAAACACAAAGAAAAGTTGCTTCTGAAAATGCTTCTAAGTTAAAAGGTTTAGCAGGTAGTGTTAAAGTTGAAGGTAACTGTGATGAGTGGGGAACAGATGAGTATAACTACGCATTAGGTTTAAAAAGAGCAAAAGTTGTAAAAGACGCTTTAATTTCTGACGGTATTTCATCAAATTCTATCACTGTTGTAAGTTTTGGAGAAAGTAATCCTGTTTGTTCAGATAAGACTAAAGAGTGTTGGTCAAAAAACAGAAGAGCAGAATATAAGCCTCTTCCATAATATATGAACAAATTTTTAATAGTTATTTTATTAAGCACCTTAACATATGCCAAAGAGGTATCTGTTTTTGGTGCTGGTAATTTAGATTCTTCTAACCCTTATGGTCTTACAAAATCAGAACAACGTATTTTAAAAAATAAAAAAGAACTAGGTTCTATTGATACAAAAGTAAAAACTGTAAAATCAACTATGGATTCAATAAGTGAGCGTATTGATGGTTTAGAATCAATTTATGAGGGTGATTCTCAAAAATTAAATAGTGTTGTTTTAACATTAACAAAGCTTTTAAATGATTTTGAATCAAATCAAAATCTAACTGATAAAAATGGTGAAGATGTAAAAGAATTAAAAAAATCTATTGATCAATTAAATGCCTTACAAAAAAAGATTGCAGATGAAAACCAGAAGAATTTAGAAAATCTAAAGAGAGCTGTTGAAAAATTAACAAAAAAAATAAATGTTATAGATTCAAATTATATCTCAGAAAAAGACTTTAAAAAAAATATGAACCAATTTGTTACAGTAAAAGAATTTGAGGCATTGAAAAAAAGCTTAAATATCAAAACTAACAAAAAAGCTCAACCAAATATAAGTGTAAAAAGTAATAATTCGGAAAATAAAGTATCAATAGATGATAAAGCTGAAATGCTAATAGAAGCAAAAAGACTTTTCAAAATTGATTATTTTACAAGAGCAATACCGATGTTCGAAAAATTGATATCAGCTAACTATAAACCAGCTGAATCAAATTTTTATCTTGGTGAGATGTGGTACTATAGAAAAGATTATAGTAAAGCAATTTCGTATTTTAAAAAATCTGCGATGTTGTATGATAAGGCTTCTTGGATGCCAAAGCTATTACTTCATAGCGCAATCTCATTTGAAAAAACAAATGATTTTAAAAATGCTGCTTCTTTTTATGAAACTTTGATGACTGTTTATCCAGACTCAAAGGAAGCAAAAAGTGCAGATAGAAATCTATCAAAATTAAATTAAAAAAGGAAAGACATGTCAAAAGTTATAGGAATAGAGTACACATTAAAAGATGCTAATACAGGAGATCATTTAGATTCAAATGTAGGTCAAGATCCACTAGAGTTCGTTTCAGGAAAAGGTCAAATAATCCCAGGATTAGAGTCAAAGTTAGTTGATATGTCTGTAAGTGAAGAAGCTGATGTTTTAGTAGAACCTAAAGATGCTTATGGTGAATTAAATCCAGAAGCTGTTCAAACATTACCAAAAGAGCAATTTGCAGGTATTGAATTAACAGAAGGTATGAGTCTTTATGGAACTGGTGAACAAGGTGAAACTGTACAAGTTACAGTTACAGGTTTTAATGATAATGAAGTAACAATTGATTATAACCATCCAATGGCTGGTAAAACATTAATGTTCTCTGTGGCTGTTTTAAGTTCAAGAGCTGCTACTGAAGAAGAGATTCAAACTGGTGTTGTTGGTGGAATGGCTGCTATGGGTGGCGGATGTTGTGGTGGCGGAAGTCATGACCATGGTGAGTCTGAAGGTGGATGTTGTTCTAGTGAAGAGCCTAAAGAAGAAAAACCTTCTCATGGTGGATGTGGTTGTAGTCACTAATCCTCTCAAAATAAAAAGTTTTAAAATGCCCAAAAGCACGAGTGCTTTTGGGCATTTTATTTTTATGACAAATATTAAATAGTATAATGCTCGTTTTTAAAACAAAGTAAAAGACATAAGGAAAAAGATATATGAAAAAAGTTGCTTTTATATTCCCCGGACAAGGTAGTCAAAAAATTGGCATGGGAAAAGATTTTTTTGAAAATAGTGATATCGCAAAAGATATGATTAAAAAAGCTAGTGACAGATTAGGTGTAAATTTTGAAGAGCTTTTATTTAAGGAAAATGAGAATTTAGGTAAAACAGAATATACACAACCAGCTATTCTTTTAGTATCTGCAATTGCTTTTAAACTTTTTGAAGATAAGAGTGATATCAAACCAGAGTTTTTATTGGGACACTCTCTTGGTGAATTTTCTGCTTTAGTAGCAGCTGGAGCAATTGATTATTTAGATGCAATTGAACTGGTTCATAAAAGAGGACTTTTTATGAATGAAGCTTGTTCTGGTGGAAATGCAGGAATGATGGCACTAGTTGGTTTAGAAGATTCAAAAGTTGAACTTATTTGTAAAGAACAAAGAGAAAATGGTAAAAAAGTTTGGCCAGCAAATTATAACATGGATGGACAATTAGTTCTTGCAGGTATAAAGGCAGATTTAGAGTCACTAGTGGATACTTTTACACAAGCTGGAGCAAAAAGAGCTATAGTACTTGATATGAGTGTAGCTAGTCACTGTGAGCTATTAACAAGTGCAGTTGAAAACTTAAGACCATACTTAGAAGAGTATATAAAAGATGAATTCTCACCAGTAGTTTCAAATGTATCTACTGATATATATACTACAAAAGAAGAAGCAATAGAATTATTAGCTTCTCAACTAACAAGCCCTGTTAAGTATAAACAATCAATTGAAAAACATGCTTCAAAAGTAGATTTATTTATAGAGTTTGGTAATGGTGTTGTATTAAAAGGCTTAAATAGAAAAATTGTAAAAGTGCCTACATCTAATGTATCAGATATTAGTTCATTAGAAAAAGTAATTGGAGATATAAATGAATAAATTAGCAATAATGGGAGCTATGGAAGAGGAAATTGAACCTCTATTAGCTCATTTTGATAGTGTAAATGTAGTTGAATTTGCAAATAATAAGTATTATGAAGTTTCATACAATGGATTAGATATTGTTATTGCCTATTCAAAGATAGGAAAAGTATTTGCAAGTTTAACAGCAACTACAATGATTGAAAAATTTGGATGTGATACTCTACTTTTTTCAGGAGTTGCAGGTGGAATTAATCCTGAACTTAATATTGGTGATTTGATAATTGCTAATAAGCTTTGTCAACATGATTTAGATATTACAGCCTTTGGACATCCTAATGGATATGTTCCTGGAGGTGCTGTATTTGTTGAATCATCAAAAAAGTTAAATGATATAGCAAAAAAAGTAGCTTCTAATAATGGATTAAAAGTTATTGAAGGAACTATTGCAACTGGTGATCAATTTGTTCATTCCTCTGAGCGAAAAAACTTCATTGAAAGTACTTTTAAAGCAGATGCACTAGAAATGGAAGGTGCAAGTGTTGCAGTAGTTTGTGATGCACTAAATGTACCATTCTTTATTTTAAGAGCTATATCTGATACAGCAGATATGGATGCAGGCTTTGATTTTGATGAATTTTTGAAATCAAGTGCTAAAAACTCAGCAGACTATTTAATAAAAATAGTTGATGAATTATTAAAATAAGAGTTTAGACTCTTATTTTTAATAATTAACTCTATATTCTCTACCAAAAATCTCTATATAATATTACTAAAATTCAACAACTTTATTTTTTTTAAAAATTTAAGCCAACATTAAAGAAAAGCTCTTGACAAAGGTATAAAAACCTATTATAATTCCCGTCCAATTTGAGTGATGGAAGTCACAAAGAGTTGAGTTCTTTAACAAACTACGGTTTAAAAGATAAGTAACTTTTATAAACCGAATATGATATAAAACAAGAGAATTTATACAATTCTCGTCTATTAAAAAAACAATGAGTAATGTCAGTAAACAATTGCAATTAACTTTTTCGGAAGTTAGATAAAAGAGTTAGACACTAGTCATGATTAAACTAAACATTTTATGGAGAGTTTGATCCTGGCTCAGAGTGAACGCTGGCGGCGTGCTTAACACATGCAAGTCGAACGAGAACGGATTAAAGCTTGCTTTAATTGTCAGCTAAGTGGCGCACGGGTGAGTAATATATAGGTAACGTGCCCTAGAGAGGGGGATAACAGTTGGAAACGACTGCTAACACCCCATATGCCTTTAAGTCTTAAGACTGCAAGGGAAACATTTATGGCTCTAGGATCGGCCTGTACGGTATCAGTTAGTTGGTGAGGTAATGGCTCACCAAGACAATGACACCTAACTGGTTTGAGAGGATGATCAGTCACACTGGAACTGAGACACGGTCCAGACTCCTACGGGAGGCAGCAGTGGGGAATATTGCACAATGGGGGAAACCCTGATGCAGCAACGCCGCGTGGAGGATGACACATTTCGGTGCGTAAACTCCTTTTATATAGGAAGATAATGACGGTACTATATGAATAAGCACCGGCTAACTCCGTGCCAGCAGCCGCGGTAATACGGAGGGTGCAAGCGTTACTCGGAATTACTGGGCGTAAAGAGCGTGTAGGCGGATAGATAAGTTGGAAGTGAAATCCTATGGCTCAACCATAGAACTGCTTCCAAAACTGTCTATCTAGAATGTGGGAGAGGTAGATGGAATTTCTGGTGTAGGGGTAAAATCCGTAGATATTAGAAGGAATACCGATTGCGAAGGCGATCTACTGGAACACTATTGACGCTGAGACGCGAAAGCGTGGGGAGCAAACAGGATTAGATACCCTGGTAGTCCACGCCCTAAACGATGTACACTAGTTGTTGTGAGGCTAGACCTTGCAGTAATGCAGTTAACACATTAAGTGTACCGCCTGGGGAGTACGGTCGCAAGATTAAAACTCAAAGGAATAGACGGGGACCCGCACAAGCGGTGGAGCATGTGGTTTAATTCGACGATACGCGAAGAACCTTACCTGGTCTTGACATAGAAAGAACTTTCCAGAGATGGATTGGTGCCTGCTTGCAGGAGCTTTCATACAGGTGCTGCACGGCTGTCGTCAGCTCGTGTCGTGAGATGTTGGGTTAAGTCCCGCAACGAGCGCAACCCTCGTCGTTAGTTGCTAACAGTTCGGCTGAGAACTCTAACGAGACTGCCTACGCAAGTAGGAGGAAGGTGAGGACGACGTCAAGTCATCATGGCCCTTACGACCAGGGCTACACACGTGCTACAATGGGGTATACAAAGAGCAGCAATACAGTGATGTGGAGCGAATCTCAAAAATGCCTCCCAGTTCGGATAGTAGTCTGCAACTCGACTACTTGAAGTTGGAATCGCTAGTAATCGTAGATCAGCTATGCTACGGTGAATACGTTCCCGGGTCTTGTACTCACCGCCCGTCACACCATGGGAGTTGAATTCATTCGAAGCGGGGATGCTAAAATAGCTACCTTCCACAGTGGATTTAGCGACTGGGGTGAAGTCGTAACAAGGTAACCGTAGGAGAACCTGCGGTTGGATCACCTCCTTTCAGAGTAATGAGATTAGATTCGTTTCTAATCTCAAGAAATAAAAACAATGGGTAATGTCCATTATCATATTCGGTTTATAAAGGTTATTTGTAATAATAGGTGAAGAATGGGCCTATAGCTCAGCTGGCTAGAGCGCTCGACTGATAATCGTGAGGTCCCAGGTTCAAGTCCTGGTAGGCCCACCATGAAGATAATCTTTGTGTTAAGATTTGTTGGGGAATTAGCTCAGCTGGGAGAGCGCCTGCCTTGCACGCAGGAGGTCAGCGGTTCGATCCCGCTATTCTCCACCATCATCTAAACGTAGAATGAAAAAAAGTAAGAAAAACTAAATGTAAGTCTTAAAAATAAGATTTATATTTGGTTTTTAGTAATAAAAATCATGTTATTTAAAAATTTAATGTTAAAGTCTTTAAAATTTTTTCGAATTAGAATAATGTAAATTATTATAGTTCAATATAGAAAACAATTTAAACACACAATTACTATATTGTTAGGATATGTTAGAAATAATGTACTTAATAAGATAGTAGCCAAGGAATAATTATCAAAAAAGGTAACTAAAGAGATTTAGTTATACAAATTATAAGCTATTAAGGGCTAATGGTGGATGCCTAGACTGTAAGAGGCGATGAAGGACGTATTAGGCTGCGATAAGCCTCGGGGAGCTGCCAAAGAGCTTTGATCCGAGGATTTCCGAATGGGACAACCCAGCATATAGAGATATATGTTACCCTGCGGGGAGCTAACCTGGTGAAGTGAAACATCTCAGTAGCCAGAGGAAGAGAAATCAAATGAGATTCCGTAAGTAGCGGCGAGCGAACGCGGATTAGGACAAACCCTATGCTTGCATAGGGGGTTGTAGGACCATAATGTGAGACTAAAGAGAATAGTAGAAATATCTGGAAAGGTATAGCATAGAAGGTGAAACTCCTGTATACGAAATTCTTAATAGCTCTATTGGTATCCTGAGTAGGACGGAACACGTGATATTTTGTCTGAATCTGGGGGGACCACCCTCCAATCCTAAATACTACTTACAGATCGATAGTGAACAAGTACCGTGAGGGAAAGGTGAAAAGTACTCCAGCGAGGAGAGTGAAATAGAACCTGAAACCATTAGCTTACAATCATTCGGAGCCCTATGTTGCTTGCAACAGGGTGACGGACTGCCTTTTGCATAATGAGCCTGCGAGTTGTGGTGTCTGGCAAGGTTAAGTCAAGTACGGAGCCGTAGCGAAAGCGAGTCTTAATAGGGCGACATAGTCAGATGCTGCAGACCCGAAACGAAGTGATCTATCCATGAGCAGGTTGAAGCTGGTGTAAGAGCCAGTGGAGGACCGAACCCATTGACGTTGAAAAGTCTCGGGATGACTTGTGGATAGGGGTGAAAGGCCAATCAAACTTCGTGATAGCTGGTTCTCTCCGAAATATATTTAGGTATAGCCTTATGTAGTAACATATAGGGGTAGAGCACTGAATGGGCTAGGGCTGCTTACCGCGGTACCAAACCCTATCAAACTTCGAATACTATATGCGTAATCATAGGAGTCAGGCGTAGGGTGATAAAATCCTATGTCGAGAGGGGAACAACCCAGACTAACAGCTAAGGTCCCAAAGTCATATCTAAGTGGAAAACGATGTGAAGTTACTGTGACAACCAGGAGGTTGGCTTAGAAGCAGCCACCCTTTAAAGAAAGCGTAACAGCTCACTGGTCTAGTGATTTTGCGCGGAAAATATAACGGGGCTAAGATATGCACCGAAGCTTTAGACTTGTACTTGTACAAGTGGTAGGAGAGCGTTCTATTCAGCGTTGAAGGTATACCGACGAGGAGTGCTGGAGCGGATAGAAGTGAGCATGCAGGCATGAGTAGCGATAATTGAGGTGAGAATCCTCAACGCCGAAAACCCAAGGTTTCCTACGCGATGCTCGTCATCGTAGGGTTAGTCGGGACCTAAGTCGAGTCCGAAAGGGGTAGACGATGGCAAATTGATTAATATTTCAATACCAACAAATAAGCGCGATGTGGGGACGCATAGAGTTAATCGAGGTCACTGATGGAATAGTGGCTCGAAGGATGTAGGTTGTATCTTAGGCAAATCCGGGATACATGAGACCGAGATCTTACAGGCTGTTGCAATTCTTCGGAATTAATTCAGAATCGATGATACTGTCGTGCCAAGAAAAGCCACTAAGTATATTATTTGTTGCCCGTACCGTAAACCGACACAGGTGGGTGGGATGAGTATTCTAAGGCGCGTGGAAGAACCCTGGTTAAGGAACTCTGCAAACTAGCACCGTATCTTCGGTATAAGGTGTGCCTACTATTGTATATGGATTTACTCCAAAAAGCGATAGAGGTTGCAACAAAGAGTCCCTCCCGACTGTTTACCAAAAACACAGCACTTTGCTAACTCGCAAGAGGATGTATAAGGTGTGACGCCTGCCCGGTGCTCGAAGGTTAACTGATGATGTAAGCACTTGTGCGAAGCATTTGATTGAAGCCCGAGTAAACGGCGGCCGTAACTATAACGGTCCTAAGGTAGCGAAATTCCTTGTCGGTTAAATACCGACCTGCATGAATGGCGTAACGAGATGGGAGCTGTCTCAACCAGGGATCCAGTGAAATTGTAGTGGAGGTGAAAATTCCTCCTACCCGCGGAAAGACGGAAAGACCCCGTGCACCTTTACTACAGCTTGACACTGTAGCTTGGATATTCATGTGCAGGATAGGTGGGAGGCTATGAAGTGTAGACGCAAGTATACACGGAGCCACCCTTGAGATACCACCCTTGAATATTTGAGTTACTAACTGGGACGAGTTATCCTCGTTCAGGACAATGTCTGGTGGGTAGTTTGACTGGGGCGGTCGCCTCCTAAAAAGTAACGGAGGCTTGCAAAGGTTGGCTCAAAGCGGATGGAAATCGCTTGTTGAGTATAATGGCATAAGCCAGCCTGACTGTAAGAGATACAACTCGAGCAGAGACGAAAGTCGGTCATAGTGATCCGGTGGTTCTGTGTGGAAGGGCCATCGCTCAAAGGATAAAAGGTACGCCGGGGATAACAGGCTGATCTCCCCCAAGAGCTCACATCGACGGGGAGGTTTGGCACCTCGATGTCGGCTCATCGCATCCTGGGGCTGGAGCAGGTCCCAAGGGTATGGCTGTTCGCCATTTAAAGCGGTACGCGAGCTGGGTTCAGAACGTCGTGAGACAGTTCGGTCCCTATCTTCCGTGGGCGTAGGAAAGTTGAAGAGATTTGTCCCTAGTACGAGAGGACCGGGATGAACGTACCACTGGTGTACCAATTGTTCTGCCAAGAGCATCGTTGGGTAGCTACGTACGGATGTGATAAGAGCTGAAAGCATCTAAGCTCGAAGCCAACTCTAAGATGAACTTTCCCTGAAGATCCCAGCAAGACTAGCTGGTTGATAGGCTAGATGTGTAAGCGTTGTAAGACGTTTAGCTGACTAGTACTAATAGATCGTTTGGCTTATTTTATATATTTCTTGGTTTACTATCTTATTAAGTACATACTTAATGAGTATGTGTGTAAAGACTTTAACATTAAAACTCTAACTCAAGAAGATAGAGTTGAGTATTAAGAGCATTTATTGCTTTTACTACTCAACTTTGTTGGTGATTATTGAGAAGTGGAAATACCCAGCTCCATTCCGAACCTGGAAGTCAAGCACTTCATCGCTGATAATACTGCAGGGTCCCCTTGTGGAAACGTAAGTCGTCGCCAACTCTTGAGTTTTTATAGCTTAGTTCTATTTAGACATCGTCTTTTTAGTACTGAGCTTTTTTTTTGCACTTTTTTTAAGTATATATTTTTATATACTATTTATCTGAGTATAATTATTACTAATAGTAGAATATTATTATTCACTATTAATTATTCATTATTAATTAAAAAAGCTCGCATAGCTCCAATCGGTAGAGCAATTGCATGGTAAGCAAGAGGTTGCAGGTTCGATTCCTGCTGTGAGCACCACTTTTATATTTATTTTTGAAGTGCTATTGTTAGTTCACCTATAGCGTAAACATTCGATTCATCAAATAATTCAAATCTATATTCAGTCATTTTATCAAAGTTAAAAGTTTTTTGGATTTTAATAAAATTATAATTTTTATATGAGTAAGTTTTATTTATATTAAAAGGAGAAAATACATAAATTTCCCCCTTTTTATTAATAATTTAGTTTGCTTATAGTGCTGAAACTTTTTCTAAAGTTTCTAACTCTTCAAATTCTATTATTTGGTCAATTTGAAAGTAATATTTCCCATTTTCTTCACTATATGGGATTTTCCCATTTACTTCTGTGGTAGCAAATACTTTTTTATTTTCTACTAGTAAATAAGGTTTGTTATTTTCATATCTAAAAAATCTATTTCGTAAATATTTTACACCTTTTATTTCTTCTGTAATATAATAATTGGAATATCCGTTATGATTGTAAAAATTTAAATTACTTACTGATAAACCATGATAACCTTTTGCATGTCCTCGAATAGTTAGAGGTACTTTTCCTTCTTTTTTATTGCCAAATATAAAATATTCATCAACAAATAGTTTGCCATCTTCCAAAGTTGCAACATTAAAATAAGTGAATTTATCATTAGCATCTTTTTTGTAGTACTTTTCATTATAATATCCAGATGGTAAAAAACTAACACCTGTGCTATTTGCTACATAAGCCAATTTTGTATAATCTGTCCCTGTATTGATAGCTGTTGATATAGCAGAAACTATTAAACTTACAATGTTTCCAGTATCTAATGCATCATAAGAATATGCATACGCATTATTTTGCCATATTTCTTTTCCTGTATTTGCATCTATTAGTGAAAAAGATAGCCCAACATCAACATTACTACTAATTACAGAATATCCTGTATCCCATGCATTTATGTCAACATATAATATTGCATCTGGATTAAATATTTCTTTTAATTTTGTAACTGGAATATTTCGTATTATCTCAGCGTCAGATATATTTTCACTTTTGAAGAAACTATCTACTAAATGAACTGGAAATACGTAATAACCTTTTTCAGCTAATGGTTTTGTTATTGAATAACTAAATTGGTCAGTTGCATCAACAGCTGTAGTAGTATTTTTTGCTGGTAAAACCAATATTGATTTAGGATGTACTTCATACATTTTTGGATAAACTTGAATTTTGGCAATTCTTGATTGAGTAATTCCACAACCTGTAAATAAAAAAACCGCAAATAAAGGTGTAAATATTAATAAAATTCTTTTCATAAGTTCTCTCCATAAAGTTTTTTAATTACTCTGTCTATAAATACTGTTGATTCTGGATATGTTATTTTTTCAAGAATAAAATATTTTTTTGCTTTATCTTTTTTATTTGATTCAAATAAAAATTGTGCGTACTCTGCATAAATTCCAGGAGCTACTCTTTTCTTTTCATTATTCGAATCTAATATGATTTTTTCCAAAACTACTTGATGCTTTTCTATTGCTTCTTTTTGATTATCTTCTGTTCCAATTTGCCCTGAACTTTCAACATAATTATTCCATGTATATAGTGGTGGTTCAATTTTAGTTTGAGTACAACCTACAAATAAAAATAATGTAAAAGATATTATTGTAATTTTATATATTTGTTTCATTTTAAATTAACCTCCACTGTATTTGATGAACCTATATAAACCTCTTTTTGTAAAATTAAGTTATTATTTCTGTCATACACTTTTATAATATTATTACCAGCTTTTGTTTCATATAATTTATCAATGGTATCATCATGGCATTGACCAGTATCATCTTTTTTAATACATTCATCTAAGTTAAATTCATATTTTTCATTAACTAATATTTTGTATTTAGAAAAAGGTGATTTAATGAATTTTAAATATCCTATTTCTTTTATTTGTGTATTTGTTTGTTTATATCCACATCCTATAAATATAAATGTACTTAATAAAATAATAGTTAATTTATTTCTGAATATATAATTCATCTTTGTTTACTCCTTTAATATTTCCTTCTATAATTTGACAAATTGAACCTTCATCAGTATAACTAGTTCCAAACTGACTTATAATAGATATTGTTGCTATTTTTTTTCCTGGTAGTTCAATTATTATTCCTGTTTGTGGATTTTTGATACTTTTACCTTGTTTATAAATATTAAAGGTATCTCCTATTTTTAATCCTTGTTTTTCTCCACCTGCAATAATAATACTTGAGTCTTCTATGGATAAAATATATGAACGCCAAGGTTTATTTAGTAAGTTTTGCATAATGCCATCAACTACACTTGCTATTGCGGTTGATATAGCTTTATCATTTAATGTAGAATCATAGCCAACATGTTTTCCTACACCAAAAGCTGTACCAGCTTCACTTTTAGCTTCTCCTGCACCCTCTTGTGCAAAAATAATTTGTCCTGTTTTTACATCAATCAGTCTAACACTAACTTTTGCATAGGCTGATTGTATTTTTGTTCTTGAAAATACACCTGTATCAGATATATTTTTTCTTCCAAATTCTGAAACAGAACCAACTATTAAATAATTAGCACCAATATTTAATGAACTTAAATTTTGAGTTTTTAATTCATTATTTATTTTGGATAAATCATCTCTTTCTAATAAAACAAATTTACCTGAATTAGCTAATTTTGCAGATAATATATCTGTTGCTTGTTTCTCAGCATTATATGTATTATTTAATCCAAATAATGCGGATTTACCATATTGTGCTTCATTCCCAAATCTTGCAATGGCAACTTTTCTTTTTAAAACAGGTTCTTCTTTTTTAACTATTATATTTGGTTGTACTGCAGTTGGTTTTGAAATATTAACTATATTTGGTGTAACTGTAGAACATCCAGTTAAAATACTTAATGTCACAATTGATGTAGCAATTTTTGTATATTTTAACACTATTAAACTCCTTTTTATAATTTTAAAACAAGATTATACAAAGTTAGAGCTTTAATAAATGATATTTTTAAACATAATTTTTAAAAGTTTTGAGATTTTACATTAATTTAAAGACGTGAAGTTATTAGTTTAAAAAATAAAAAATAATTTTATTTTGTTTCAACTTTATTCAACTCTTTTAGGTTTAAATTATGACAAAGTTTTACACCATATAAAAAGATTATCCATGAAGTATAAATCCAAAGGAAAGTAAAAAGAAGTGTTGCCATTGAACCGTATAGTGTAGTGTAGGTTTGATTATATAGGACATAGTATACAAAGAGGTTTTTTGTTATTGAAATAACAATTAAAGTAATAAAAGAGGATAAAAGTGCCGCTTTTACACTAATATATGTATTAACTGTTAGTTTAAATAGTACAAAAAATATACTCCAACCAAGTATTAGTGTTAATAAAAAATCAAAAATTGTATTATTATAAAAAGTTGTTATTATAATATATCCTGCAAATACTAAGGGAAGTAGGGTAATAAAAAAAAGATAAAAGAAAAAAGAGGCGTAGATTGATTTTCTTTTTGCCTGATGGATTTTATTTACAATGTACTCATAGTCTTTAAAGAACATTGTAAATACAAATAACATATACACAATCCCTATGTTTCCAAGCTTATCAGAGTTTGATATGAAGTTTTTTATTTGTTGTGCAAAATTTTGTGAGTGGGAAGGATTGATTAAATCTAATATATAGTTTATAAATAAATCAACATATTCATTAAACTGTTCTAGGTTTGAGATAATTGCAATGATTAAGGCAAAGATTGGAAGAATAGAAAAAATAGTAAAAAAACTAAGGCTTGCAGCATAATATGTGGTATCATCATTAAAAAATGAATCAAGGGCATCTATAACTTTTGCAAATAGTTTTTTACCATTTTGATTTTCCATTATTTCACTTTATAATCCCATTTTATGTGGGTTTAGAATATTGTTTGGGTCGAAGGCTTTTTTGATACTTTTAAATAGTTCAATTTCTGCTGTATTAAATGCTATATCCATAAATGGAGCTTTTGACAAACCAATACCATGCTCACCGCTTAAAGTTCCACCCATATCAACTACAAGTTGAAAAATCTCTTCTATGGCTTTGTGTCCATCATGCATCTCTTTTTCATTGTTTTTATCTTTAACCATTACATTAACATGGATATTTCCATCTCCTGCATGACCAAAACAAGGAACATTGAATCCATATTTATCACCTATTTTATATATCTCTTCTAGTGCTTCAGGAAGTTTACTTCTAGGAACTGAAATATCTTCATTAAGTTTTTTAGTTCCATATATAGCAGTTGCTGGACTTGCATTTCTTCTGGCAAACCATAACTTATTTGCTTCTTCATCATCTTTTGCAACAATAAACTCACTTGAGCCATATTGAGCAAATGACTCTTTTAAGGTATTTAGTTGTTCATCAACTTCAGCTTGACTACTTCCATCAACATCACCCACTAAAATCCCACCTGCATTTTCAGGTAGACTTACTTGTGGAAATTTTTGTCTTAATGCTTTTATTACAAGTGCATCTAAAAATTCCATAGCAACAGGATTTGCCCCAGAGGCTAGTGATTTAAATACGGCATTCATAGCTTTATTTACATCTGGAAAAACACCCATATAAGTTTGTTTGAATTTTGGTTTAGGAATAAGTTTAAGAGTGATTTCTGTGATAATTGCTAGTGTTCCTTCACTTGCTATTAAAATACCAGCAGTGTTATATCCTGCAACATCTTTGATAGTTTTTTTACCAGCTCTTATAATCTCACCATTTGGTAAAACAGCTCTAAGTGCTACCACATAATCTTTTGTAATACCATATTTTGCTGCTCTCATTCCACCGGCATTTTCACTTACATTTCCACCTAGCGTTGAGTAGTGCTCACTTGCTGGATCTGGAGGATAAAATAGACCCACTTCTTCGGCTGCTTTTTGGAAATCCATATTAATAAGACCTGGCTGTACTATACCTAGCATATTCTCCATATCTATTTCAAGTAGTTTATTCATATGTCGCTCAAGGCTAAGAATAATACCACCTTCAGAAGGAAGTGCTCCTCCTGTAAAACCTGAACCTGCACCTCTTGGAACTATTACTATTTTATTATCATTACAATATTTTAGTACAGCTGAAACATCTTGTTCATCTTTTGGAAATACAACTGCATCTGGCTCAAATCTCTCTTTTGTAGCATCATAACAATATGCTATGAGGTGAGCTTTATCACTTTTAACATTTTCTTCTCCTACTATAGAAGTAAAATATTCTAAATGCTTTTTATTTATCATCATTTAGCCCTAGTACATTTGAATAGTAAGTGTTATAGTTTATTTGGCTACCTTTGCTTTTATTTTGTGCCAAATCACCATATAAAATCTCTTCTTCAGTTCTATTATCATCTAAAAAGTCTGTAATAACTGAGAAGTCTAACCAACTCCAAATATCAGATGTAAAAAGATTTGATTCTATGTTTTCAATTCTTGTATAAAATGGCATTTGTGTATTACTTGAGATATTTGATATTCTTTGTTTGTTTAGAATTGTAAAAGTTCTACTATCTATTACATACATGTCTGACTTAATCACTATAAAAATAGTTCCCATATTTTGAGAAAGAGCAAACTCTTGAAGTATTTTTTGTGTAGGAAGGGGTCTATATTCACTCTTTAAATAAGCACCAAAAATATCAGAATGTACAAAGTTATTGTAAGTAAATTTATTTCTTACAGTTCTAAAAGCATCAATATTTGGAGCGATTAATAAACTTTGGTCATACATATAATTTAATGTGAATATATCACCATCTGCTACAACTCTATTTGATGTTGGAATAGCATTTTGAGTTAGGTCTAAAAATGGAATAAACTTCACAACAGAAGAGTTTGCCTTTGAACTTACTACATAAGCACTTGATATAATTATGGCATTGCCATTTTCATATCTATGTTGAATAATACCACTTTGTCCAATTTTTAGGTTTCCTATGTTAATAGTTGCAGTTTCACTAGTTACATTAGAGAGTCTGCTAGTTTGTATTTGCATATCTACTTCTTTTGTAAGGTCATTAGTTGAAGTTAGCTCTTTATCAATGATTATAGGATTTATATCACTTAATATATAGTTATAATCTAAGCCTTTATCTGCTGATTTGATATTTATATCTTTGATATACCAACCAGCTCTTTTCATCTGTTTTAATGATTTTTCACCCTTACACTCTCCACCATCTAATTTGACAGTTTCGATACCTGATGGAGTTTCCCAACCTTTTTTATAACAAATTGTAGTTTTTGCATTTAACGTATTTGCAACTAAAAATGCAGCACCTAGTAGTAATAATCTTTTGTTTATCATTGTTTTTCCTTATTTAGCTTGTAACTCTTTTAATTTCTCTTTTACTTCGTTTACATGTAAGATTTCAGTAGTTTCACCTTTTGATTTCTTCTTTTTTCTTACACTCACTTTTTCCCAAATTGCAGCTATGTTACCCTCTGGGTTTATAATAAATGTAGTTCTAACTACTCCCATAGATTCTTTGCCCATGAATTTTTTTAGTTGCCAAACACCATAATCTTCACACATCTTTTTTTCAGTATCTGCAAGTAGTGTTATGCTTAAATTTTGTTTTTCTATAAAGTTTCTATGTTTTGCAGGAGTATCTGGGCTTACACCTAAAATAGTTGCATCTAAGTCATCAAATTCAGGCATAGAAGCTGTGAAATCACAAGCTTGAGTTGTACATCCTGGTGTATTATCCCTTGGGTAAAAATATAAAACTATCCAGTTACCTTTTATATCTCTAAGACAAATCTCCACATCATCTTGATTTGGAGCACAAAAATCTGGTGCAATTGTTCCTACTTCTAACATATAATAATTCCTTTTTATTAGTCCCAATAAAAAGGGACCTTATCTTTTTCTTCTTCTTTTTATCATAGGAAATAAATTCCTATTAAAAGAAGTAAAACCTAAAGAGTCTCAGAAGAGACTTTTATTCTTTTATTGCTATAAATGTTGCAAAATTAACCCACTTAAAAAGTGTTTCACAGTGGCTAAATCCTGCATCTTTAATCATTTTTTTATTTTCATCTTCTGTATATGGTATCAAAACATTTTCTAAAGCTTCTCTTTTTTGAGAGATTTCAAACTCTGAGTAGCCTTGTGTTTTTTTAAATTCATAATACTCATCAATACACTGTTTATTTAAAACTTTGTTTGAAGATATTACCTTTTCGCTAAATATAAATACACCCTTAGTCTCTAAAGAGTCATATATTTTTTTTATAAGTTTTTCCCTTTGTAACGGCCGTATAAATTGAAGCGTATAGTTAGATATTATTAAGTTGGCATCCAATAAATCCACATCATGAATATCACCACAAATAAAATCAATATCAACTCCAAAAGCTTTTGCTTTATTTGAAGCTCTATTTAACATGGCTTGGGAATTATCAATTCCTATTAAGTTTAGTTTTTTATCACAATGTTTACTTAGCTCTATTAGTGTTGAGGCTGTTGAACAACCTAAATCAAAAACTTTATAATCATCTTCTAAAAAGTTTAGTGCAAAATTTATAGTTAATCTTTGCATCTCTTTATAGTATGGAACGGAACGATTTAGCATATCATCAAATACAGATGCTACCTCTTCGTCAAATTCAAATTGTTTTTTAATTGATTTATTAAATACTTTATCTACCATGTAGATATTCTATCAAAATGATTATTAATATATATTTTATAATGTAAGATTAAAATAGTTTTTACAATCATTTATATCATTTAGGATTTGCTCTTTTAGTTTTTCAAATGAGTCAAACTTTTTATTATCTCTTGTTTTCTCATAAAACTTTATACTTACATCTTTTTCATGCACTTGAATATCGTTGTTTATTATGTGGGTTTCAATGGCAAAGCTTCCATCTGTGGTTGTTCTATGACCTATAAAAGTAATAGAAGGGTGGCTTTTGCCATCAACTATAGTTTTAGTAATATAAACACCTTCTTTTGGAAGGATATATTTTGTTACTTTTAGATTTATTGTTGGAACAAACTCTTTTTTTCCTAAGCCTTGACCTTTTATTTGAAGACCAGTTATTTTATATTTTCTTCCAAGTAGGGTATTTACTGTTTTAAAATCACCTGTTTTAATATACTCTCTAATTACTCTTGAGTGTACTGGTATATCATTTACACTTATTTCATTTATTACTACTACATCACCATCAAATATTGATTTTAATTTCTCTACACAGTAAGTTCTATTTTTACCAAAACAAAAATCAAAACCAACTACTATTTTTTTTAGACTTGGGAACTCAATTTTGAGTTGGTCTATGAACTCTTTTCCCTCTAAGTGTTTTATGGAATTAAGTTCATAATAAAAAATAGGAAAGCTGCTATACTCTTCCCTTGTATTTTCAGGTGTCATATTTGCATAACCTGATTCGATTACTACTACTGCACCATTTTTACTTAGGTTTGTAAATAATGACTGATGGGCGATGTGCATACCATCAAAACCACCAATTGCTATAGATGTTATGTCTTTTTTGCTTTTTTTCATTTGTTCCCTATATCTTTTTGAAAGTAAAAAAGTTCTTCGATATTTCCATCTTTACCCTCTAGTTTACTTTTAGAGTGCTCTATTAGTTTCCAGTTTAAAAGTATCGTTACCCCTAGAAAATTTCTTCTAGCTAACTCTATGGCATTTTTATCTTTTACCATACCTTTTTTGTCTCTTTTGACATTTGTCCCAACTTCAAATTGTGGTTTAAAAAGTACTATTATATTTTTTGCTGCTAATCTATTTATGTCATCTATAATATTGTGTAAACTTATAAACGAAACATCGCAAGTAACTATATCAAAAGTTTTGTCTGAGGAAAAATCTCTAATATCACAATTCTCAAAAAACTCTATTTTTTCATGGTGTTTTATTTTTTCGTGGAGTTGATTACTTCCCACATCAACACAAGTTACACTTTCAACTTCATTTTCAAGAAGAACTTGCGTAAAACCTCCTGTACTAGAACCTATATCTAAGGCAGTTAAACCTTTTAGGTTTAAATCTATCTCATCTAAAAAATATTTTAATTTATAAGCAGCTCTTGACACATAAAAAGTATCTTCCAAAATTTCTACTTTTTGAGTCTCTTCTACATTAAAAGATGGTTTTGTTATAATAGCACCATCTATTTTTATTTTATTTGCTTTTATAAGCTCATGGGCTTTGTTTCTACTTTGTATATTAAAAGCTTTTGTTAAAAATAAATCTAATCTCATAGGTGGAATTATAGTTGAAATTTGTTCAAAAAGAGTTTAGTTCAACCTTCGAAGAAAAAAAATCAAAATTTCTTGCTTTTTTAGCTCCATATTCTGAGTTTAACGATGTTATGCAAAGACTAAAAAGTGAACATCCAAAGGCTAGGCACTTTGTTTATGCTTATAGATATCTAAATGAGTTTGACCAAGTTATAGAAAATAGTAGTGATGATGGAGAACCAAAAGGTACAAGTGGAAAACCCTGCTTAAATGTAATAGCTGGAAATGATTTAATAAACAGTTTTGTAATAGTAGTACGATATTTTGGTGGAGTGAAACTTGGAACTGGTGGATTAGTACGAGCATATAGTGATGCTGTTAATTCTGTGATAAATATTTCCCAACTAAAAACCTACCAAAAGTTAGAGATACAAAACCTGCGATGTGAATATTCAGAATTGTCAAAACTTGAATACATAATAAAAAATTCAAACATAAATATAATCAACAAAGAGTTTGATGCAAGTGTAAATTTAACTTTGGAGTCTACAAAAGAAGATTTTGAACTTTTTAATAAAGAGTTACCCCTTGGTGTAAAATTACAATAATTATATAACTAATATATAATTATTAAGAAATTAATAGCTATAATAATATTTTAAATTATTTATAAGGAAGTAATTTGAAGACTTTATTATATATATTGGTTTTTTTGACAAGTTTATATGCTAATGATGATGAATTTATTAATATAAATTTTAAAAATATGAGCATTGAAGAGTTGATTAAAATTACTTCAAAACAGTTAAATAAAAATATCTTCTATCTTGGAAAGATTGAAGGTAGTGTTGATCTCATCACAAATAAACCTATTAAAAAAGATAAACTCCTAGAAATCCTTGATTATACCTTGGCTAAAAAAGGTTATATTCTAAAAAAAGATGATGATATCTTAAAAATAGAAAATCTAAATGGCAATTTAATCTCCCACAAAAAAACTATTGAAGTAATAAAAATAAAAAACCTAGAAGCCAAAAATATTTTAGAAGTTTTAAATACAATTTTTTCAAGTAAACAATCAAAAACAACTCCTCTTATAACTATAGAAAAAGATACAAACTCCATAATAATTACAGGAATACAAGATGATATAAATAGAGCAAAAAAGTTTATAAGTGATATAGATAAACAAAGTGCACAAATATATATAAAAGCAAAGATTATTGAGATAAGCCAAACCAGAACAAAAGAGATTGGTTTGGAGTATGGATTGGTAGGATTTAACAAATATAGTTCAAGTACTTTAAGCACTTTTTCTAGTTCTTTTAATGGTTTAAAAAACAGTTCTGTAGATTTTAGTGAGTTTAGTAGTTTTGGCTTTGATATAAGTTCTTTGTCAAAGGGCTTAACATTAGGTGCAACAATAAATTTTCTAAAACAAAACCAAGGTGTAGATGTTATCTCTGAGCCCTCAATTTTGTGTATAAATAACAAAGAGTCATCAATTTATGTGGGTGAAACAAAGTCTTTTAAAACTGGGCAAACAACAAACACATCAGGAACAACACAATCTTTTAAAAGAGAAGAGATAGGTCTTAGACTAAAAGTAAAACCTAGAATAACAGAAAATAAAATCATTTTAGAGATTAATACTATTTTAGAGGATGCAAAAGAGTCAACATCTAGTGAAAACTTAGACACTTCAAAAAAAGAGGTAAAAACCTCTGCCATTTTAAATAATGGCGAAAGTGTAATAATAGGTGGACTAATAAAAAGTAGAAAATTTCAAATGGATTCGGGACTTCCTGTTTTAAAAGATATACCTATTTTAGGAAATCTATTCAAAAATCAAAAAGATGTAAATGATAAGATAAATTTAGTGGTGGTTATCACTCCATTTATTATCCCAAAAGATACAGCACTAAGCGTTATAAAAAGTAAAGTTGACTATTTAGCTAGGCTTGAGGAGATTTATGTAAATAATTTACTGAAAAACCTTGAAGAAAAAAGTGAAAAAAAACAGACAAAAAATAATTCAACAAATAATCACAAACAAGTTCTAAAAAAGTATTTTAATATAGAAAATTAGGACTCTTACTTTTTTCTTTTTGTTCTTACTTTTGATACTCTTTTTTCATTGATTTTATAATTAAACTCTAAGTACTTTTTTATCATAAACTCTGACAAATCATACATCTCATCAAGGTTTGTTTTTACTTTCCAAGAGTTGATATCTTCAGTTTTAGAGATATGTTTTTTTATCTCTATATTATTTTTATTATATATGTTTAAAAGCTTTTCTGTGGGAAAATCTTCTATCAAAGGGTGTTTGATAAAGGATTTTTGGTACTCTTTTTTAAAATAGTGAATCAAAGAAAATGCTACTAGTTCAGGAATCCAAAAAGAACCTTTTGTAATCTTATTTGAAAAAAGTGAAGTTAGGTATTGGTAATATACTCGCATAGGTTCTAAGTTTTTTGCAAGCTTTAAAAATAGGGGTGATTGATTTTTATTTTTAAATATATATAAAAATGTTTCATTTACTACGATATTATTTTCTAAATAGTTTTTAAGATTATGTACACTTTTGTTTATAAACTCTATTTCATGACTATTTATTGGCAAAATATCTTTTTTACTATCATCTTTGATATCAATTTTTTCATAATCCCATAATAAAGAGTGAATTATTAATAAAAGAGTATCAACTTTTAACTTTTTTAAATTAAAAGAGTTACAGTGTTGTAAAACTATTTTTAACTGTTCGTTCTTATCCATAAATACCCTAATTTTAAAATCACACTATTTTAGGAGAATTATTAGATTATTTCTTCTTTTTATGTGCTAAGTATATTGTCAATAAGTGCTAATTTTATAGCTTGTTTGTGCTATAATGTCTTATGAAAAAAGAGACATTACAAAAAAGAACAAAAATAGCAAATAATATTATGTATTATATTTATACACATATTGACACTCACATAGATATTGAAGAGTTAAGTATAGATTTAAAAGTAAGCAAATTTCATATGCACAGAATCTTCAAAGATGCCTTTGGTAAAAACATTTATGAAAGTGTAAAGTCTATACGTCTACAAAAAGCATCAAATCTGCTTTTAACAAATAAATATTCAACAATATCAAATATTGTAAATCAATGTGGTTACACATCCCAATCATCTTTTATAAAGAGTTTTAAAGAGAGATTTGATATGACACCAAAAGAGTGGAGAAATACGGGTTATAAAGCCTACTCTTCAAAGATATTACAACAATCACAAAAGGCTATGCAGTCAACTGCTGACTTTTCTAATATGAAACCTACAATAGTAAAGATGCCAACTTTTGAAAGTTTTTATATTAGAAATAATGGTTACAATGCAGACATAAAAGAGGCATGGCAGAAACTTCAAACTTGGATTTTATCAAATGATATAAAAGAGTATCAAGAAGTTGCACTTTTTCATGATAACCCCACAATCACACCTTTAAATGAGTGTCAATATATTGCTTGTATTGTAACAGATGATAAAGATATAAAAAGTGATAGACTGCCAAACTTTAAAATATCAAAAGGTGTTTATGCTAAGTTTGATTTAGTAGGTAGGCAAGGTGATATTTTGAAATTTATTCACTGGGTTTATCACGAGTGGTTACCAAAAAGTGAATATGAAACAACTACAAAACCTTCATATGTAATATATAGAAAAAACAACTTTTTAGATGAAGACAATGAGTTTGATTTGAGCTTTTATGTCTCTATAAACTACTAATTATTTTAGGTATTTTTTCTTTAAGTGATAAAAAATATTTAAATCTTTGATTAACCTTTCCGGGGTTTGGCTATGTATTATTTTGTTACAATCAATACAAAGAACACTTAAGTTTTCAAAGTGATATGTTCCACCAGTATCTATATCTTTTATGAGAAGTAACATCGAGGTATCTAGTTTTATTGGCTTTGCACATCTATTACATCTGTAGTTGTCTCTTCTTAGCACAATCTCTTTTCTTCTTAGAAGATTATTTGCAGTACTATTTTTTGGATTTGATTCTTTTTCATAACTTCCCCATAAAATATCTTTTGATACTGCTTTTTGAGTTCTTTTTACATATCCAAAGTTTATAAATTGTATAGCAACATTTTCTAAAACTAATAGTTTTGCAATGCTTGGTGGATTTGATTTATAAATTGAATCTATCTTTACAAAATCAAAATTTATTTTTGGATGGGTATTTTTTAAATATATTTGTAAATCTTTTAGGAAATATGCATTATCATTCTTATCATAATAGAATTTAAATACTCTTTTCCTATAGATATAAAAAGGTAATAAAAAGGCAATTATGATTAATGAAAGAATTGTATAATCCAAACCAAGAATCATATTAGCTCCTTTATATTATTTCAGGATCGATGATATGTTTTTTTAAAGTGCTTTTTGCTATTTCATGTTCACCAATAGCAAGGTTTTCTAACTCATTGATATGAAGTACTGGAATATTTATCTCTCTTCCAATTACTCTTTGCATATTTTTTCTGTTTGAATCAAGTAAATAAAAGTCTTGGTCATTATCAACAACAATAAAATCAGCTCCACTATCATAGGCATCAAGCATTAAGTTTGAAGTTATTTTATATGTTAGTTCTGGGTTTATATGAAAAGTATCTTTTGCCAAATCTTGATTTAGTGTTTGAAGATTTAATACTTTTGCTTTTAAGCTAGAGATTAAATTTGATTTTTCTTGTGAATCTTCTGATTTTAAATAGGCTAAGTTAAAATCTTCAAAGGAGTGCTTTATCTCCAAAGAGTTTTTAAAACTACCAAAATCAATCGATTTTGAAGTATTAAATTTTTGTTCAGTTGCTGGTTTTGCGATATTTAGCTTATTTCTTAAAGCAATAATTTTATCCTCAAGTGTTTGGTCAAAATTTAAAATTCTATTACTTAAGCTTGTATGATACTCTATTCCATATTCGCAATCTTTGATTCTATTCAAAATATCTTTTTCTTTATTTGGAAATTTTTCTATTAAATGTGATGCCAATAATAATATCGCATCTCCAATATAATCATGCTCTATATTTAAAGTATTTGAAGCATAAAAATAAGGTTTGTATGATTGATAAAGTTCTTTAAACTCTTTGTCAATTTGATTATTTAAAATATCTGAACTTATAAACTCAGCTAAAATTGAAAGCTTAGAATTGAAGTCATCTTCATTCATAATAAAATCTTTATTAACTCTTCTTATGCTTAATGGTTCAATTCTTATATCTGCACCAAAAGCTGTTTTGATTTGTTTGCAAGTAGTCATTACACTCATGTAAATCCCATTTACAACAATGTAAGTTTGTTGATTATTTTCAAAAGAAAATTCATTTTCACTATTAAGTTTGTTTAAAATAGTTAAAAGAGTATTGTTCTCATCCATATTTACAAAGTGTTTTGTATAATATGGTAAATAATCAGATTTACAATCAAATCTAAATAAAGAGATATCAAGTTTCATATTTGTACCTTAAATTTGTTTTAATTTATTTTAGTTAAATATTTCTTAATGATGTATAATTTTTAAACAATTACTACTCATTGAAGCTTTTTATATTAACACCTATATTTGCTAATTTCCCTTCTAAATCTTCATATCCTCTATCTAAATGATAAATTCTATGAATATTAGTCTCTCCCACAGCTACTAAAGCTGCAAGAACCAAGGCAGAACTAGCTCTTAAATCAGTAGCCATAACATCTGTACCATTTAACTTATTTGGCGTTCCTGTTATAGAAGCGATATTTCCATTTAAGTGTATATCAGCACCCATTCTAAGAAGTTCACTTACATGCATATATCTGTTTTCAAACAGTCTTTCATCAATAGTACTTGTCCCATTTGCTTGGGTAGCTAGTGCCATAAATTGTGCTTGCATATCAGTTGGAAAACCTGGATATTCTGTTGTTATTATATTTACAGGCATAATATTATTACTTGGAAATACAGTGATTGTATTTTTTGTTGTTTCAACTTTAAAATTCATCTCTTCAAGTTTTGAAGTCACAGCTTCTAAATGCAATGGCTCAACATGAGTAATTGTCAGTTTAGAGTTTGTAATCGCTGCTGCACACATATATGTACCAGCTTCAATTCTATCAGGAATTATATCAAAATCTTTAAATTCCAAAAGTTTTTTATTTGTACCCTCAATTGTAATATCAGAACTACCAATTCCTTCTATTTTTAAACCAGCATTTTTTAAAACTTCACACAATTGTACTATCTCTGGCTCTTTTGCACTATTTATTATTTGTGTTTTTCCTTGTGCTAGTGCTGCTGCCATTATTGCATTTTCTGTTCCACCCACGGTAACTTTATCAAAAACAATTTTTGCACCCTTTAAACCATTTGGTGCCGTAGCTTTTATATACCCAGCTTTTATTTCAATAACTGCACCCATAGCTTCCATAGCCTTTAAGTGTAAATCAACAGGTCTTTGTCCTATAGCACAACCTCCTGGAAGTGAAACTTCACAATGTCCAAATCTAGATAATAGTGGTCCTAATACAAGAATAGAAGCTCTCATTGTCTTTACAATATCGTAAGTCGCTTTTGTCTCTTTTAGGTTTTGTGTAGAGATTTTGATTTTGTTTTTATCTTTTGAATACTCTGCCCCTAGTTTTTCTAGAAGTTTTAACATCGTGTTAATATCTACAACATCAGGAAGATTTCCAATATTTATTTCATTGCTTGCAAGTATTGTTGAGGCAAGTAGAGGTAAAGTGGCATTTTTAGCACCTGAAATTCTTATTTCTCCTTGTAGATTTTTAGAAGAGTTCAATTTTAAATATTTCATTTTGTTCCTATTGGCTTATTTCATCATTTTAAGTTATTAAAACTATTTTTTACTTATTGAAAATAACCGAATTTTAACAAAAAATTGATTAAAATTCGGTTTTTACACCTTAGGAGCAAAATGGACACAGAAACTTCACAGGGCATAAAGCTTATGCTTTTTGCATCACTTTTATTTGCTTTTATGGGAGCCTTTGCCAAAGAGTTAAGCTCTTCTATGAGCTCTGTAGAAGTAGTTTTTTTTAGAAATATATTTGGTGTGGTACTAATAGCTCTATCTTTATATAAAAAACCTATAATGCAAAAAGGTGGTAAACCATGGCTGCTATTTTTTAGAGGTTTTGTTGGTTTTGCTGCACTTTTAATGTTTTTTTACAATATATCAAATATTTCACTTGCACAAGCCATGACTTTTTCTAAGACCTCTACAATATTTACTGCACTATTTGCATATATTTTTATAAAAGAAAAACTAGGCTTTAAAGGTTGGATAGGTATTTTTATAGGTTTTATTGGAATACTATTTATTACAAAATTTGATGGTGGCTCACTTGAAAAAACAGATTGGCTTGGTATTTTAACAGGAGTTGGAGCTGGACTTGCTTATACTTCAGTTCGAGAGCTAAGAACATACTATGATACTAGAGTAATTGTTTTATCTTTTATGACTATTGGCTCAATAGGTCCTGCTATTTTGATGTTTATAGGAAACTATTATACAAACGATACTTTTGATTTTTTATTTGGAGAGTTTGTTATACCTAGTTTAAGTGACTGGGTCTTTATCATACTTATGGGAACCACAGCAACATTTGCTCAAGTTTTTATGACAAAAGCTTATGCAAGTGCAAAAGCTGGGATTGTTGGAACTATCTCTTATAGTACATTAATCTTTGCAATAGCACTTGGAATGATACTAGGGGACAAATTCCCAGATATTTGGATAATATTAGGTATAATTTTAATTGTTATTAGTGGAGTTTTAGCTTCAGGCAAAAAAAAGGAATGAATGTGGATTGGGATTTAGAATTTACGATAATAGAGTGGAGTATATTTTGGCTAGTAATAATTGCTTGGTATGTACATGATAGATATGTACAAAGAGATCATCAATTATTAGTTAATTATCCAATAATTGGACGTTTAAGATATGTATTTGAAGAGGCAAGAGAGCCTTTTAGACAATATTTTGGTGATGAAAAGTTTTATGAATCAAAAGATAAGTTAGATTGGCTCAATAAAGCTTGTAGGGACTTGCCAAATTATGCCTCTTTTTCCCCAAGCCAGCCATTACCAAATCCTAAATTTATGATAAGACATGCAAATATTGTATTAAATGATGATGAAGTAGACGGAAAATTTGAAGTTACTTTTGGACCAAAAAGAAAGAAACCATATACAGCAAAAACAATAATTGGTAGATCTGCTATGAGTGATGGTTCTATCTCTCCGGAGGGAACAAGAGCCTTTGTAAAAGGTGCATATGACGGTGGCTTCCCAATAAACTCAGGTGAGGGTGGAGTAACATCAAACTTTTTTGTTACTCATCAAGATTATAAAGCTGATTATATGAAGGTAATACATGGTACAAGCTTTGAAAAAAAGATAAAAGATATTGTACAGTTCTTCTTTAATGGAGCAGTTGCAGCTGATGTTTATAGAAAACTTGTTTTTGGAAAAGATTTAGAAGCTGAAACTTATGTGTTTGATTTAAAGTCAAGATTATTTCATAGAGTAAATTGGAATGCACCGCTTGAGAGTTTTCCAAAAGAGGTTCCAGAAGATATACCTGATATTATATTTCAAATAAGTTCAGGTTTATATGGTGCTAGAGATAAAGAGGGTAAGTTTGATCCTGTAAGATACTCAAAAGTTATGAAGTTTTGTCGTATGACAGAGATAAAGATGGCACAAGGAGCAAAACAAACAGGTGGAAAGTTAGCTGGACATAAAGTAACTCCTGCAATTGCATATTATAGAAATGTTGAAGCATATAATGATGTCTTTTCACCTAATAGATTTCCATATGCAAATACTATTGAAGAGCTTTTTGATTTTGTGGGAGAATTACAAAAATTATCTGACAAACCTGTTGGTATAAAGATTGTAATATCTGATATAGAAAATATAGAACCATATGCAAAAGAGATTAAAAAAAGAGTAGATGAGGGAAATGATGCAGTTCCTGATTTCATATCAATAGATGGAGGTAGTGGTGGAAGTGCCACTGCTCCAATTGAAATGATGGAAAGAGTTGGTCTTGATATAAGAGATTCTATTTATTTAGTGAATAAGGTTTTAAAAGAGTTTGGAGTTAGAGATGAGGTTAAACTTATTGCTAGTGGAAAAGTATTAACACCTGATGATATTATTATTCTTATGTCAATAGGGGCTGATTTTATTCAAATTGCCCGTGGGTTTATGATGAGTGCAGGTTGTATTAGAGCTAGGTACTGTTCTGGTACAACAGGGCATGATTGTCCAGTTGGACTTGCTACTCAAAATAAATCAAAAAGAAAAAAATACTTTGTACATAAACAAGCTAAAAAAGTGAGTAATTACCATAAAAACTTATTAAAAAGTGTAAAAGGTATGTTGGCAATTATGGGACTTAAAAGTATTGACCAACTAAATATTCATAGACTTATGTTTGTTGATAAAGATGCAAAAGTTTATGATAACATCGATGAAGTATTTAAAAGAAAATTAAAAATTGGTAGAGATATGGAGGACGAGTACCATGAATCTAGATAAAGTTATTTCAGGTTTTTTTATAATTTTAGCAATGACTGTAAACTTTGGTTTTGTTTATGGTGATCTGGATACCCTAGTTCATCATAGTAAATACGAACTTTTTGCTGCTATTGTTATAAATATAATTGCAACTGTACTTAAACTTGGAGATAGAACACAAGTGGGTTCTGTGCTTTTAGCAACTTCACTTGTTGCTGATATCCAATTAATAGCAGCTGCAACAGTTTGGACAATAGCAACTTATGCAAGTGTTGTTGATTCTGAAATTATTACAACTGTGATTTCTCTTTCAGCTGGAGCATTGTTGGCAAATGTTGTTTCTGTTTTGTTATATGTTGGAGATACATTAAAATCAAGACGTTAGTTAAAATGTTTTATAAAATAGGTTAGGTTAGTTTTGTCAAATAGTACACTGTGGATAGTTCTTCTTAGAATGAGAATGCCTTTTATTGTAATAATAGTTACATATACTATTGCTATATTAGGGCTTTTATTAATAGATGGAATGGATGATAAAGGTAATCTCTATCATATGTCTATTTTTGATGCTTTTTATTTTATCACTTATACAGCAACTACAATTGGTTTTGGTGAAAGTCCTTATGCTTTCACTTATCCTCAAAAACTTTGGGTTAGTTTTTCTATTTATCTTACTGTTCTTGGCTGGTTTTATGGTATTGGAACCCTTGTATCTTTAGTACAAGATAAACTTCTTTTAGAGGAGTTAAGAAGAGCTAAATTTAAAAGAAATGTAAAAACCCTAAGACAAAGTTTTATAATAGTATTAGGCTATAACGCTATTACTTCTGCAATAATAAAAAAAGCCCTAGAATTTGACATACGAACTGTAGTAATTGAATCAGATGAAAGTAGAGTAAATGAGTTACTTTTAGAGAACTATACCCCTTATGTTCCAATTTTACTTTCCGATGCAAACTCACCAAAAGTTTTAGAAAGTGCAGGAATAACAAAAAGTCATTGCAGAGGTTTAGTATCTTTATTTAGTGATGATAAGTTAAACCTAAAAATAGCTGTTATGGCAAAACTATTAAACAAAAATTTAAAGCTAGTAGTAAAAGCCACAACAGTAAATCAAGCTGAAAACTTAACTGACCTTGGAGTTGATATTATTGCAAATCCATTTTCAATTATTTCAAAAGAGATTGATGTTGCCTTTAAAGCACCAAATATACTAAAACTAGAAAAGTGGATTTACAAAATAGATACCTTAAATGGACACACACCAAGGTTCCCAGTAGGTAAATATGTAATTTGTGGTTTTGGACGTATGGGAAGTTATCTTCATAGAAGACTAAGTGATAATGGAATAGAACTAGTCTTTATAGAGTTAGATGAAAATAAATTAGTAAATTATAAAGAAGATAGTGTCTCTAAAATAATCATTGGTGATGCTGATGATAAAGAGATGTTAACAAGAGCAGGTATTAGTGAAAGTGTTGCAATAATTGCTGCAACAAATGATGATACAACCAACTTATCTATTTTGAGTAGTGCTAAAAGATTAAATCCAAAAATCATGACAATAGCAAGGGATAATGACTTAGGACATATTTCTATGTTTGAAAACTCTAAAATCGATCATGTGTTTTTACCTGCAAATATTTTAATAAATAAAACTACAAATGCCCTTATAAATCCACTGTCAAATATATTTATACAAGAGATGATAAACAAAGATGAGACTTGGGCTTCAAGTCTAGTGGCAAGACTTACACAAACAATAGATGAAAATCCTTTATTAGAAGAGATGGATATAAATATACAGGATTCTCCAGAAGTTTACAAGCACTTAGATAGTGGTAAAGAGTTGAAATTAGAGATATTTAGAACATCATTACATAACCGAGAGTTAAACAATAATGTAGTACCCTTAGTTTTAATAAGAGGTGCTGAGAAGTACCTAATTCCAAAGTGGGATATGAACTTACAAAAAAAGGATAAAATCCTTTTTGCTTGTGATGAATATGCAAGATATGATATGCAATATATCGCACAAAATATTTATGAGTTTTATTATGCCTATAGTGGAAAAGAAAAAAGAACAATTTTAAAAAGGATATTTAAGTGAAAGTTTTAGCAGGACCTTGTGTTTTAGAAGATAGAGATACTGTATTTAGAATAGCTGAAAAATTGAAGCCTTTAAGTGAAGATAAAAGAGTAGAATTTTATTTTAAAGCTTCGTTTGATAAAGCAAATAGAACAAGTTTGGATTCATATAGAGGACCTGGACTTGATGATGGTTTGAAACTTTTTGAAGAGATTAAAAAAGAGTTTGGGTATAAGTTGATAACTGATATACATGAGTCACATCAAGCAGCCCCTGCGGCTGAAATAATGGATATCTTACAGATACCTGCATTTTTGTGTAGACAGACAGATTTACTTGTAGCTGCTGCAAAAACATCTTGTATAATCAATGTAAAAAAAGGTCAGTTTTTAGCAGCTGATGCGATGAAACATCCAATTGATAAGATTCTAAAAACTAGAGGTGTTGATGAGGTTAATTATCAAAACTCCCTAGATAAAAATGTATGGCTTTGTGAGAGAGGAAATACTTTTGGATACGGGGCGTTAGTTGTTGATATGAGAAACCTACTTCTTATGAAAGAGTACGCACCTGTGATTTTTGATGCAACTCACTCTGTTCAAATACCAAGTACGGGAGGAACTACTGGTGGAAACTCTGCCTTTGTACCTTCTATGGCAAAAGCAGCTGCTGCTGTTGGTGTTGATGGCTTCTTTTTTGAAACACATGTAGATCCAAGTGTTGCAAAAAGTGATGGTCCAAATATGTTGAAAGTCGAAGATTTATATAAGACTATAAATGAGATTTTTGCAATCCAAGAGGCTTTAGGATATAATAAGCCCCTTATATAAAATTTTCGGAGAAATTTAAATGAATATTATTGAAGGTAAATTAAGACTTGACGGTAGCGAAAAAGTTCTTATTATAAATGGAAGATTTAATCATATTATTACTGATAGATTAGTTGAAGGTGCAAAAGATGCCTTTGTTAGACATGGTGGAAATGAAGCAAACCTTGATTTAGTTTTAGTTCCTGGTGCATTTGAAATTCCTTTTGCCCTAGAAAAAGCATTGGCATCAGACAAATATGATGCTGTATGTTGTGTAGGTGCAGTTATAAGAGGGGCAACTCCACATTTTGATTATATTTCAGCTGAAGCTACAAAAGGTATCGCAACAGTTGGTATCAAATCAGGAAAACCTGTAGCAAATGGTGTTTTAACAACTGATACAATTGAACAAGCCATAGAGAGAGCGGGAAGTAAAGTAGGGAACAAAGGTTCTGAAGCTATGATTACTATTATTGAGATGTTAGATTTATATAAAGAGATGGGAAAATAGATTGGCAACAAGAACACAAGCAAGAGAGTCTGTAATAGGCCTTTTATATGCATATGACTTAGGAAATGAAGGGATTGTAAAATTTGTAGATGAAATCCTAGAAGACAAAAAAATAAGAAACAAGCAAAAAGAGTTTGCACTAAATTTATTTAATGGCGTAGTAAATAACTATGCAGTTATTAATAAACATATCGAATCTCATCTTAATCAAGGAACAATAAAAGATATTGGTTCTGTAGAAAAATCTATTTTAAGACTTGCTATTTATGAAATACTTTATGAAACACTAGATAGAGCTATTATAATAAATGAAGCAATTGAATTATCAAAAAGACTAGCTAGTGATGGTGCACCAAAGTTTATAAATGGTGTATTGGATAAAGTTAGTAAGGAAGTTTAATGAAACTTTGTATTTCATTGGACTTGCCAAGTGCTAAAGAAAACCTTGCAATAGTAAAAGAGATAAAAGATTTTGATGTATGGTTAAAAGTAGGACTTAGATCATATATTAGAGATGGAAAAGAGTTTTTAGAGGATTTGAAAGCTATCAATCCTAAATTCAAGATTTTTTTGGATTTGAAACTTTATGACATACCAAATACTATGGCTGATGCAGCTGAAGAGATATCAAAGTTTGGACTTGTAGATATATTTAATGTACATGCAAGTGCTGGAGAAAATGCCATGCAAACTGTCATGGAGAGAATCAAAGATATTCCAAATAGACCTTTAGTTTTAGCAGTTACTGCATTGACCTCTTTTGATAATGAGAGTTTTAAAGCAATATATAATGAAGATATCTCAACAAAAGCTACCAAACTAGCAAAAGATACATATAACTCAGGTGTTGATGGCGTTGTTTGTTCTGCCTTTGAAAGTTTAGATATCAAAAAAAATACTTCAGATAGTTTTATCACTCTTTGTCCTGGAATTAGACCTTTTGGTGAAGATGCAGGAGATCAAAAGAGAGTAGCAGATATACCATTTGCAAAAGAAAATTCAGTTGATTTTATAGTGGTTGGAAGACCAATATATAAAGATACAAATCCTAAAGATGTAGTAAAAAAAATCTTAGAAAATATTTAAATCTTTTCAATCAAAAAAAATTTATAAATAAAGTAAAAAAATAGCAAAAATTAAGCGATTTTTTAACTTTATTTGTCTAAAATCACAGTCCTAATTCAAAGAGGACAGTTGGGTGAGCTGGCTGAAACCACATCCCTGCTAAGGATGCGTACTGGCAACGGTACCGAGAGTTCGAATCTCTCACTGTCCGCCACTATTGAATTAGTTCGGGTCTATAGCTCAGTTGGTTAGAGCACTCGGCTCATAACCGAGTGGTCCTGTGTTCGAGTCACAGTAGACCCACCACTTTTAAGCACCATTTGATGGTACTTAGATGAAGTTTTATAAACTTCTTTTAAAAATGTAAAAATTTATTTTTAATACATTTTTAATACAACTTATAAAAAAGCGGGAGTAGCTCAGTTGGCTAGAGCTTCTGCCTTCCAAGCAGATTGTCGCGAGTTCGAGTCTCGTCTCCCGCTCCATTAAAAAAGCCCTATGAAAGAGAATTTGATTCTTTTTCATAGGGCTTTTTTATTTTAAACTTAACTATAATACGGCTATTTTCTATGTATACCAGTTGTAATTTATATTAATTATTTTTTATCAATTTTTTCTATAATCCAAGAAAGCTTCAATAAAGCATCCTTTTTATTAATTGCAACACTTACATTTATAGCATCATTTGCTAATTCAGAGAGTAGGTTTTTATCTATATTGCAACATTTGATTATATTGTTTATATCTTCTTCATCATTTGAAGCATATCTTGATATCTTTGTTATTATTAAATCAACTGGACTTAGAGTATATATTTCAAACTTATCATCAATAGTTTTTATCAACTCTGCTCTATCTTCAAAATCTTCATGTAATAATCCAAGTGTTGGATTATATGTATGATCATAAGAGACCTGGTTAATATTCTCATTTTCATCTAACCAAACAACTGATAAATCTCCAGGTATTTTTACTCTATGAGATAATATCAAATCTACATCATCAGATACTCTATTGTTAGTATAAAAGTGAACGGCACAACCACCTGTAATATATGCTTTAATTGGATAAGCCACATTATTAGGTATTTGTTCACTAATAATATCCATCATCTTATAAATAGCATTTTTAAAACTATTTTCAAAAGCTAACATTAAAAGCTACCAGTCATTTTATATTGATTAAATCTAGCTACATCTATTCCACTAGTCAATCCATACATATTTGCTAATCCATTTTTTGTTTCATTTTTATTATCATAATAAAATCCAACATTTGGTTTTGTTTTAAAATTTAAATTAGCAACTTTGTTTGTTAAAAAGCTATATAAATATCCAGCTCTTGCTCTTGCACCTAATGTCAATGTTCTATCTTTTGTGAATTTCAATAATAAATTAACATCTAATCCTGAAGTTAAAAGAGGATAAAGTTTTCTTTCAAAATCCCTTTGATTAGTAAAATATTTTTCATTTTCCAAAAGTTGTTTTAAATCTTTGTCTGTATCTCTTACTAATAATTTTTTTGCATTTTCATAATCTAGGTTTTCTAATAAATGATATAGATCTTTTCTTTCACTATTTTTCCAATGTCTTAATGTTCTATCTGAAACACCCAATAAGTCATTCATTTGTTTCTGTGTCATATGAACTCCTTTATATTTTTTATAATTATAGGCAATTATTGCCGTTTTTGTCAACCCATATGGCTTGAACTATTAGATTTTTTAAAATTTATTATCACTTTGAATCCATATATAATCATTTAATCTGATTTAATGCTTTTTTTAAAGTAGCCATTTTTTTAGGATGGATTTTATATTTTCTGATTCTTTTAATTTTTCTTCAAGTTCTATGTTTTTTCTGTAAAGTTCAACAGCTTTGGATATTGATTTGGTTATAGTTATATTATCATTTATAGTATCATTAAGAATTTTAGTTTCATATCCGATAGCTTCAGATAATTCTTCAATTGTAATACTTAAATTATTACATGTCAAATTAATTATATTAATATTGTTACGACACCAGTCTTGAACCTCTTCACTTGTTAATTCAAATTGTTTATCTCTGCCAAATTTACTGATTGGAATGACCCCAATATCATAGACATTAAATAATTCAGTTAATACCTAAACTTATTTAACAGAATTATTGTATCTTTTTTCAAATTCATTTGGACTTATATGTCCTAAATAACTATGTCTTCTTTTTGCATTATAAAACATCTCAATATATTCAAATATCTTTGATTTTGCTACCTCTCTTGTTATAAATACATGCTTACGAACTAGCTCTTTTTTAAGTGTTTTAAAAAAACTCTCAGCAACTGCGTTATCATAACAATTCCCTCGTCTACTCATACTAGGAATAATATTATGTTTATTTGCAAATACTTTATAATCATAAGAACTATATTGACTCCCTTGATCTGAGTGAAGTATAACCTTTGAATTTATCTTATTTATTCTTTGTGTAGCCATTTTCATTGCATTTAAAACTAATGGTGTTGTCATTCTATGACTTGTATCCCATCCAATAACTTTTCTAGAAAATAAGTCTATAACAGTTGCTAAATATATCCATCCTTCATGCGTTCGAATATATGTTATATCACTAACCCAACTTTCATTAGGTTTATTAGCGATAAAACATTGTTGTAAATGATTTGTATATGCTTTATGTTTAGCACCAGCTTTATGCTTTGGTTTGCGTTTATAGGTTCCTACACCATATAACTTAGCTTGAGTCATAAGTCTTGCTACTCTTTTTTTATTTACAATAATACCTGATGCTATTAAATCTTTATGAATATTTCTATATCCATAAATCCCATTACACTCTTTAAATAGCTCTTTTATGTGAATAGTGAGTTTCTGATTCGATTGTTCTCTATTTGAAATGGGTTGTGTGAGCCACTGATAATATCCACTATGGTGTACTTGCATCACTTTACATAGTTTTCTTACTGCATAAAGTGAACTATATTCTTTAATAAAAGAGTATTTTAGTTTGTGTGGCTTGCAAAGTACACCGCGGCCTTTTTTAAGATATCTCGTTCTTCTGTAACTCTTTTGAGTTCTCTTTGTAGTTTTTTAATCTCTGCACTTGAGGAATCCAATATTTTATGTTTTTCTATTGCTTCTGGGGACTCTAATCGTTTAATCCAATTACGAAGTGAATTACTATTTACACCTAAGCGATTTGCTGTATCTGTTATGCTATACCCATTTTTAATAACTTGATTAACTGCTTCTAATCTAAATTCTTCACTATATACTATTCTTGCCATTTTTTAACCTTTGCAAATTTTACAATGATTTTTATCATTGATATATTAATTTACTGAATTAAATTATGTCTAGTTTATTGGGGTCATTCCACTTTAGATAAAGCACCTAATGGTGTACAAATAGTAAATATAGTTAATCCAAACTCACAAGGAATGTCCCACAATAAATTTAAAGAATATAATGTAAACCCAAAAGGACTTATTCTTAATAACTCTAAAACAGTTACTAACACTCAACTTGCAGGATATATTTCATATAATCCAAACCTTACAAATAATGCCAGTGTTATCTTAAATGAAGTAACAGGAACAAATAAATCTTTACTAAAAGGTTATTCAGAAGTTGCAGGAGCAAGAGCAGATGTAATAGTAGCCAACCCCAATGGTATTACTGTAAATGGTGGAGGATTTATAAATACAAATAAAGCAACACTGACAACTGGAAGACCAACATTTTTAAATGGTTTTGTTAATGGCTTTGATATTACACAAGGTCAAATTCTTATTGAAGGAGATGGGTTCAATGTAAATAACATAAACAAAGTAGAACTCTACTCAAAAGCTCTTCAAATCAATGCAAAATTTTATGCTGATAATCTAAAAGTAGCCACTGGAGATAATCATATAGATTTAGCTGGAAATGTAACAAGTAATGAAACTCTTGGAAGTGGAGTATCTATTGACTCAGCACTATTAGGTGGAATTTATGCAAATACTATAGAACTAATAAGTAGCGATAAAGGTGTTGGAGTAAATTTATCTAGTGAAGTACTTGCTTCGGATAGCGTAGTTTTAAATTCAGCAGGGGATATTACTTTATCAAAAGTTACTGCAAATGATATAACCATAGCTGGTGCAGATAATGTAAAAAATACAAATGAAGTAAATGCAACAAATAGTATAAATATAACTTCAAATAGCGTAGAAAATAGAGGCTACTTTAATAATGAATCAGATATGACTTTTAATGTAAACAGCTTAGATAACTATGCCACACTTTTTAGTGGCAATGATATGTACTTGTATGTAAAGAATAGTTTGTATAATCATGAGTTTGCAAATGTCTTGGCTTATAATAATCTAACCATTGGAAAAGATACACAAAAAACTGCTCTAATCAAAAATGAAAAAGCAAATATAGAGACAATAAATGGAGATATGACTATATATGCTAATGAGTTACAAAATATTACAGATACTCCTTTAAAAGAGGATATTTATGTCTCTACTGAGAATTTTGACTCTAATTCAGAACTGCCAATAGGCTGGGCTGTGGGCGAATTAGCTAAAGAAGGGAGACTAAGTACAGCTTCTAATATGTATAAAAGGGATTATGTAATTCTTAACCCTTATGGAGGAGAAAGTACATATGGAAGTGGCTATTTTTTAGAAAGTTCTGGTGGTCCTCAAGGTTATATACCTTATTCACTAGTATATAGCATCCCAAGTAAATATAAAGCAGGTGTTGAATTTTATGGTGACAATGGTGTACGTGATTTGTATGCCTATACAATAAGGTATGCAAGTTCTAGTGCTCTAAATAGTAAGTTAAATGAATATGCAAATAAATTTGGAGTTTCATATAGACCATATGCATATAATTCACTTCACTATAATCTCCCTGGAAATGAAGTAAGAAGAATAGCCTCAATAAGCACAAAAGATGAAAAGATAGATACTATTCCAAATCCTGCAACTATTCTTTCAGCTAAAAAGATGAATTTGTATGTAAATAATACAAGAAATTATCTATCTCAAATATCATCAAATGATACTTTAAATATAGTGGGTGATTCTTTAAATAACTCAGGGGAGACACTTTATCGTAAAAGTACACTAGGTGGAAGATATCAATATGTATCTGGAGGAGGAGGTCTTTTTCATAGTACACATTATTCTTGGGCATCCCTTCCTTCAAGTACAACTTATAAAACAATAGGGGAAAAATATTCAACAATTTCATCTGCTAGAGATATAATAGGAAATGTAGCAAGTGTAAATAACATAGATATAAAATCAAATCAAGCACCACTTGGTTCAACTGGAAGTACACTAAAACTAGATGAGACTTTAGATAGTGTTGAAGTAGACCCAGATACAAACAAAGTAAAAATTCAACTTCCAAAAAGTGAGTTTGGATTATATATCTACTCAAAAGACCAAAACTATCTTATAGAAAAGAATCCAGCATTTACTTCTTATAATACCTTTATAAGTAGTGATTATATGTTAGGTAAACTAAACTATAAACCAGAAGAAACTATTAAACGTCTAGGTGATGGTTTGTATGAGAGTAAAATAGTAAGAGAATCTGTATTTACTCAAAGTGGAAAAAGATATTTAGCTTCAAATATAACAAGTGATGCAGAACAATTTACCTATCTAATGAATAACGCTTTAGATGTTCAAAAAGACTTAGAACTATCCCTTGGAATCTCCCTCTCAAAAGAACAGATAATATCTCTAAACAAAGATATAGTTTGGATGGAAGAACAAATAGTAAATGGAGAAAAAGTTCTTGTACCTGTAGTATATCTATCAAATGTAGATAATGAAAATGCCTCACTAATCTTAGCCAATGGAGATATAAAACTAGATACTACAAACCTAGTAAATACAGGGAAAATACAAGCAGGAAATGATTTAGTAATAAAAGCACAAAATGATATACTAAACGCAGGAGGGAAACTTCAAGCAAATAATGATGTAACTTTAAATGCAAACAATAATATCACAAACCTAAGTGCAACTATACAAGGAGATGATGTAAATATCACTTCCGATAAGTTTACCTCAGATGTAGCCACAAAAGATATAACAAGAAAGCTAGATAATGGAACTGAAACTAATACCTTAGTTTCTGAAAGCTCAAATATAATCTCAAATAAAAATATAAATATCCAAACAAAAGAAGATATAAACCTAATAGGAACAAATCTAAAAGCTTCTCAAGATGTAAATTTAGTAAGTCAAAATGGTGATGTAAATATAGCCTCAAAAGAGACAAGAAACAATTTCGATAATACTACAAAAACAGGATATAGAAAAGAATCTAAAACAGAGCAAATAAGTTCACATATAGAAGCAAATAATCTAAATGTACAAAGTGATAATATAATTGTTCAAGCTTCAAATATAAATGTAAATGAAAATTTGAATCTTATTGCTAAAAATAATGTGATTATAAAAGAAGCAACAAATGAAAGCTACTTTGATTTAAAACATGAAGTAAAAGGAGGATTCTTTGGAGGAGGAGTAAAACTAGCCCAAACCAAAGACACCAAAACAATAGTATCCTCAATACTAAAAGCAAATAATGTAAATATCACCTCAAAAGATACAAACTTAATAGCTTCTCAAATCATAGCAAATGAAGCACAAATCACAGCAGATATTCTAACCTTGATGAGTAAGAAAGATGTAGATTATGAAAGCTACTTTGAAGACTCAAGTGGTTTTATGACAAAAACTATAACCTCAAAAGGACATGTAAAAGAAAAGGTTGTAGAAGCAAAAATACAAACAGATAAGTTAATCTTTAATAATAAAGATATAACAAATGAATTAAAAGTAGATAATCTAGTAAAAACCCTTTCAAGTCAATATGACCTAAGTATAGACCAAATAAATCTAATAAAACAAATAGCTACCTCAAAAGAGTGGGATGTAAGTACAACCTCTTTAACAGGAGTAGGACAACTTATAGTAGCAGTTATAGTAGCAGTTTGTACAGCAGGAGCAGGAGCTGCATTGATGGGAGTACAAGCAGCAGCAACAACAGCAACAACAGCCGCAGCAACAGCAGCTGCCACAGGAACAGCAGCCGCCGCTGCAACTGCAACCGCTGCTGCAAGTGCCTTGACAACAGCTACTATTCAAGCAGCAGTAGTACAATCCGTAGTGACAGGAGTAACAACCCAATTAGTAACATCAGCAATCACAGGAAATAGCTTTAAACTAAATTCAAAAGCCTTAGTTCTAGGAGCAATAAGTGCAGGGGTTATGTCTTATGCTAGTTCAATGATAGATGTTTCCAAAATGGGGTTAACTGGAACAGCACAAAAAATAGCACAAACAACAGTAAATACTACAGTAAAAACAGGTATTCAATCTGCTGTTTATGGAACTGATTTTAAAGATAGTTTAGTATCAAATCTAGCTATGGCAGGTTCAGATTTAATTGCTCAAGAAGCTTTTAATGAAGTTGGTAATACTTCAATGAATAAGTATCTAGGAGAGGAAAATAAATCTTTAAAAGATGGAGGTTTAACAAAAACACTTCTGCATACAGCAACAGGAGCAGGAATAGCTGCAATAAATGGAGATGATATTTTAGCAGGAGCATTAAGTGCAGGAGCAAGAGAGGCATTGTCTCCATTAACAGCAAATTCTTCTAGAGAGGGGCAACTTTTTATATCACAACTAACAGGAATATTAGTTGGAGGATTAGTTGATGGTGATGCTGGAGCTAAATCAGGGATGGAAATAGCAACAGCAGGAGAACTTTATAATAGACAGTTGCATCAAGATGAAATTAAGTTTATAGAAAAGAAATCAAAAGATTATGCAAAAAAAATATATAATACAGACAATCCAACAGATAAGCAAATACTAAAATCTCAACAAATTTTATATACCGCAGGAAAATATTATAATGATAAATCCACAAAAGCATGGGAAGATGCAAAATTAAAAGAGGTTGGATTAACATATACAAAAGAAGATTTACAAAATGCTTTTGAGTATTTACAAGTTAATAGTAATGGTTTAACTTTTACAGACCAATATAAAGGAATAGTAACATCCCAACCACAACAATATTTCACATCAACAGAAGAACAATATAAAGATAGTAGTTGGATACCTGATAATACGATTGGGATGAAAGATATATCTTTATCAACACTTCCAATAGGTAAGTTTGGATTAACAGGAGGAGTATCAAAGGGGATAAGTTCAACTGCTCTTGAAGTTGGGACTGTTGGTAAGGTTGTTGAGAAAGATATAACTGTTAATGTTACCAAATCAATCGATAATGTTAAAATTCAAAAAATTATATCTATTCCTAAAGGTCAACGACCAAATCCATCTACTTATATGTCTAAAGTTCAAATGGAATCTCAATTAGAAAAGTTTAATGATGGTGCAGTAAGATTTACAACTGAATCAAACTTTAATAAATATGGAATAGCTCAAAGTGATGGAACTTCTTTTATTATGACTAAACAGCAAGCAGATTTATTATTAATAAATGCAAAAGGAAATTCTAGCATAGTAGAAAAAGAGTTAGGGTTACCTTCTGGTTTTTTAGAAACAAATAAAATAGTACGTATAGATATTCCTCAACCTAAAGAATTAAATATAAGAATTCCTTCAGGAAATGAAGCAGGAGTAAATAATTTATGGATTCCTGGTGGAAAATTACCATCTGGTAAATTAGAGGCGGTAATTGATGTGGGGAATATATCTAAATCTCAATATAATACAACAATTATAGAATTTAAGGAATAATATGAAGTTCACAGATTTAATTGTAGATAAAAAGAACTTTTTTTCAATGGGAAAAGAAGAATATAGTGGGAAATACTATTTATCAATACCTGTTTCTAATAGAATGATTGACTATGAGGAGTATTATTGGATTACAAAAGATTTTTTTGATGAATATAATGATAATAAAGATTTAGTTTTAAATTTTGCCGAAGAATGTAGAGAATATAAACATGATGAATTTTTAGTTTTTAAACCAAGTGAAGATAGAGGTGTTGCTAAATGATGGTGGTCAAGTGATAACGATAACTTATTCATATCAATCACAGGAAATAGCTTTAAACTAAATACAAAAGCCTTAGTTCTAGGAGCAATAAGTGCAGGGGTTATGTCTTATGCTAGTTCAATGATAGATAGTTCGCTAGGATTAGATAAATTAGCAAAAACTGAAAAAATCTCCCTTACCCAACAAGTTCAAAGAGGTGTAGCAAATACAGTAGTAAAAAGTGGAGTTAATTCTGCTGTTTATGGAACTGATTTTGAGGATAGTTTAAAAACAGGATTAGTAACAGATATATCAAATGTAGGATTTAGATATGTAGGTGATACTTCTATGTTTAAAGCATACGCAGATGGAAGCTTAGAAAAAGTAGCACTTCATAGTGCAGTAGGAGCAACAACAGCTGCACTTCTAGGAGAAGATATTAAAGCAGGAGCAATAGCAGCAGGAGTAAATGAATTAGCTTCTCCCTTACTAGATGGAATAGATAATGAAAGACAACTAGCACTTTCAGGATTAATAGGAGGATTAAGTGCAGGAGCAGTAGGAGGAGAAGACCAAATAGGTATGGGACAAATTATTGCTCAAAGTGGAACTGAGTTTAATAGACAGCTTCATGCTAAAGAAAAAGCATTAATAGAAAATAATGCAGAAGCCTATAGTAAAGAAAAAGGTATATCTTTAACCCAAGCAAAAAAAGAGTTATATTCAATATTAATGTATTATAATGACAAAGAGTATCAAAATAATGTTTTTCTAGGTTTAAGTGATGAACAAAAACAAGCAGGACTAATCCCTGTAATTGGAGATAAAGTACAACTTAACCCAGCAGAAATGTTTAAAACAATAAATGCTTTAGCTTTACAATCTAAGGATAAAACGATAGGTGGATTTTATAAAGGAGTTGAATTGCACTCACAACCAATATTATCTTCAACACAAGAACAATTTAATAATAGTAGCGTAGATTTTAAAACACCAGATGCAATGGTTGACCCGGCATATTTTATTCCTTTTGGGAAAGTAGGAACTACAGTTGTTAAAGCTACAGAAACTATTGGGAGTAAATCTATTTCAGTTGTTGCCCAAAAAACTGGACAACTTTATGATAATGTAACATTAGGTGTAATTGGTCAAGCTAATAAGTTTGCTCCTAATTTGACTGGTAAATATTTAGCTAATCCTTTAAAAATTACAGGAAATAGCTTAGATTATATAGAAAGTGCTTTTCCTGGTATTCCTGCTAATAGTAAATGGGGAACAAGAGGGTTTTTAACAGGGTATGGATTAGAGAAATATATACAATATACAATCAATCAGGACAATAAATAATGGATAGAATAACAGCATTTTTATTTTTTATGATAGGTGTATCATTTATCTTTATTGATGAGTATAATTTTCGTGGGGTAACATTAAAAACAGATGATTATCCTATTTTTAAATTATTTGGATTACTACTTGCTCTTTTTTGTTTGTATTTATTATTTAAAATAAAAAAAATAGCTAAAAATGAAAATATCAAAGAAATTGAATACACCAAATGCCCAACCTGCAAAGAAACATTCACATACAATGAACTAGAAAAAGGTAAATGTAAAAACTGTAAAGATGTAGATACTATAGAATTAGAAGAGTATTATGAAAAATATCCTGAAGAAAAAGATAATAAAAACCAATGAGTGTAAATCTCTTTTTATTAACTAAAAAAGAAACCCTAACAATAAAAGAAGCAACAAAGCAAGAGTTCTTTGATTTAAAACATGAAGTAAAAGGAGGATTCTTTGGAGGGAAATTAAAACTAGCCCAAACCAAAGACACCAAAACAATAGTATCCTCAATACTAAAAGCAAATAATGTAAATATCACCTCAAAAGATACAAACTTAATAGCTTCTCAAATCATAGCAAATCAAGCACAAATCACAGCAGATATTCTAACTTTGATGAGTAAGAAAGATGTAGATTATGAAAGCTACTTTGAAGACTCAAGTGGTTTTATGACAAAAACTATAACCTCAAAAGGACATGTAAAAGAAAAGGTTGTAGAAGCAAAAATACAAACAGATAAGTTAATCTTTAATAATAAAGATATAACAAATGAATTAAAAGTAGATAATCTAGTAAAAACCCTTTCAAGTCAATATGACCTAAGTATAGACCAAATAAATCTAATAAAACAAATAGCTACCTCAAAAGAGTGGGATGTAAGTACAACCTCTTTAACAGGAGTAGGACAACTTATAGTAGCAGTTATAGTAGCAGTTTGTACAGCAGGAGCAGGAGCTGCATTGATGGGAGTACAAGCAGCAGCAACAACAGCAACAACAGCCGCAGCAACAGCAGCTGCCACAGGAACAGCAGCCGCCGCTGCAACTGCAACCGCTGCTGCAAGTGCCTTGACAACAGCTACTATTCAAGCAGCAGTAGTACAATCCGTAGTGACAGGAGTAACAACCCAATTAGTAACATCAGCAATCACAGGAAATAGCTTTAAACTAAATTCAAAAGCCTTAGTCCTAGGAGCAATAAGTGCAGGGGTTATGTCTTATGCTAGTTCAATGATAGATGTTTCCAAAATGGGGTTAACTGGAACAGCACAAAAAATAGCACAAACAACAGTAAATACTACAGTAAAAACAGGTATTCAATCTGCTGTTTATGGAACTGATTTTAAAGATAGTTTAGTATCAAATCTAGCTATGGCAGGTTCAGATTTAATTGCTCAAGAAGCTTTTAATGAAGTTGGTAATACTTCAATGAATAAGTATCTAGGAGAGGAAAATAAATCTTTAAAAGATGGAGGTTTAACAAAAACACTTCTGCATACAGCAACAGGAGCAGGAATAGCTGCAATAAATGGAGATGATATTTTAGCAGGAGCATTAAGTGCAGGAGCAAGAGAGGCATTGTCTCCATTAACAGCAAATTCTTCTAGAGAGGGGCAACTTTTTATATCACAACTAACAGGAATATTAGTTGGAGGATTAGTTGATGGTGATGCTGGAGCTAAATCAGGGATGGAAATAGCAACAGCAGGAGAACTTTATAATAGACAGTTGCATCAAGATGAAATTAAGTTTATAGAAGAGAAATCAAAAGATTATGCAAAAAAAATATATAATACAGACAATCCAACAGATAAGCAAATACTAAAATCTCAACAAATTTTATATACCGCAGGAAAATATTATAATGATAAATCCACAAAAGCATGGGAAGATGCAAAATTAAAAGAGGTTGGATTAACATATACAAAAGAAGATTTACAAAATGCTTTTGAGTATTTACAAGTTAATAGTAATGGTTTAACTTTTACAGACCAATATAAAGGAATAGTAACATCCCAACCACAACAATATTTCACATCAACAGAAGAACAATATAAAGATAGTAGTTGGATACCTGATAATACGATTGGGATGAAAGATATATCTTTATCAACACTTCCAATAGGTAAGTTTGGATTAACAGGAGGAGTATCAAAGGGGATAAGTTCAACTGCTCTTGAAGTTGGGACTGTTGGTAAGGTTGTTGAGAAAGATATAACTGTTAATGTTACCAAATCAATCGATAATGTTAAAATTCAAAAAATTATATCTATTCCTAAAGGTCAACGACCAAATCCATCTACTTATATGTCTAAAGTTCAAATGGAATCTCAATTAGAAAAGTTTAATGATGGTGCAGTAAGATTTACAACTGAATCAAACTTTAATAAATATGGAATAGCTCAAAGTGATGGAACTTCTTTTATTATGACTAAACAGCAAGCAGATTTATTATTAATAAATGCAAAAGGAAATTCTAGCATAGTAGAAAAAGAGTTAGGGTTACCTTCTGGTTTTTTAGAAACAAATAAAATAGTACGTATAGATATTCCTCAACCTAAAGAATTAAATATAAGAATTCCTTCAGGAAATGAAGCAGGAGTAAATAATTTATGGATTCCTGGTGGAAAATTACCATCTGGTAAATTAGAGGCGGTAATTGATGTGGGGAATATATCTAAATCTCAATATAATACAACAATTATAGAATTTAAGGAATAATATGAAGTTCACAGATTTAATTGTAGATAAAAAGAACTTTTTTTCAATGGGAAAAGAAGAATATAGTGGGAAATACTATTTATCAATACCTGTTTCTAATAGAATGATTGACTATGAGGAGTATTATTGGATTACAAAAGATTTTTTTGATGAATATAATGATAATAAAGATTTAGTTTTAAATTTTGCCGAAGAATGTAGAGAATATAAACATGATGAATTTTTAGTTTTTAAACCAAGTGAAGATAGAGGTGTTGCTAAATGATGGTGGTCAAGTGATAACGATAACTTATTCATATCAATCACAGGAAATAGCTTTAAACTAAATACAAAAGCCTTAGTTCTAGGAGCAATAAGTGCAGGGGTTATGAGTTATGCAAATACTGTATTATCAATAGATTCATTAAATAAAAATATGACTTTTTCTGATTATGCTCAAAATGCTGCTGTTAGAGGAACTGCACAAGGTATTAGTTCTGAGATAATGGGTGGAGAATTTAAAGATGGATTTAAAACAGGGGCAGCTTTATCAGTATTTAATGATGGAGCATTACAAATGAGAAAATATATATTTGATAACTATAATTATGTTGGCAATGGAGAGTTAAGTGAAGGTATAAATGGAGATGGTAGAAAAGGTGGGGGAAGTCATCCAGAAAAAGTTTATGAAAATGGAATATTAACAACTAAACCAATTGATGCACCAACTGGTGGAGCTCAAATGGGAGAAGGAAGATTATTCGGAACACCATATGAAGCAGGAAGTTTTAAAGATAATGTAATAGAGCATTTCGCAGGACCACATGACTTTATGTCTAGCTGGAACTATGAAAATATAGATGGAGTTACATATTTAAAGAATAATGGAGGTTTAGTAAATACAGCAAGTGGATTGTTACTTATCCCTGCTGTACCATTGGCAGCGGCACCATTTATACAAAACAATATTAATGAAATTAATGGTATAAACTATATACAAAAACAAGAAGAGAAAAAAGCGGAAGAAGTTATAAATAATGTCAAGGATAACAGATGAAAATTAGAAACATTGTACTTAGTTTATTATTTATTTTTGTCTTAAATGGTTGTTATTTTAAAACAGCAACTTATAATTCATTTAAATATAAAAGAGAATACTTTGTATTAAAGCATAATAATCAACTTATTCCAAAACAACATAAAGAGCGTAGAGAAATTTATGATGAAAATAGATATATCTACAAATTTAATGGTGATGATTTGAGGTGTGTTTATGGTTATTTAACAAATAGGGATGAAAATCCTGAAAAAGTTATAGATTGGATTATAATATCTGGGGAAGAATATTGCAAGGAAACACCAGGAGTTGGAATGTGGATGTAACTAGTTACACAACAAGACAACTTATTTTAAAAATGCCGTATGCTGAAGGTGGAGTAGTTGATAAAACAGTGGAATACTTTGCAGGACCACATGACTTTATGTCTAGTTGGAATTATGAGAATATAGATGGTACAACATTTTTAAAAAGTGATAGTAATCTTGTAAATACGGCAAGTGGATTGTTGCTTATCCCTGCGGCTCCACTTGCAGCAGCACCATTTATACAAAACAATATTAATGAAATTAATGATATAAACAATATGCAAAAACAAGAGCAGAAAAAAGTCGATAAGATAATGGAAACATATAATCAAAATAAACAGCTAGCACAGGAGATACAAAATGAGAATAAATAATTTATTTTTTATTCTGATATTATTTATGTTTTCAGGGTGTTACATCGGACCTAAGAGTTACGATACATTTCAAAAATTGAATAATTCTATTATCCAAAACAATACTAGCTTTAATAATTATTTAAGAGGTTATATAAAGCAAAATTATAATGAAAATGAATATATATATATAAGAAATAATAATAAAAGAAATGTCCCTAAAGAATGTGTTTATGGATTTATTACAAGAAAAAATGATTCGAAGCAAATACCAGTAAGGTGGGAAGTAATATCAGGTAAAGAATATTGTAAAAAACAACAAAAATGGATATTATCATTTTAAGTAAAAGTTATGAGTAAATATATTTATCCCAATAATATAAACATAGAAGAAGAAAATAAGAAATAGAGAAATAGGGGTCAAGTGATAACGATAACTTATTCATATCAATCACAGGAAATAGCTTTAAACTAAATTCAAAAGCCTTAGTTCTAGGAGCAATAAGTGCTGGGGTTATGAGTTATGCTAGTTCTATGATAGATAGTTCGTTAGGATTAGATAAATTAGCAAAAACTGAAAAAATCTCCCTTACTCAACAAGTTCAAAAAGGTGTAGCAAATACAGTAGTAAAAAGTGGAGTTAATAGTGCACTTTATGGAACTGATTTTAAAGATAACCTAAAAAGTAATCTAGGAAGTACAGTACAAGCAAATCTTTCTTCTTATATAGGAGAAAACTATTTAAATAAAGATATAAAATACCTAAAACATAAAGGATTACATGCTCTTTCAGGAGCAGTAGGTTCAGCAATAGCAGGAAATGATATAGAAAGTGGAGCATTAGGAGCAGTTACTGGAGAAGTGATAGGGGAAGCTGTTGGAAATAATTTGACAGATAAAAATTTTTATACTGATGAAGAAAAAGATATAATTAGATTTAGTAGTAAATTAGGAACAATAATGACGGCAGGAATAAGTGGAAAAAATGTAGAAATTGCATATAATAGTTCTAATATTGCAGTAGAAAATAATGTAATACTTCATGCACCTGGAACTTTTGCAAGTAAAAAGGATGTAGAAGAAAGCTTTAAAGATGGATTAAAAGATTTTTATAAAGATAAAAATTTAATAGTTATAGATAACGGTCGTGATTTAGAAAATAATGATGCAGATAGACAAAAATTAGCAGATAAAATAGTTGATAAAATTGTTGCAATCAAACAAGAAAATCCAAATGAGCCAATTTATTTATCTGGACACTCAAATGGTGGAAATGTTGAAAAAATTGTTACGAATAAACTTGTCGAAAAAGGCTATAAAAATGTTGTAGATGGAATGATGCTTTTAGCTGTACCAACTTTCCATAAATATACAATTAATAATGATGTTTTAACATCCCAAGCAAAAATTATAAATGCCTATGATAAGGATGATCGGGTGCAGTCATATATTAGTGCATTTAGTTCTGATGATATTAGCATTCCAAAACAAATAATTCAGAATAATCCAAAAGTACAAAATATACAAGTGGAGTCACCACCTGTACTTTATAAAGATAATTTTAGTGGAATAGTGTATCAATATTATAAAAATCCTTTTTCTGATCATGTTAATATAGATAGCAAACCTGTTATTGAACAAATTAAAGAAAGTGTATCACATGATTAATATATATTTGAAGTATTTATTAAATGTAGTAAAAATGTTTAAACTATTAATTCTTAGTTTTATTATTTTGTTCATATTACTATTTTGGAATAAAATTATGTGGGATTGGCATTTAATTACCGAATCTAAAGGATATTTACATTTATTGATAAGTATAACTTTTGGAGTTACTATAATTTTGCCATTATTTATAATAAACTTACTGAGTATTATTAAAAAAATTTATTATAAAAATAAGGAAAATATTTTTTATTTTTTATTTTTTATTTTTTATTTTTTATTTTTTTGATTTGTTTAAGTTTTATGCTTATATGCTTTATATTATATACAGCTTACCTTTAGCTATTACAAGTTGTGTAGTTGTTTTAAAAAGTAAGTATTTTTTCAAACGATATTTTTTTATTTTTTTTACTGTTATAAGTGATATAGTTTCAAAATATATTATTTCAGATAATTTTATAAGTATATTTACAACATTCAATGAAGAATATTATCAACAAAATATATATTTAATCCCATTATCTTTTGCTACCATTCAACTATCAATTGAAGCATACTATTTTTATAAAAAAGAAAAACCTAAATGGATAAGATACGAAAGAATGAAAGGATATAAGGAAACATTCAGGAGTAACAAACCAATTAGTAACATCAGCAATCACAGGAAATAGATTTCGATAGAGGTGTCAGGTAATAACGATAACCCCTAATTCAAAAAATTAAATTAAAAAAAATTGCAAAATGCCATAAAAATAAAATAAAGAAAATAGATAGGTTAAAATATTTTATCTTATTTTTCAAGGATAAAATATGGCTAGAAAACCAAGAATAGAGATAGCAGGATATTATCATATTGTTAATAGAGGTGTAGAACAAAGAGTAGTATTTTACGATAAAGATGATTTTAAAATTACACCCCTGGGGTGTAACTTTAGATTATTATTGTTTTATTGCAAAAAAATGTTTTTTTTGATAGAATTTTTTTATGCGGGAGTAGCTCAGTTGGCTAGAGCTTCTGCCTTCCAAGCAGATTGTCGCGAGTTCGAGTCTCGTCTCCCGCTCCAAAAGCCCTATAAAAGAGGCTGTCATTATTTTTTATATAGAGTAATGATAAACTTCGCTCCTGTATGTTGGGTTTTATTGTACTCAAATTGAGTATTTTCTACTTCTAGTCTTCCTTGAAGATGTTTTTCAACTATCTCTTTTGACATATATAGACCAATACCTGTTCCCTCATTTTTTTCTTTTGTTGTAAAATACTGTCCAAAAATTTCTTTTAAATACTCTTCTTTTATTCCACCTGCATTATCTTTTATAGAGATTTCAAGATATTCTTGAGTATCTATTGCTTCAATTATTATATATCTAGGACTTCTATTATTTTGTTCTACAAGAGCATCTTTGGCATTGTTAATAATATTTAGAAATACTTGGATTAGCTCATTTTCATATGATTTGATTTTTATTGAATCATCAATATTATTTATTACTTCTATACTATGTCTTTTGATACTTGAAATAATAACATTGCATACTTTTTCTATAAGTCTTTTGGGATGAAATACTTTTTTTTCTCTTTCTCCTGTGAAAAACTCTTTGAAAAAATCAATTGTAGTCGATAAATAATTGACATTTGACACAACATTTTCCAATGTTTTAACATATGCCTTTTCATCTACCATACCTAGTTCTTTTTGTAGTAGTGTACCTGTAGATTGTGTCATCATTGCTGATAGTGGTTGTTTCCATTGATGGGTTATATTTTCAATCATCTCTCCCATTGCCGCCATTTTTGATTGTTGTAGCATTAGTACATCTTTTTCTTTGTTATTATAAATTTCAAGTTCAATTCTCTCTTTTAGTAAACCATTGTTTTTGTGCAAGATTTTAGTATATTTATTGAAAAATATAATAATTAATAAAAATATTATAGAAGAAGAAAAAAGTAAAATAAGAAATAAAAATTTTGAATCTTTATATTCTGCTTCCATAGGATAAAGAGTTGATAGCATTGCTCTAATATCACCTTTATGCTCATAGAAGCCTGCTTTGTCACCATACCTTTCAATAAGTCCTGATGGAGCAATTTTAGGATCAGAGTGGCATCTCATACAAGCATCAGTTGTAATTTTTGTTGGTATTGCATAATAAAGTGCATCACCATACTCTGTTTTAACAACTTTTTTATAAACCAATAACTCTTTTGTATTAAATTTTTTTAACAATTCTGCTTCTAATTCACTTGCTTTATTGTTAGGATTTCTTGGGTTTGTACTAGAAAATCTTATTTCAATAGGTGGTCGATTTATACTTTTTAAGAGTTCATTATACTCTTCATTAACTCTAGCTGATATATATGTTGAAGACATTAATACTGGACTAAAAAATCCTTCGTCTAAAATATTTTGCTCTTTTAAAGAGTATATTTCATTTTTTTGTCCATGACTTACAAAGTTTCTTAAAGCTTTTACATTGAGTAAGAAATCCTCAATCTTCTCTTCTGCTTTGTGAAAAGAGTAGTATTTTGTCAAATAATAAAAAGATATGTTAAGGATGATAAATAGTAGGATAGAGAGAATATATACTTTATTTTTAAATATAAAATCATTTTTGTTCATTGTTTCTCATTTTAAATATTATTTTTGCTTATAAAATAAAAAATAAATATTTCTTGCATTGTATAAATTTTTCATATTTTATCATAAACTTATCTTATCTAAAAATTAGATAAATTACAAGAACTAAGTAAATTATATAATTATTTAAAAAGAAACAAAATGATTTTTATAGAGATAGATATAAGGAAATTAACAGTAATATATAATCATGAAAAAGATTATAATTTATATATTATTTTTATATTCACTAAATTCAATATTTGCTTCAGATTTGAATTTTACACAAGAAGAGAAAGAATATATAAAAAACTCTCCAAATGTTACTATAGGAACTATGAATAGTTTTACTCCTTTTAGTTTTAAAAAAGATGGAGAATTAGTTGGATTTACACAAGAACTTATAGATATAATATCTCAAAAAAGTGGCTTGAAATTTAAAAAAATGGCTGCTTCTTGGCCTGAAATATATGATCTGTTTTACAATGGAAAAATAGATATTATTTCAGAAGTTTCCTATAGACAAGACAGATTACCTTTTACACTTTATTCATCTCCATATTATGTGATACCAATTGGAGTTTTTACTAGAAAAGATTTTGGAAATTATAATGGAATAAAAAGTTTAAGAAATAAAAAAGTTGGAGTTGTTAAAAATACATTTATAATTGATATTTTACGAAAAGAAAATATTGAAATTGTTGAGTTTGATGATTCGGATGAGAGATTCTTTGCACTTGATGAAAAGAAAATTGATGTAATCATAACAAATATTTTGAGTATTTATAAACTTGAAGATTTAGTTTTACCAAATCTTAAACTTGCTGGTAGATTTGTTCATCCTGATACAAGTAGTGAAGATTTGAGATTTGGGATAGAAAAAGAAAATCCAATACTAGCCTCTATAATAAATAAAACACTTGATTCAATACCTTATTCAACACTAAGCGATCTTAAAAGAAGTTGGATTTTGAATTTAAATAAATCAAATATTTCATTAACTAAAGAAGAGAAAAAATGGATTGATAAAAATAGAATATCAGTGGGAATAGAACCAGCAAAGCCATACATATATTATGATAGTAAAAAAAACACAAATAATGGTTTATACAATGATATTTTACTAAAAGTCTTAGAAAAAACTGGATTAAAAGTTGAGTATGTACATTCATCTTGGGCAAAATTACTAGATGAGTTTAAGAATGAAAAAATCGATTTGCTTCCTGCAACTTTTTACTCTAAAGAGAGGGAAGAGTTTGGACTTTTTAGTGATGAATTTTATAAAGTAAGAGAGTATATTTATATTTCAAATAAAAATGAAAAGATACGAAACTTTAAAGACTTAGAAGGAAAAAAAGTTGCCATTACAAAAGGGTATGCAACTATTGATAAAATTAGAAAAAAGTTTCCCAAAATTAAAATTATTGAAACCTCGGGACTAGGTGAGTCTACAAGTAAAGTTTTGAATGGTGAAGTTGATGCTTTGGTTGATTATCATTTAGTTGTTGAAAATTATATTCGTGATAATTCAATTGTAGGATTAAAAGATATTGCTCAAAATGATTTAAGTGCCGTATCTGTTCATTTTCTCTCAAATAAAAGTAAACCTACCCTTCAAAGAATTTTGCAAAAAGGGTTAGACAATATATCAAGAGAAGAGATGAACAACATACTTCGAAAATGGGTACGGGAACCTTATGACAATGATACAGAAAATCAAAATTTACTCACAGACAATGAAAAAGAGTTTATAATAAAACATCAAAAGATTAGATTTGCAGTTGTATCCAATAGACCACCATTTGAGTTTATAAAAGATGGGAAAGCATCTGGTATTGCTGTTGAATATATAAAAAAGAGTGCAGAAAATGTTGGTCTTGATGTAGAATTTATAAATAATAATATGCCAATGGCAAAAGCATATAAAACAATTGAAACATCAAGAGATAAGTTTGATACTATTTTATTTAGTGTCAAAAATGAACAAAGAGCAAAAAGGTTTTCTTATGGAAGTGCCTTTCTATCTTATCCTATGATGATTATAAAGCACAAAGATTCTGCATATATTGGCTCAATGAAAGACTTGTCAGGTAAAACTGTAGCTATAGAGGAAAACTTTTTGACTAATAAGTGGATAAAAAGAGATTATCCTAAAATCAAGATTGTTAATTTTAAAGATACAAAAGATGCTTTAACTAATCTAGATGAAAAAAAAGTAGATGCATATGTGGGTAATCTTGCAGTTGCCAATTATTTAAGTGTATTTGGCGATTTAAATAATATAAAAGTTGCAGCACCATCTGGTTATGGAAATATTGAGTTTAGTTTTATTGCACCAAAAGAGTGGCCAGAACTTGCTTCAATCTTATCAAAAGGGTTTAATCAAATAACTCCAATAGAACATACTGTTATACAGCAAAGATGGTTCTCTCTTCAAACAATAGATAGAATAAATTATTCACTTATTTGGAAGGTTGTTGCTGTTTCTATATTTATTATCTTATGGATTTTATGGTGGAATAGAAAAATAGCTACAGAAAAAGATAGAACAAAAAATGCTTTAAATCAATTACAAGATGCTCAACATAAATTGGAGCATAAAAATATTGAAGTTAATGATGCTAAAAACTTTTTAGAGTCAGTTTTAGATGAGAGTCCAGATTTAATTATTATAAAAGATTATGAAGGAAAGTTTTTATTGGTAAATAAAGCAGTTGCCAAATTATATCGTACAACTATAAATAATATGATTGGTAAATATGATAGTGATTTTAAACATGCTAAACAAATGTCAGATTTTTTTAACAAAAATATTAAACAAATTATTGATAATAATAAAACCGAAGTTTCATATGAAGATTTTAATAAAACAGAGCATTATATTACTACAAAAAAACCTTTTACAAATGAAAAAGGTGAAAAACTAATTTTGATTATTGCACATGATATATCAACTATTAAAAAGCTAGAAGATGAACAACTCAAACAACAACAATTATTATTAAATCAATCTAAAATAGCAGCTATGGGAGAGATGTTAGGTAATATTTCACATCAATGGAGACAACCTTTATCTGTTATAACTACACAAGCATCTTCTATAGGATTATTATTAGATGTTGGTAAAAAAATATCAGATGAAGATTTACTTGAATATAGTTCAAGTATTATGCAACAAGCAAATTATTTATCTAAAACAATAGATGACTTTAGAAACTTTTTTACATCTGATTCAAGTACAAAACATGTGTATAACTTAAAAAATATCTTTTTTAAATTAGATGATTTGATTAAAATTCCTTACAGTAATAATTTTATAAAAACTATCAATCAAATAGATGATGATATAAAGCTTGAGTTAAATGAGAATATTTTAATTCAAGCTTTTATAAACATATATAATAACTCAAAAGATGCTTTTATTGAGAATAATATAAGTACAGATGATAGATACTTGTTTTTAAGAGTAACAAAAGATAAAGAAAAAGTAGTTATTACTTTTAAAGATAGTGCAGGTGGAATTGAGAAAGGTAGTATGGATAAAATATTTGAGCCATATTATACTACTAAACACAAATCTGTAGGTACAGGTATTGGGCTATATATGTCAAACCAAATCATTACCAAACACTTAAAAGGTGAAATAAGTGCTACAAATGAAACTTATACATATAATGACAAAACTTATACTGGAGCAAAATTTACAATCACCTTGCCACTATAATATTGATTGTTTATTTTTTATACAATAAATTTAATCAAAGGATTATCTATATTGATATAATTATTTTATGTAATTTCATTTATTCATTAAAAGAGTTTGAAGTTTTTTGATTCTCCATCATTTTGTACTTCAACTCTTTTTTATTTATATAAAATATTTTAATATATGTTAATTGTTTTGTTGTACTTTGTTCATCTCTTCTTTAAAAACACCAATGAAATGATTTACAATCTTGCCATCTAAATGTTTCGACATTTCCTTTTTCATCATAACCAATGTATTGAAAGTACCTGTTGAGTTTTTATAGCTTTTATTTGTTGTCAATGCATCAAATACATCACATATTCCAATAATCTTTGCGAATATATCTATTTGTTCATCTTTTAATTTATCTGGGTATCCTGTGCCATCTACTCTTTCATGATGGTTTTTTATTCCTGCTAATATACTTTTATTTGTTATTCCTATTTGTCTTGCTAATGCCCAACCTAACATAGGATGTTTTTTGACTTCATTAAATTCGTGTTCTGTTAATAAGCCATTTTTATTGATAATGCTATCACTAATTTTACTTTTTCCTAAATCATGTAATAAAGCAGATGTACCAAGGTCTTCCAAATCTTTTTTGTTCATTCCAATGTGTTTTCCAAGACATATGGCATAAACACTTACATTTAAAGAGTGTGTATGGGTATAATAATCACTTGCAAGAATTGTTATAAAAGAACTAACTGAAAAATTATCATGTAAAATTGTGGATACCATATCATTGGAAATAATTTCTAGTTCTGCTACATTTTTCAAAGCTTGGGGATTTTCAAATATTTTATTTATTGTTTCACCTACATTTGAATAAAAATCTTTCATGTTTTTTGGTATAAGTTTTAACTTCATAAAATCATTATAATGATTTTCATAAAACTCTTTTTCATCTTCATGTACATATAAATAAGTATAATCTAATAGATTTTCAATATCATATTGTAGAAGTTTTCTACCTCTTGTAGAAAGTGAAGAGAGCTCTTCTTCTTTAGATTTTTTTCCATATAAATCGAAAAAAAACTCAACATTTTCTTCTATGATTACCTTATTAACAAGGTATTATGTATTTGTATTTATTTTATGTTCGGACATGCTCATTATAATACCTATTTATTTTAAGTGTAAAAGTTATAAATAGTATTATATAATAAATAAAAGTTATATTAAAAATACAACTATATGAAATAAATTAGCTATTAAATTGTTTATTTGTAATTATTGTGCTTTTAGAAAATCTGTGATTATTCTCTTGTGGTCAAAGACTAATTTATCAAGTGGTAGTTCATCTTTTTTGTAGATAAAAACATCTTTTGCATCATCTTGAGCAAGTGGTTCTCCATATGCTTTACAAACATATACAACTGATACCGTATGAAATCTTTCATCTCTTTTAGGATCTGAATAAACACCAAGTAGTGATTCAATAGTAACATCTAAAGACGTTTCTTCTTTCATCTCTCGAATAAGTGCTGTTTCAACTGTTTCTCCAATATCAACAAAACCTCCAGGTAAAGCAACTCCTAAAGGTCTGTTTAGTCTCTCAATTAAAACGATACCTCTAAAGTTATTCTTTTTATCATAGAGTTGAATAATGCCATCGACTGTTAAATAGGGTGTTTTAATCATTGTTTTATCTTACTCATGTGTATAAAATGCTCTATCTCCTGCATCACCAAGACCTGGTCTGATATATTTGTTATCATCAAGTCTTTCATCAATTTGAGCAATATAAATATCAACATCAGGATGAGCTTCTTGTACTGCTTCTATTCCTTCTGGTGCTCCTAGGATATTTAAAGAGATAATTCTTTTTGCACCTTTACTTTTTAAATAAGCAATACCGTCTATTAAAGACCCACCAGTTGCTATCATTGGATCAAGTAGTAATACAGTTTTATCTTCAAGTTCTGGAATATTTTCATAAAATAGTTTCGATAGGGCTGTCTCTTCATCTCTTTTCATTGCTAAAAATCCACTTCTAGCATACGGGAGTGTTCTTAAAATACCAGTTAGCATTGGTTCCCCAGCTCTTAAAATTGGCACAAGTACAAGTTTTTGTACTTCTATCATCTGTACATCTAACGGCCCTTGCCAAGTATTTATATTTTGTGTAACTGTATTAAAATCTGATAGGGCTTCTGCTGCTATTATTCTTGAAATCTCTTCAATCGTAAGTCTAAATTCATTTGATGCTGTTCTTACATCTCTAAGTCTATTTATAAGGTGTTTTACAAGTATATTGCTACTTTCTTGGTACATTATTTATCCTAATTTATTTTATTATATAGGCACGATTTTATCTAAAAGCTTCTTATAGTATAGACAATCATTCACAAAATATTAACCATTATTTAGTTATTATTCTCAATAATTTTAATAAAAAAGAGGATGAATGAAACCCACAGATTATAATATTAGAATAAAAGATTCTATCTTAGGTATACAGTTTTTATTTGTTGCTTTTGGTGCACTAGTACTTGTACCAATTTTAACAGGACTTGATGCAAATGTTGCACTTTTTACAGCAGGACTTGGTACTTTAGTATTTCAGTTTGTAAACAAAGGTGCTATTCCTCCTATATTTTTAGCTTCCTCTTTTGCTTTTATTGCGCCTATTTCATATGGTGTAAAGACTTGGGGAATAGCAGCTACAATGTCAGGGCTTCTTGTTGCAGGTTTATTTTATGTGGTTCTTAGTTTTATTATTAGATTAAGGGGTGATGGCTTTATTCATAAACTTTTACCAGCTGTTGTGGTTGGTCCTGTAATTATTTCTATTGGACTTATCTTATCTCCTGTTGCTGTTAATATGGCTATGGGTAAAACAGGTGATGGAGCTATTGCATTAGTTCCCTTTGATACTGCAATTATTATCTCTATGATTTCACTTTTTACTATGGTATTTATTTCACTTTTAGGAAAAGGAGTATTTAGACTAATTCCTATTTTAGGTGCAATTATAGTTGGGTATATAATTTCAATATTTTTTGGAATAGTTGATTTTTCAATTGTAGAAAAAGCCTCTTGGTTTGCAATACCAAACTTCACAGCGCCAGAGTTTAATTGGCAAGCAATACTTTTTATTTTACCAATTGCTATTGCTCCTGCAATAGAGCATATTGGAGATATGTTAGCTATTTCAAATGTAACAAAAGTAGATTATCTTAAAAAGCCAGGGCTTAAAAACACTCTTTTAGGTGATGGATTAGCAACATCAGTTGCCTCACTTTTTGGTGGACCACCTAATACTACTTATTCAGAAGTTACAGGGGCGGTTACAGTTACAAAAGCTTTCAATCCTGCTATTATGACTTGGGCTGCAATTGCTGCTATAGTTTTAGCTTTTGTTGGAAAATTAGGTGGCCTTTTAGCTACTATTCCAGTACCTGTTATGGGTGGAATTATGTTATTACTTTTTGGAATTATCGCAAGTGTGGGTATCTCTACCTTAGTTCGAGCGAACATCGACTTTAATTGTCCTAGAAACTTAGTTATTGTTTCTATGATTTTAGTATTTTCAATTGGAGGTATGACTTTTAATTTCTGGGGTGTTTCATTTTCAGGAATTGGACTTGGAGCAATTACAGGTATATTTTTAAATCTAATTCTTCCACAACCTAGAAAAGAAGACCATATTATTTAGATAAAAGGAAAAAACTTCTTTTATCTTCTATTTCATAAAATTTCTCTCTTGTCACTATATTGATACCATTTTTATTTAAAATGCCATTAACTGATAAAACAGGGAGAAATAAAATGAAAAAACTTATTAAAGATATTGAATTAGCTAATAAAAGCACAGATTCTAAAGAGTTGAAAAAACTCTCAAAATCATCTCATTATAAAGTTAGAAGAGCAGTATCACGAAACTTGCATACTTCTCAAAAAACTTTAAAAAAACTACAAGAAGACCCCATATTAAATGTGGCATTTATGGCAAATGTAAATGCAAAAAAGAAAATATCATTTAAAGATTCGCCTTCACTTAGTAACCCATGTGTTAGTTGTGAAGAAGATGAGTCTTTATTTCATATCATATGTAAAACCTGTAAAAAAAACAATTACTCAAAAGCAGAAAAAGTTTATAGTTAAATTAAATTTAAAGAATTTATAATATTTATCTTAAATACCTATAGCTATTCGCTTCTTCAAGAGGGAGAAAAATAAAGTTTTACAAAACAATAGAATACTTATTAACAATATCCAAAAGCATCTCCCCCGCTTTATGAGACTTTTCAAGTGTCAATCTATCTTTGGTACCTGAAATACCAACTGCGCCTATAAGTATATTTTGATGATTGAACAGTGGAACAGCAACACATCTCATACCATCTTGATACTCTTTATCATCTATTGAGTAACCTTTTTCTCTTACTTCATTTAGTATATTTTCTAGGCTTATTATATTTGTGATAGTGTTGTGGGTATATGAGTTTAATTTGACTTTTTCTAAATCATAGTTTCCAAAGGCTAAGATTGATTTACCTAAAGCATTTGTATGTAAGGGTGCTTGTAGTCCTATTTTATTTCTAGTTTTTATTTTTCTAGTTGAGTTATCAAATTGATTTAAGTACAAAATCTTGTAGTTATCAAAGATCCCTAAATATGAGCACTCATTTGTTATGGCGTATATTTCTTCAAGTAGAGCTTTTGTTTTTTTTACCATAAGTTCTATTCTTGTTTTATTATTTGTAGAGCTATTTATATCTGTGGCTATGAGTTCATTTGATTTCTCTAAGTATGTTATAAAACCCTCATCATAAAGTGTTTTTAGAAGTCTAGACATAGTGCTTTTTTCTATATCTAATTTTTCGCATAATTGTTTTGCTAAGATAGGTTTACCATGATTTACTATTGTCTTGTAAACTTGTAAACCCTTTGCAAAAGACTTGTTAGTTGACATAATAACTCTTTTTAATTTATTATATCAAATAACAGAACTACTTTGGTAGTTCTGTTATAAAGTTTTAAACAAGAAGTTCGTTGAATTTTGCAAGCCATTTTGGGTGTGCTGGCCATGCAGCTGCTGTTACTAGGTTTCCATCTACGTAGGCATCTTCAAAACCAATATCAGCCCATTTTCCTCCATTTGTTGTAAGGTCTGGTGCACAAGCTGGGTAACAAGAACAAGTTCTATCTTTAACAATTCCTGCTGCAACTAATACTTGAACTCCGTGACAAACAGAAGCTATAGGTTTATTTTTAGAGTTGAAGTTTTGAACTATCTCTAAAACTCTTGGAGTTAATCTTATGTATTCAGGAGCTCGTCCACCTGGTATCAAAAGTGCATCGTAGCTGTTTTCATCAATCTCATCAAAAGTAGCATTTAATGTAAAATTATGACCAGGTTTTTCTGTATATGTTTGGTCACCTTCGAAATCATGGATTGCAGTTTTTATTTGCTCTCCTTCTTTTTTATTGGGACAAACAACATCAACACTATGACCTAACATTAAAAGACATTGAAATGGAACCATCATCTCATAATCTTCAACAAAATCTCCAGCTATAATAAGTATTTTTTTTGACATAAAATCTCCTTTTTGTTAATTAAGAAATTTTATAGGATTAAATTTAATAGTAAATTTATTTTTGGATTAGTTTTTTCTAGTTGCATATTGTGCAACCTCGAAACTGTATTTTGTATAAAATCTTAAAAAAGATATAATAAAAAAAATAAAATTAAAAGATAAATATAGATGATAGATTATAATAAAAAATTAACTTTACACAGAGAACTATATCCTATGAGTGATATTGATATTTCCTGCGAAAGTGATAGGGGAAGAATATTATCAGCCCCAGCTCTTAGAAGACTACAAAAGAAGACACAAGTTTTCCCTTTAGAGTTAAACGCAGCTGTACGAAGTAGGCTAACTCACTCCTTAGAAGTATCTCAAACTGCAAGGTTTATTGCTAAAACTATTATAAAAAAGAGTGAAGGGAAATATGGCTTAGAAGAGTTAAAAGATGTTTTTATCTCAACTGCTGAAATGACAAGTTTATTGCATGATATTGGTAATCCTCCCTTTGGACACTTTGCAGAAGTTGCAATAAACTCTTGGATGCAAAATTCTGGGCTTAAGATTTTAGATGATTTGATTGAAGTTGGTGATAAAAACAGAGCTTTTAAAGAGATGCTAGTAAGAGATATTTGTAATTATGATGGAAATGCACAAGCAATTAGAGTAGTTGCAAGACTACAAAGACTAAATCTATCCTATTGTCAAATTGCATCTATTATCAAATATACAAGAGGAGCATATGAACCAAAACCTGCCAAAAGTGAAGAACTGTATTATATAAAGAAGAAGCCAGGTTTTTATTACAGTGAAAAAGAGCTTATCGAAAATATTTATGAAGCCTTAGATACTAAAACTGGGCATCGTTTTCCCATAACATATATCATGGAAGCAGCTGATGATATTAGCTATTTAAATGCAGATTTAGAAGATGCTGTTGATAAGGGAATATTAGACTTTGAACAAATATACAATCTTATAAAAAAAGAGTGCGAAAAACTTGATGAAACTTACTTATTAGACCTTGTAGATGTGTTTTATAAAAAAGCAAAAGAAAAAGAAGATGAACCATATCAATTCAATCTTTTTTGGACTTTAACAAGAGCTAAATTAACCCATGCCTTAGTAGAACATGTTTCAACTGTATATCTAAATAATCACGAAGATATTTTTACAGGAAGATTTGATAGTGCTTTATTGGAGTTTGATAAACAAAGCAAATATACAAAAGCAATAACAGTTTTACAAAATATATCTGTAAAATATATTTATAATAATAAAGATGTACAAACCTTAGAGCTAAAAGGCCATAAAATATTAACTACACTTTTTGACACTTATTCAGTCTTGTTAAAACTTGATTTTAGAGAATTTGAAGATTTAGTAGATGATAAAAGAATATCTTGTTTTATGTCTCAAAGACTTATTAGAAGATTATCTTCAAAGCATATAGTTGCATATAAAAGTGCAACTGCAAAACTCTCAAATGATGATATGGAAAAATATAAGCTAGAAGAGTGGTATTATAGAACTAGACTTATTATTGATTATATTACTGGCATGACTGATGATTTTGCTTATAATGAATTTAAAGTTTTATCTGCTTTGGAAGCTTAAAATCTATGATTATCCTTGACTTTGAAACAAATTCCCATAATGAACATGATGTTATAGAAGCAGCAGCTGTACGCTTAGAGCTAATTGATGGAGAATACGTACTAAAGGATAAGTTTCACAGATATTATCTTTCTCGTTACCCTGTAAACCAATACTCTTATGAAGTGCATAAGCTTACTCCTGAAGCTATTTTAAATATACGAAAAAAATCAAATTATGCTTCTTATTTTAAAGAGGATGAAGATTTTGTGCAGTTTTGTTCTGGAGTTAAAACTTTAGTTGCTCATAATATAAGTTTTGAACTTCGTCATTTAAGAGATATAGTAAACTTTGAAAATCATATTTGTACCATGAAGGAGAACAAACAATTTGTAAAAGCCTTAAATAAAAATGGGCAGATTAAAAACCCTACTTTAGATGAGGTCTGTTTTTATTATGGAATTGATTTTGATGAAGATAAACATCACAGTGCTACATATGATGTGACTAAGACCTATGAGATTTTAAAAAGAATGCGTAAGAAAAATTAGTAAATGACTATAAAGCATTTACTAATTCAACGTCCAAGTATTCATCTATTTTTTCAATAAAATCTTCAAATGGAACAGTTCCTTTTTTATCAAAAAGTACAACTTCTTCTCCAAAATCATTTTTTATAAAATGGTTTTCATTTTTTGTAACTTTTTCATAAAGTTCTTGCATATCTTCTGTTGAGTCCTCTTTATTAAACAAGAACCAATTTACTGTTGTCTCTTCGATTCTAATTAATCCGTAAGTGTTTGATTCATCAACATAGTCTTGAATAGTTCCATTTTCAAAACTTGCACCTACTACTAAATCATTTTTGTTTAAAATCATTTCCATCATATCTTATCTCCCGAAGCTTCTATTAGCATCTCTTTTTGTTATTTTTTTCTTTTTTGCTGCTTTTTTAGGCAGTTGAGCCTTATCTTTAGGTTTCTTAAATTTATCTCTTAGACCTTTTTTCTGACTAAGAGGTTTAGCTTTAAACCTTGCTACTCTTGGTTGTTTTTCTGTTAGTTCATATTCATCATGGGTAAGTCTTGGTACATTAATAATAAGCTCTTTTTCTATTTCAGCCATTTGCTTGTACTCTTTTACACATAAAAGTGTTGTGGCAACCCCTGGATTTCCCGCTCGTCCTGTTCTTCCTATTCTGTGTGTATAATCAACTACTGTTTCAGGTAGTTCAAAATTCACTACATTTGGAAGTAGCTCTATATCAATACCACGTGCTGCAATATCTGTAGCAACTAAAACTCTTAATGTTTTAGTTTTAAATCCTTCTAAAGCTCTTGCTCGAACAGGTTGTTTTATATCTCCATGGATACAAGCAGTTTTTAATCCATCTAAATTAAATTGTTCAGTTATCTCATCTGCTTTTGCTTTAGTATTTACAAATACAAGCACTTGTTCCCAATTCTGCGAGCCTATCATATATGATAAAAACTCTATTTTTTTATCTTCATCCATTAAATATATTTGTTGGTCAATTATATCTACGCTTGAACGTTGAGAAGAGACTTCTATTACTACAGGTTTATGTAAAAACTCTTTTGCAAGTTTTTTAATATTTTGGTTTATAGTTGCAGAGAACATAGAGATTTGTCTTGACTTGGCACATTGAGAAAATATATGCTCTATCTCTTTTAAAAATCCCATTTCAAGCATAGTATCTGCTTCATCAAGGACAAGATTATTTATACTTGATAAATCTACTGATTTTGTATTTATATGGTCTATAAGTCTTCCTGGTGTTGCAACAAGTACATCAATTCCAGCTTCTATTTTTCTAATCTGCTCTTTATGACTTAATCCTCCTACAACAATAGTTTGTTTAATATCTAAATGTCTTCCATAATATGAGATACTTTTTTCTATTTGTTTTGCTAATTCTCGTGTGGGAACTAAAATCAGACTTCTTAAAACCCTTTTTTTACTAGAGTCTGCATCTTTTGTCTCAAAAAGTTTTTGTAAAATAGGAAGTACAAAGGCAGCAGTTTTCCCTGTACCACTTTGTGCAGTTGCAATTACATCACTGTTTTTAAGTAAAACGGGTATTGCTTTTTCTTGAATATCAGTTGGATTTTCATATCCTTCTTCTTCAAGAGCTTTTTGTATTTGTGCACAAAGGTTCATAGTGTTGAATGTTTTGATAACAATTCCTTTTAGTTTTATATTTTAAAAGAGTGATTATATCAAATAGTGTATAATATCTCAATTTTAACTATCAATAAAAGGTAAAGTATCAAAAAGTTTAAAAAAGTTCACGTAGAAATAACAAATATTTGCAAGCTGAAATGTTCATTTTGTCCTCCTAAAAACCTGCCAAATGTCACCATGCCTTTAGATAAGTTTGATTTACTAAATAAAGAGTTAGTAAATGTTACAAAAGAGCTTGCCTATCATGTGGTGGGTGACCCTTTAGTTGTTCCAAACCTAAATGAGTATCTAGATATTAGTAAAAAATATGCCCTTAGAGTAAATCTTACAACTACTGGATATAACTTAAAAGAAGAACAATATGAAACTTTGACAAATGATGCAATTAGACAAATAAACTTTTCGGTAAATTCATACAATGGAAATAGTCATAAAAAAAGTTTAGATGAGTATTTAACTCCTATTTTTGATTTTTGCAAATATGCCCTAGAAAAAGAAGTTGATTTTTTCATAAATCTTAGAGTTTGGAATTTTGATGATGCAAAAAGTGCAAAAGAGTTTAATCGTGAGGTTTTTAAAAAGGCCTTTGAATATTTTGATATAAGTTTAGATATTGATCAATTTTATGTGGCAAAACCAAAAAATATAAGAGTTGCAAGAAAAATATTTTTTAATTTTGATGATTATTTTGAGTGGCCAAGCTTGGAAAATGAGTTTGTATCTAATAAGGGTTTTTGTTATGGCTTAGATTCTCACTTTGGAATATTGGCTAATGGTGATGTTGTACCTTGTTGTTTAGATAAAGATGCTTGCATAAACTTAGGAAATGTATTTGAAGATGGATTGGAAAATATTTTGAAATCAAAAAGAGTTATAGATATAAAAGATGGTTTTAAAAATGGCAAGGTAGTTGAAGAACTTTGTCAAAAATGTTCATATAGAACAAGATTTGATAAATAAGGATTTATATTGGGTGAAATAGAGTTAGTAAAAAAGAGTTTAGGTGATTTTTTTACACCTGCCATATTGAAGATTGCTATTATTCCACTTCTTATTACTGTACTTGTGATGATTGTTTTTTTTATGGGACTTGCAGACTATAGTTTATCTTCTCTTGATCAAGTGATAATTCAAGTACAAAATGGAGAAGAGTTTACAGTTGATCCTAATGCGCCATTTTATTATGTTTGGATAGTTAATATTTTGACTTTTCTTTTACAATATTCAATTACAGCTTGGTTAGCAGGCTTTTTGCTTTTTACTATTGGTACACTATTTATACTATTTTTTTCTATTTTTACAACTTTGATTATTATTGGGTTTTTGACTCCTATGATAATAGAAACTTTGAGAAAAAGAAATTATCCTAATATGGATTTAAAAGCTCATGGTTCTATTATTTCACCTATTTGGGTGGCAGTTAAAAGTTTAGTGGGGATGTTGTTTTTATTTATACTTTTTATTCCTTTTTACTTTATACCTTTGGTAAATATAATTGCTTTTAATTTACCTATATATTACTTTTTTCATAAGCTTTTGAATTTTGATATAACATCTACAATGCTAAGTTCTTCAGAGTATAAAGAGATATACAGAAATAAAAAGAATCTATTTAGAATCAGAACTTTAGTATTATATTTTATCTCTATGATCCCTTTTATAACACTCTTTTCTACGGTATTTTATGTTGTATATTTAAGTAATGCATATTTTGTTGAGCTAGAAAAAGTAAGACAAAATAGATTAGATATTTAAACGATATCCAGTTCCTTGGATATTTTTTAATATATTTTTTGGAAGTTTTTTTCGTAAATTTTTTATAAAAAGTCTTAGGGCATTTTGTGTCATAACTGATGTCTCTTCCCAAAGGATATTTTCTATTTCATTGTATGTTATAATTCGACCCTTTACTATAAGCATTTTCAAAAATACATTCTCTTTTTTTGTAAGAATAAACTCTTCATTGGGACCTTTTATTAAAGCCTTACTTTCATCATAAATCCATGATGGAATAAGATTAAAAACAGTACTATTTTCAAAACTATCAATAAATGCTTTAAAAGCAAGGGTTAGTTTCTCTTCTGTTATTGGTTTTACTATATATTTTACTAAGTGAAGTTCAGTGGCATCTAATAAATAATCCAAGTCAGTGTGTGCTGAAGTTATTATAACTCGCACCTTTGGATTTGTTTCTCTTATCTTTTTAACTAATTCAAGCCCATTCATTTTAGGCATTTTAATATCAGTAATTATTAAGTCAGGTTTTTTTTCTAAATATAATTTATAAGCTTCTTCTCCATCTTTAGCTAAGTATATGTCTTTGAACATACAATCAAGAATTTCAAAAATATTATTTTGAATACCTGTTTCATCTTCTGCATAAAGTAGGGTGAAACTTCTTAGTTGATTTACTAGAGTATAATCCATGGGATACCTTGTAATAAAAGATATGTTAAAATATATAATTATTATAAATGGAGTTAACTTGCCTTTAGTAACCGAAAAAAATATATCCAAAATAATCATATATGTTTTCATAGTAATTATGATAACTATGATATCACTTATATCATATTTTTACGTAAAAAATACTTATTCAGACTTTGAAATAGAGCTAAATAAGTTTGTAAATGACTACTATTCTAATCAAAAAGCACTTTTGAAAAAACAAATAGATGTTGTAACTGATATCATAAAATATAATGCCACCAAAAGTGGTAGTAGTGAAGAAGAATTAAAAAGTGAAACAATACGACTTTTAAATAATATATCTTTTGAAACCTCTAGGGGTAACTATATCTTTGTTTATGAAATTTTGGATATGAATGGTGGTGATAAGTTTGCAAAACTTCTAGTTAATGCAAACCGGCTAGACTTGGTAGGTACGGTAATCTCTACAAATTATAAAGATGCAAATGGAAAAAAGTTTAGAGAAGAATTTTTGAAAGATATTAGAACTAAGGGTGAGTCTTTTACCCAATATGCATATAAAAAATATTTATCTCCTCAAGTAAATCAAAAACTCTCATATTTTAAACTCTATCCTAATTGGAATTGGGTTATTGCCGTGGGTGTTTATATTGATGATATTGAAAAGGATATTGCAATAAAAAAAGAGGATTTAAAAAGAAAAGTAAAAACACAGACTATTCAAACAGTATTTTTATTTATACTATTTTTATCAATTGGTATAGTTTTAACTATTTTATTAAGTGAAAAAATTGATGAGTTTTTTAAAGAGTACCGATTAGCTGTAAAAGCAAAATCAGATGCCTTAATTGAGTTAAATGAGACTTTAGAAAAAAGAGTTTCAGAAGAGATTGATAGAAACAGGGAACAAGAACAGTTGCTAGTACAAAAATCAAGACTTATAGCTTTAGGTGAGATGATATCAAATATTGCTCACCAATGGAGACAACCCTTATCTGAACTATCATCAATTTTGATGAATATAAAATTTAAACATAGTATGGAAAAACTAGATAAAGAATCTATGGATAAAAAATCAAAAGAAGCAGAAATAGTAATAAACTACATGTCACATACAATAGATGATTTTAGAAACTTTTTTTTACCTAGAAAAGATAAAGAAGAAGTTTATTTAATAGATGCAGTAAAGTCTGTTATGACCATAATATCTTCAGCTTTAGAGTTTAATAACATAAAAGTAGTGGTAAGTATTGATGGAAATTTAAAATTAAACACTTACATAAATGAGTATGAACAAGTATTATTAAATATAATCTCAAATGCAAAAGATATTTTGATTCAAAACAATATTGAAAATCCTTTAATAAAAATATTTGCAGAAAAACATGAAAATAATATTATTTTATATGTAGAAGACAACGCAGGTGGTATTATAGTAACTCCAAAAAGTAAAATATTTGAACCTTATTTTACAACAAAAAGTGATAGCGATGGAACGGGTATTGGATTATATATGTCAAAAATAATCATTGATAAAAATATGAAAGGTAAATTAAAAGTTCATAATACAAAAAATGGAGCTAAATTTATGATTAGTGTTCCTGTTTAGATATAAAAAAAGGGTGATAAAATTTCTCTTATCACCCTTTTTTATTTTTAATAGTTTAATCACCCTGCAAACATTAAGTTTGGTAACCAAAGAGCAATTTCAGGTATATAAGTTACAAGTAACAGTCCTGCTAAAATTGTCATAGTCCAAGGGAAAGCTGCGACAATTACATCTTTTATGGACATCCCTGTAAGTCCTGAGGTTACAAATAGGTTTAGCCCAACAGGTGGGGATACCATTCCAAGCTCCATATTGATAGTAATTACAATACCAAAGTGAATAGGGTCAATTCCAAGAGCAACAGCTACTGGAAGTAATAGAGGCACCATAATCATAATAATAGCACTTGGTTCCATAAATGACCCAGCAAGAATTAAAAGAACATTTACCATAAGTAAGAACATATATTTATCAACATTTGCATCGATTAAAAATTGCGTGATTCCTTGTGGAATATTTTCAATTGTTAAGAAGTGTGCAAATAACATTGCATTTGCAATAATAAACATAATCATTGCAGTTGTTTTTGCTGATTCTAAAGCCGTTGTATAAAATTCTGAAAACTTGATATCTTTGTAAACAAACACAGAGATAAAAAATGCCCAAATTGCAGCAACAGCTGCAGCTTCTGTAGGAGTAAAGATACCACCATAAATACCACCAATAACAATAACAATTGTCATAAGACCCCAAGAGGCATCTTTCATTTTTGCTAATCTTACTTTAAATGGTTGTGGCTCAGTTCTTTTAAATCCTAATCTAACAGCTCCAATATATGTTACAACCATCATCATAATACCTAGCATCATACCAGGAACAACACCTGCCATAAAAAGTCTACCAATAGATACTTCAGCTGTAACACCATATACGATTAATACAATTGAAGGTGGAATTAATATACCTAAGGAACCAGCAGTTGCAATAGTACCAACAGCATATTTTTTAGGATAACCTGCTTGCATAATCGCACCAAACATAATAGAACCAATTGCAACAACTGTTGCCGGAGAACTTCCAGAAACCGCAGCAAATATAATAGATGCAAAAATAGCAGAAATTGGTAATCCACCAGGTAAATGTCCAACAATTGATTTAGCAAATTCAATAATTCTTTGTGCTGCACTTCCCTTACTTAGTAAGTTACCAGCTAAAATGAACATAGGAATTGCCATTAGTGAATAATGCTCAACTTTTTCAAATATCATTGATGAGATCTCAATAGGTGAAATTGGAGTAAATAGCATCATTGTTGTAAATGTTGCCGCCCCCAAACAAATAGCAATTGGAGCACCAATAATTACTAAAAAGAAAAATAATCCAAATAATACAGCTACACTCATAGCATTCCTCCTGTTTTCTTTTCTACTTCTTTAACCATATCATTTAGATTTTTGACATTTTCATTGTCGTTATTCTCTTTAGCACCCATACCCATACCAGCTAAAACTTGTTCAGCTTCACTCTCTTTTAAAATCTTTTCATGACTTGTAGAAAGAATTGTATGAATTCTTTCACCAACTCTAAAAGCACCAAAAGCAAATGAAATAGGAATAACAAGATATATTATCCACATAGGCATATTCCATAAATCAATAGATCTTTCATCTAAAGGAATAATTACCTCAGTAATATATAGAACTCCATAATATGAAACAGCTACTAGAAATGCAAACGTTACAGTATGTGAAAGTATTAACATTACTTTAGCAATTTTTGAAGGCACATTATCTAATACAATAGTAACTGCAATGTGTGCATCTTTTTTGAAACAATATGCGGCTCCAAAAAAAACACTCCATAAAAATAGAAAAATTGTAAGTTCTGTAGCCCAAGTTAATGATGCATCAAAAACATATCTTGCTACAACATTAGTAAATGCTATAACAACCCCTGCTGCTATACCAAAAGCTGCAATCTTTTGGTTAACATGGCCGATAATTTTACTTAAAAGTTTTATCATTGTATCTCCCCTTATTTTGTATTAAGAGCACCGTTAATTAAATCTTTTCCAATTAAATTATTATCATAAAACTTAGGATAGATTTTACTAACAGCTTTTTTCCAAGCAGCTCTTTGTTCAGGTGTTAACTCGAAAACTTCAAGTTTACCAGTACTTTTTGCATAATCTTTGATTAAGGCAAATTGCTCATCATTTAATTCTTGAGCCCAGATTCTTTCTTTTTGGGTTGCTTCATTCATTGCCTGAACAACATCTTTTTGTAAATCTTCAGGTAATGATTCCCAGAATTTCTTAGACATAACTACTAAATAACCTAAATAACCATGATTTGAAATAGTTAGATATTTTTGAACTTCGTGGAATTTTTTAGTATAGATATTAGAAATTGGATTTTCAGCTGCATCAATAACACCTTGTTGTAAGCCAGAATAAACTTCAGAGAAAGGCATCATTTGAGGATTTGCATCAAGAGCATGAAATTGTTCTTCAAGTACTTTTGAGGACATAATTCTAAATTTTTGACCAGCTGCATCTTCTGGGTTAATTAAAGGTTTTTTTGAAGATGATAATTGTTTAAAATGATTATCCCAAAAGTTAAGCGCCACATAACCTTTTGCATTAATCATATCTTTTAACTTATCTCCTACTTGACTATCTTGAACTCTATGTAAATGTCCCATATCATTAAAAAGAAAAGGTAAATCAAATAGAGCTAATTGAGGAACAATTTTACCAAATTTAGAAAAAGATGGAGCTGCCATTTGAACAGAGTTTAAAGTTAAGGCTTTTAAAACAGCATTATCTTTATAAAGTTGAGAAGATGGATAAACTTGAACATCAATCTTACCACCTGATAACTCTTCTAATCTTTTTTCAAAAAAGTCTGCTGCTTTTCCCTTTGGTGTATTTGGGCTTACAACGTGTGAAAATTTAAGCACGTATTGAGATGAAGTAGATTCTTCTTTTGATGTATCTTTAGAATCATTTACTTTACTATCTCCACACCCTGTGAATAAAAGTAAAGAAGTAACAGTTGTAATACTTACTAAACTTTTCATAGTAATTTTCATTTTATCTCCTTATATAGTATACATAAATTATAATAAAAAGTTGTGTATATGTTATGTATTTTTGGATAGAAATTTATAATATTTTTTTATAATTCTGTGGTTTTTGAAGTGGATGTATCATCGGGGGTACCGATGATACATGGAAGTTTAAAGAAAGTTCTTATTTTGTGCTAAGTGCACCTTCAATTAAGTCTTTACCAATTAAGTCTTCATCATAAAATTCAGGGTAAATTTTACTAACTGCTTTTTTCCAAGCATTTCTTTGTTCACTAGTTAACTCAAAAATTTCAAGTTTACCAGTAGTTTTTGCATACTCTTTAATTTTATCAAATTGTGAATCATTTAATTCTTGAGCATATTCTCTTTCTTTTTTAGTTGCTTCAATCATAGCTTGTGCAACATCTTTTCTTAATTCAGAAGGTAATGATTCCCAGAATTTTTTAGAAACTACAACTAAATAACCTAAATAACCATGGTTAGAAATAGTTAGATATTTTTGTACTTCATGGAATTTTTTTGTATAGATATTAGAAATAGTATTTTCTTGACCATCAATAACACCTTGTTGTAAACCAGAATAAACTTCAGAGAAAGGCATCATTTGAGGGTTTGCACCAACTGCATGGAATTGTGCTTCAAGTACTTTTGAAGACATGATTCTGAATTTTTGTCCTTGGGCATCTACAGGTTTGATTAAAGGTTTTTCAGATGAAGATAATTGTTTAAATCCATTATCCCAAAATGATAAGGCAACATACCCTTTTGCTGTAACTAAACCTTTTAGTTTTTTACCAACTTGACTATCTTGAACTCTATGTAAATGATCTATATCATTAAAAAGAAAAGGTAAATCAAATAGAGCTAATTGAGGAACAATTTTACCAAATTTAGAAAAAGATGGAGCTGCCATTTGAACAGAGTTTAAAGTTAAGGCTTTTAAAACAGCATTATCTTTATAAAGTTGAGAAGATGGATAAACTTGAACATCAATCTTACCACCTGATAACTCTTCTAATCTTTTTTCAAAAAAGTCTGCTGCTTTTCCCTTTGGTGTATTTGGGCTTACAACGTGTGAAAACTTAAGTGTATATTCAGCTGCTAATCCCGAAGTTGCTAGTACTGCAGTTGCAACTGCACCCATTACTAATTTTTTCATTTATTCTCCTTAGTTTTTGTAGTTAGAAAAAGTATAATTAAAAGTTGTGTAAAAGTTATGTAATTAATCCTATAAATTCAATAAATTTTAAGTTAGCGTAGCAATAAAATAGCATTTGTAAAAAATCACATTTTTTGTATATATACATATATATAAAAAGTTGATACATATCTTTGTAATAGCCCTCTAAAGTCTATTTTAACCATTTTTTAAACAAAAATTTTATACAATAGCCCACTTTTTATGGAATATAAATGGAAAAATTTTAAAAGGACAATAATGGGTTGTAATTTAGATTTACTAACATCTTTTAAAGACAACTGTGGTTTTGGTTTAATGGCTGATTTAAAAAATAGACCAAGTCATGGTAACTTAGAAGATGCTATCCATTCGCTAGAACGAATGATGCACAGAGGTGCAGTGGCAGCTGATGGTAAAACTGGAGATGGATCTGGTTTATTATTATCTATGCCTGATAAATTTATGAGAAAGATTGCTTTTAATGAAGGAATCGATTTACCAGAATCTTATGCGGTAGCTATGATATTTGCACAAGAAGATTCAGAGTTAGAAGTATTTATTGATTTTTGTGAAAAAAATGATTTAAAAGTATTATTAACTAGAAAAGTTCCTGTTGATACAGAGGCTCTTGGAGAACAAGCATTAGCAAGTTTACCAAACATCGTACAAGTATTTGTACGACCAAATAGCTTAATGTCATCAAAAAGATTTGATGCTATGCTATATCTTACACGAAAAGAGTGTGAACATAAATTAAGAGATAAAAAAGATTTTTATATTCCAACTTTTTCATCAAAAGTGATTGCTTATAAAGGGCTAATTATGCCTACTCATATTAAGCATTTTTATATAGATTTAAGAGATGAAGATTTTCAAATATCATTTGCACTCTTTCATCAAAGATTTTCAACAAATACTCTTCCAAAATGGAAATTAGCGCAACCTTTTAGATCTATTGCTCACAATGGTGAAATTAATTCAGTTGAAGCAAATAGATTTAATGTTGAAGTTAAATCAGAATTAATAAAATCAGAAGTATTTAGTGATGAAGAGATTCAAAGAATACTGCCTATTTTACAAATTGGTTCATCGGATTCTGCATCTTTAGATAATATGTTTGAATTTTTAATTGCAAATGGGGTTGATTTTTTCAAAGCTGCACGTTCATTGGTTCCTGCACCTTGGCAAAATGCACCACAAATGGATTCAGATTTAAGAGCATTTTATGAGTATGTATCTACTGCAATGGAAGCTTGGGATGGACCAGCTGCTGTTTCATTGACTGATGGTAGACATATTGGGTGTTTAATTGATAGAAATGGATTAAGACCAGCAAAATATGTGATTACAAAAAGTCATAAAATGTATATTACTTCTGAGTATGGGACATTGGAAATTGATGAAAATAATATCTTAGAGCGAGGTAGATTACAATCAGGTCAAATGATTGGATTAGATTTAAATCATGGAAAAGTTTTAAAAGAGGATGATATTAATGATTATCTAAAATCTTCTCAAAACTATGTTCAATGGTTAACTAAAGATATGGAGTATTTACAAGAGTACATTGATGAATCTTTCTTAGATACAACAGACTATAAAGTTAAAGAGTTAGAGACAAAACAAAAATATTTTAATATTACATATGAAGTATTAGACCAAGTAATTGAACCAATGGCAATTGATGGAAAAGAGCCAGTTGGATCTATGGGTGATGATACTCCAATGGCATGTTTTTCAAATGTAAATAGAAATTTTACTGATTATTTTAGACAAAAGTTTGCACAAGTAACAAATCCTCCAATTGACCCTTATAGAGAAAAAGTTGTGATGTCTTTAGAGACAGGATTTGGACCTATTCATAATATTTTAGATGAAAAGCCAGAATATGCAAAAAGATTGAAAGTAGCAAGTCCTATTTTAATGAAAGAGAAATATGATGTGTTAAGATCTTTTGGTGATAACACAAATCCTAGATATAACTCTTATTATAAAAATAAGGTTTTCTCAACAGTATTTAAAAAAGATTTAAAAGCATCATTAGAAGCTTTAGCATTAAAAGTTATTAAATCAGTAAATGAAGATGATACTTCTGTAGTAATTTTAGATGATAGAAAAGGTACTAAAGATAATAAAATTATTCCAGCAGCTATGGCAGTTGGATATTTAAATAGAAGACTTTTAGAAGTAGGAATTAGACATCAAGTATCAATTGTAGCTGTAACGGGTGAAGTTTATGATGCTCATATGGCAGCAGTTCTTATTGCTTATGGTGTTACTGCTATTTATCCATACATGATGTATGCTTCTGTTATTTCACTTTTTGGTAGAAGAGAAATTACAAAATATGAGATGCAAAGATTACTTAAAAATACTCAAAAATCTGTAAATGCAGGATTGTTAAAAATCATGTCAAAGATGGGTATTTGTACAATAGCTTCATATAGAAATTCAACACTATTTGATGTAATTGGTTTAAGTGATGAAGTCATTAATGATTGTTTCCATGGAAGTCATTCAGACTTATGTGGTCTTACATATGATGATATTGAAGAGAGAATTGAAAAAGTTCACTTTAATGCATATTATGATGATACTTATATGTTTCCATTAAACTTAGGTGGATTTTATAAGTATATCAATGGTGGGGAATATCATGATTATGGTCCTGCTACTGCAATAGCTATGCACAATAAACAAGCAAGTGAAAAAGAAGAGATTACTGATTTTGATACATTAAGGGAATTGGTAAATAAAAGAGATAAAAAATTCATTAGAGATTTCTTTGAATTTAATTCAGACAAAAAGTCAATTGACATTAGTGAAGTTGAGCCTTTAAAAGATGTATTTAAAAGGTTTGCAACTGCAGCTATGTCTTTAGGTTCTATATCTCCTGAAGCTCATGAAGCTATGGCAACTGCTATGAATACAATTGGTGGTATGAGTAACTCAGGTGAGGGTGGTGAAGATCAAAAAAGATTTGGAACAATCAAAAACTCTAAAATCAAACAAGTAGCTTCTGGAAGATTTGGTGTAACACCAGGTTATTTAAGATCTGCTGAAGAGATTCAAATTAAAGTTGCACAAGGTGCAAAACCAGGTGAAGGTGGACAACTTCCAGGTCATAAGGTAACTCCGCTAATTGCCTCTTTACGACATACAGTAGCAGGTGTTACACTTATTTCACCTCCCCCACATCATGATATTTATTCTATTGAAGATTTAGCTCAATTAATTTTTGATTTAAAACAAATTAATCCAGAAGCAAAAATCACAGTTAAATTAGTATCAACTATAGGTGTTGGAACAATTGCTGCGGGTGTTGCTAAAGCATATGCAGATAGAATTGTAATCTCTGGTGCCGATGGTGGAACAGGAGCTGCTCCTCTTACATCTATTAAGCATACAGGTAATCCTTGGGAGATGGGGCTTTCAGAAGCTCACAATGCATTAAAAGCTAACCATTTAAGAGAGTCAGTACATGTACAAACTGATGGTGGTTTAAAAACTGGTCTTGATGTTGTAAAAGCTGCAATGTTAGGTGCTGAGTCATATGGTTTTGGAACAGCAGCTCTTACTCTTCTTGGTTGTAAGATTTTAAGAATATGTCACACAAATAAATGTTCTGTTGGGGTTGCTACTCAAGATGAAGACTTAAGAACACACTTTACAGGTACAGTTGAAAGACTTATCTCTTACTTTACATTTATAGCTGAAGATATAAGAAATATACTTGCGACATTGGGTTATAAGTCAGTTGAAGAAATTGTTGGTAGAAGTGATTTATTGAAAGTTATTGATGATGAATTTGCACAAAAATTTGACTTCCAAAATGTTTTAAGAAGAATCGATGGTATTGATACTTGTCAAAAAGATAAGAATGAGCCATATGATAAAAATGAGTTTGAAAAAGAACTACTTAAAAAAGTTCATAGAACAATAGAAAATCCTAAAATGCCAATAAAAATTAAAGAGAACATTTGTAATTTAAATAGATCATTTGGTACTTTGATTTCTGGTGAAATAGCGAAATATTATGGAGATAAAGGTTTACCTGAAAACTCTATTAATTTTGAACTTACAGGAATTGCAGGGCAGTCATTTGGAGCTTTATTATCAAAAGGTATGAACTTAAATCTTTACGGTGCAGCAAATGATTATGTTGGTAAAGGTATGAATGGTGGAAAAATTATAGTAAATACTCCACATCAAGGTCCAGAATTTGCAGGTGCAGGAAATACATGTTTATATGGTGCAACTGGTGGTAAGCTTTATGTTAGAGCTGCTGCTGGTGAGAGATTTGCAGTTAGAAACTCAGGATGTATTGCAGTTGTAGAAGGAACAGGGGATAATGCTTGTGAATATATGACTGGTGGTATTGTAGTTATATTAGGTGATACGGGTATCAACTTTGGTGCTGGTATGACAGGTGGATTAGCATTTGTATATGATCCACAAAAAGCTTTTGTAGATAAAATGAATCAAGAGTTAATTGAAGCTGTTAGAATTGATACTGATGATACAGAGCGAGAAAGATTATATTTAAAAAGATTATTAATGGATTATGAAAACGAAACTGAATCTGAGAGAACTCAATTTATTTTAGAGAACTATAGAGCAGAGATAAGAAACTTTTGGTTAGTAAAACCAAAAAATATGACAGTGCTACCATTAGATCCGGATAAGGGAGATTAAGATGTTAAACTTTACAAAATTTGAAAGAATTAATCCTGAAAAAAGAGATGTTTTACAAAGATTAAAAGATTTTGGTGAGATATATGAAGTTTTTGAAAAAACTAAAGCTAGAGAGCAAGCAGATAGATGTATGCAATGTGGAGATCCATATTGTCATACAGGATGTCCTTTAGGAAATTATATTCCTGCATGGTTAAAACAAACTGCAACTAAAAACTTAGACTTAGCATTTGCAATTTCAAATGAAACTTCTCCTTTTCCAGAAATTTTAGGAAAGATATGTCCTCAAGATGTTTTATGTGAAGGTGCATGTTCTTTAAATACTGGCCATGGAGCTATTTCTATTGGGGCTATTGAAACTTATATTAGTGAAACAGCATTTGATAAAGGAATGGAGCCAAAATATCCAGGTGTTACAAGTACTAAAAAAGTAGCAATAATTGGTTCAGGACCTAGTGGAATATCTGCAGCAACTTTTCTTTTAAGAAGAGGTATTGGTGTAGAAATGTTTGAAAGATCTGATAGAGCAGGTGGTCTTTTAACATATGGAATTCCAGGTTTTAAACTTGACAAAAATGCAGTTCAAAGAAGAGTTGATTGGCTAATTAGTGCTGGTATGAAACTACACTTAAATTGTGAAATTGGAAAAGATAAAGCTGCAAAAGATTTAGAAAAAGAGTTTGATGCAATTTATTTAGGAGTTGGAGCAACTTTAGGAAACTATATAGGTATTGAAGGTGAAAAATCTTCAAATGTACATTTGGCTATGGATTTTTTAACAGCCATTCAAAAAAGAAACTTTGGAAATACAACTGATAGCTTTATTGATGTAACTGATAAAAATGTTGTAGTTATTGGTGGTGGTGATACTGCTATGGACTGTGTGAGAACTTCTGTTAGAGAAGGGGCAAAAACTGTTAAATGTCTTTATAGAAGAGATGAAGCAAATATGCCTGGATCTAAAAAAGAGGTTGTAAATGCAAAAGAAGAGGGTGTAGAATATCTGTTTAACGTATCACCTAAATCTTTTGTAGTTGAAGATGGAAAAGCTGTTAAAGTTGAGCTATTAACTACTACTATGAGTGAACCTGATGAATCAGGAAGACAAAAAGTAGTTATCAATGAAGGTAGTGAATATTTTGAAGATGCTGATGTAATTATACTTGCCTTAGGTTTTAAACCAGAAGTTCCTTCATTCTTCAATGAATTAGGTGTAAATACTAATTCTTGGGGTGGTGTAGATACAAGTAATTATGTAACATCAAACAAAAAAGTATTTGCGGGTGGTGATTGTCAAAGAGGTGCCCATTTAGCAGTAACTGCATCACTTGATGGTAGAGAAGCTGCAAAAGTTATCGTTTCAAGTCTTGCATAAAATATGAGAGTATTTAATACTCTCATATACTAAATAAATACTCCCAAACCTTTAAAACTCTTTAAATTTCTTATTATTCTCAAAACTGTTTTAAAAATTGTCGTAATTAAAGAAATTATTAATAAATATTAGGTTATAACTCCATAATTTAATTTTAAAAAAGTAGGAATGTTACTATGTCTTTAATTATAACTGATGAGTGTATTGCATGCGATGCGTGTAGAGAAGAGTGTCCTAATACAGCAATCGAAGAGGGTGATCCAATATATGTAATTGATTCAGACAGATGTACAGAATGTGTTGGTCATTATGAAGAACCTGCATGTGTTGAAGTTTGTCCAGTTGATTGTATTATAGTTGACCCTGACAACCAAGAAACAATGGAAGAATTAAGATTCAAGTTTAAACAGTTAGAGGAAGAAGAGGTATAACAAATGGCTAAAGTTACAACTGTTATAGACATTGGGTCTAACTCAATGCGTATGGTTGTAATGGAAAAAAGCAGCCGATTCTCCTTTCACCTTGTAAATGAAACAAAAGCTAGAGTAAAGATTTCTGAAGGTTCTTATGAAAATAATGGTAACTTGCAAGAAGTTCCTATGCAAAGAGCATTCAATGCTTTAAAATCATTTTTAAGTATTTCAAAATCTTTAAAATCTAGAAAAATATTCTGCGTAGCAACCTCTGCTATGAGAGATGCCCCCAACTCTAAAATTTTTGTAAATAAAGTAAAAAATGAACTAGGTCTTGATATTAAAGTAATTGATGGGTCTAAAGAGGCTTATTATGGTGGAGTAGCAGCTTTAAATCTTATAGATTGTGATGATTTTGTTACAGTTGATATTGGTGGTGGTTCAACTGAGTTTGCAATAGTAAAAAATAGAAATATTGAGCATGTTATATCTTTAGATATAGGAACAGTAAGATTAAGTGAGTTATTCTTTAATAAAGGTGATATTCAAGGTGCACACAAATATATACTAAATAAACTAGAAGATCTAAAGGCTTGTGGTTATGAGATACCAAGTACAGTAATAGGTATTGGAGGTAGTATAAGAGCTTTAAGTAAAGTAGTTATGAAAAAAAGTAACTATCCCCTAGATGTATTACATGGGTTTACTTATAATGTTGCTATAAACAACTATATCTTTAATTCTATAATTAATGCAAAGAATAACAACAGTTTAAAAATAATTGGCGTAAAAAAAGAGAGATTTGATACTATCAAAGAGGGAACATTTATTTTTAGTACTATTTTAGATGAGTTAAATACCCAGCAAGTAATTACATCTGGTGCAGGGGTAAGAGAAGGTGTTTATTTAACTGATTTATTAAGAAACTCAAATTGTAAGTTTCCAAGTAATTTTAATGTAAGTGTAAGAAGTCTATTGGATAGATTTGAAGTTGATGGTAAAATAAGTTCATACAATGGTTCTAATGCCTCAAAAATATTTGATGCCCTAAAACCACTTCACAATTTAGATGATAAATACAGAACCCTGCTTGTAATTGCCTCTAAATTACACTCAATAGGAAATAGCCTTAACTTTTATAAAGGAAATGATAACACAGCAGATTTTATATTAAATGGTTTGAATTATGATATTTCACATAGTTCTAGAATAATAGTTGCACATATTATAAAGTTTTCAAAAAAATCACTGCCATTGCAAGCTGATATTCATAAGTATGAGTTACTTCTTCCTTCCCTTGAAATAATGGAATGGTTATCTTTTATGATCTCTTTAAATCTTCTAATAAACCAAGACCTCTCTTCTCCAAAAGTAGAGTATAAATTAAAAAATAGTAAACTACACATTGAAATGCAAGAAGATATTTATTTAGTTAAAAGTGAATTAGATAAATTGCAAATGCCTAAAATTATTAAAGTTAAGATAAAGTAACATATGAAAGAAAATATTTTATATTTTATACTAATTACAATTATCAAGTTCTTAGCAATTTTACCTAGATTTTTAAGAAAGAGATTTTTCTTTTTTCTATCAAAATTGGTTTATTTTTTTGCTAAAAAGACTAATAAAATAATAAAAGCTAATTTAGATTTAGTTTTTGACAAAAAAATGTTAAAAGAAGAAATTCAAAAAATTCAAAAATATTCATATTATAATATGCTTTTATGGATTCAATCTCAAATTGAACATTTAAATGTTACAGAAGATGAAATGAGAAAAAAAATTACTTTTGAAAATAGGGAAATTTTTGATAATCTTTTGAGAGAAGAAAAAAAGATTATCCTTGTTTCTGCTCATTATGGGAATATCGAAGTTTTGAGCTATGGAATAAATAAATTTATCACGCCTCTTATTCAAGTTGCAAGAGAATCAAATTTTAAAAAGATTGATGCTTTTATAAAAAAAAGTAGAGAAAAATCAGGTGCAACAATTATCTATCGCGCTTTAGCTTTAAAAAAACTTATAAAAGCGTTAATGAATAATAAAGTTATTTCACTTATTGTTGATCAAAATATAAATGATAGAGATGGTATCGAAGTGAGTTTTTTAAATAAAAAAGCAAACCAAACTACAACTCCAGCTATTTTAGCTAGAAAATTTAATGCATATATTTTACCTGTTGCAATTTTTAATGAGGATAAAGACAAATATAAAATTAAAATTTATGAACCTATTAAACCTATAAAAACAGAAAATGAGCAAGAAGATATTAAAAACTCCACGCAACTTCAAGCAGACATCTTAAGTAAAATAATTTTAGAAGATCCAAAACAATGGTTTTGGGCTCATAAAAGATTTAAAATGCATTTTAGAGAAATTTATGAATAAAAAAAAAGTACTTATTATATCAGATGGGAAAATAGGTCATTTAAATCAGTCAATTGCCTTTTGTAAATTAAAAAATCTTTCCTATGATATTTTAGAAATAAAAAAATTAAATAAAACAAAAAAAATCTTTTCTTATATTTTGGACTTTTTTAATATATACATAAATCTTTTTAGTATAAGTAAAATAGAAAAAAATATTTATAAAGCAGTTGTTTCAACTGGTTCTTGGACATATTATTCAAATAAATATTTTGCTCAAATTTTAAATATTAAATCAATAGCAATTATGATTCCAAGAGGTTTTAGATATAGTGATTTTGATTATATTTTAGCCTTAGAGCATGATAGTTCACCAGAAAAAAAGAATATAATAAAATTGCCTTTGAACCTTTCTATAAATACTCCTAAAGGTTTAATAAAAAGAAGTGATAAAAAGTCGCTAGGAATAGTACTTGGTGGAAATAATACTATTTTTAATATGGAAGTTAATGAAATAAAGATTAGTTTAGATAATATTTTTAAAAAGTATCCAAATTATTTAAAATATGTTACAACATCAAGACGTACTCCCCTAGAAATTGATAAATTATTAGAAAACTATAAATTTGATTATGAAGTGATTTATTCTAAAAATTCTAGTATAAATCCAATACCAGATTTCATAGAAATATGTGATGAACTTTTTATAAGTATTGATTCAACATCAATGTTAAGTGAAGCAAAAGCAAATAGTAATGCAAATTTGCATATAATATATCTTCAAAGTGAAAAGAAAAATACAAAATTTCATAGACTTGCAAAGAATATTTTGAATATAAAAGGTAGATTTGATTATATGATTTATTTAAATAAGGTTAATATTTGAAAGTTGTTCAATTAATCCCAGAACTCAATGAAGGTGGAGTTGAAAGAGGAACAATGGAACTTAATCGTGAATATGTAAAACAAGGTATTGAATCAGTTGTAATAAGTAATGGTGGAAAATTAGTTGATCAAATTGTAAAAGATGGAGGTACACATATTAAATTTGATACTTGTTCAAAAAACATATTTACTTTACCTTCAAGAGTTAATAAATTAAGAAAAATACTAAAAGATATAAATCCAGATATTTTACATGCAAGAAGTAGAGTACCTGCGTGGATAGCTTACTTAGCTAACAAGAGATTAGGTATTAATTTTGTAACGACAGTACATGGGCTTAATAGTATAAATAAATACAGTAAAATAATGACCTTAGGTGACAAAGTTATTTGTGTTAGTGAAGTTGTTAAAGACTATATTGTTAAAAATTATAATTTAAATTCTGAAAAATTTCATGTTATTCAAAGGGGTGTTGATTTAAATAAATTTAATCCTAATAATATTGATCTTAACTTTATAAAAGAATTTAAAGATTTACATAATTTAGATGATAAATATATTGTGAACTCTGTCGGTAGAATTACGTGGTTAAAAGATTATGAAACTTTTATTAAATCAATTGCATTATCTAAAAATGATATTCCAAATATTGTTGGATTAATAGTAGGTGGAGCAAGAGAAGATAAAAGTGATTATTTAGATTCATTAAAAAAATTAGCAAAAGATTTAAATGTAGAAAAGAATATAATTTTTACTGGTAGTCAATCAAAAATTGCAGAAATATATTTCTTGAGTGATATTGTTATTAATATCTCACTTAAAATGGGTAATATTGGTCGAACGATAGTGGAATCTTTAGCATTAAATACACCAGTAATTGTAACTTCTTATGAAGGTCTTAATAATATTATTGTAGATAAAGTTAATGGTGCTGTTATAAATGTTAAAGATGAACTTGAATTATCTAAAAAAATATTGGAACTTAAGAATAATAAATTAAATTCTGTTATTGATACAATACCAAAAGAATTTACACTTGAAACAATGGTTAATGAAACTATCAATATTTATAAAAAGGTTATTAAGGAAAATAGAGGTGTCAAATAAAAAAAGATTTGGATTAATTGGAGCAATTGGATATATAGCACCAAGAGATATACAAGCAATAATTAAAACAGGAAATAAATTAATTGCAATCATTGACTCTTATGATAAAATTAAGTTTATAAATGAATAATTTTTATAATATGTTGAATATCTGTCATTTTATTGCATCTAAAGGATTAGGCAGAGGTGAATTTTATATTGACCTAGTTAATGAAATAGTAGAAAATACTGAAGGTATAACTACTATTTTAATTCCTGTGGGCTCAAAGTATTTGAATAGAATTAATAATAAGATTAATGTTATAGAATATAAATCAAAAGATAGTAGAACTAACCCTTTGTTATATATTGAATTGTATAATATATTCAGAAAAAATAATTTTGACATTGTACATACTCATTTTGCAAAATCAACAGAAATTTTTTTTAGATTAAATAAAATATTAAATATAATACATATAGCAACAAAGCATAATCCTAGAAAAGGTAAAATATTTAATAAAATCAAGTATGTAACTGCAGTTTCTGATGATGTTGCAAAGTCAATTTTAAAAGACAATGTAAAAATTATTTATAATGGTATTAAGCCTGTATTGTTAGAAGAATCTAAAAAGAATGAAATTTTTACCATAAGAGCAATTGGTAGATTAGATAAAATAAAAGGGTTTGATAAATTAATAAAAGATTTCTCAAATATAAAAAAAGAGTGTAAATTAGAAATAGTGGGGTATGGCGAAGAATATTCGGAACTAAAAAAATTAGTAAAAGATTTAAAGTTAGAGGACAAAGTTAACTTACTAGGTTTTAGAGAGGATATTCCTAGTTTAATAAAAAGTTCAGATATGGTAGTAATGAGTTCAATTAGTGAAGGTTTTAGTATAGTTATGATTGAATCTATCTTTTATGCAAAACTTTTTATTTCTACAAAAGTTAGTGGATGTAGAGATTTATTACCACAAAGTTTATTGATTGAAAATTTTGAAATTTCAAAGAAAATAACTGAAATAATGGAGAATATAGATTATTATTATAAAGAATTTGGAAAAGTTAAGATTAAATATCAACAAGAACTCTTATTAAAAAATGTTGTAGTAAAATATTTAGATTATTATGAGAAGGTTATAAAAATTGAAAATAGCTGTAATTAGATTTAGTGCTCTTGGGGATTTAGCTTCTTTAACACCTATATTAAAATTTTTAAAATACAAACCTACTATAATTACTAGTCCTCTTGGAAAAGCATATTTTGATGATGAGTATGAAGATTTTATTATTTTAAAAAACAAGTCAATTTTATCTGTTTTAAAAGTAATTTTAGATATTAGAAAAAGAAAATTTGATGTTATTATTGATTTTCAATGTAATGACAGATCTAGGTTAATATCTAAATTTTTAAATGGGAAAATTTATAATAATTCTAACGTAGATGTTTATACTAATTCAACATTTCAGATCTTTAAATTGATTTTAAAAGATTCAAAATTATTAAATGAAATTAAGCTTGATTTTATAAAAAAAGAAAAAACATATATTGTTTTAAATTGTGGATCAAGTAAAAAATGGGAATCAAAGCGTTTACCAATGGATAAATGGATAGAAATCACTGACTATTTATATGAAAAATATAATTTACCATTTATTTTAATAGGGGACAAGAGTGAATTTTCATATATTGAAGAAATTTCAAATAATATCAATAGTAAATCTAAAAATCTTGCTGGTAAAACTAATTTAAAAGAACTAAAAGATATCATAAAAAAAGCATTTTTAACTGTTTCGACTGACTCTGCTGCAATGCATATTTCTGCTGTTAGTAAAACTCCAACAATAGGATTATTTGGTGCTACAAACTGGATGAGATCATCACCCTTTGGCCCCTGGTCTACAGTAGTTTTTGATAAAACTTATTTTAAAGATTCAAATCCTTTAACTTCAAATATGCTGGATATAAAGGAAGAAGTATATAAAAATATTAGTATAAAAGAAGGTTTGTCAAAAATTGAAGAATATTTATAAAATGGATAATAATGAAAAATAATATTAGGGTAAAACTAGTATCTCGTGGAAGTGTTGACAAAGATATATTAGGTTTTTTAAATCAAACAATTCATAATAGTGGAAAATTAGGAGTTTGTGAGTTTATATTTAACAGTTTTGAAAGGAATTATGATTGGTTAGTTATAATTGATGATATTCCAAGGGCTTTAAAAAAAAGTTATGAAGAACTAGCTTGTTCTATAGAAAATACAATATTGGTAACTACTGAACCTAGTACTATAACTAGATATGGAAAAAACTTTGCTTCTCAATTTAAATATCTTATAACAAATCAAGATGAAAAAATCTTACCTCATAAAAGAGCACTAAGAAGCCAAACTGGCAATGTTTGGATGTATGGAAAGAATTATGATGATATTATTAATATGGATATTCCTAATAAGAATAAAAATATTTCTACTGTATGTTCAAATAAGCAACAAGGACATACCTTGCACAAGAAAAGATATAATTTCACCTTAAAACTTCAAAGAGAAATTCCTGAGATTGCAAGATTTGGTTGGGGGTATAAACCAATTGATACAAAAGTTGAAGCTTTAGATAACTTTAAATTTCACGTTTGTATTGAAAATCATATAGGTAAAGATGTCTGGACAGAAAAAATAGCAGATGCATTTTTAGCCTATTGTCTCCCTATATATTATGGCTGTCCAAACATACTTGATTATTTTCCAAAAGACAGTATTATTTTAATTGATTTAGATGATTTTGACAGTTCCATTGAAAAAATCAAAACGATTATAAATACTCCAGGTGAATATGAAAAAAGGCTTGAATTTATAACAGAAGCTAGAGAATTATTAATTCACAAATATAATTTATTAGAAATGATAAATAATATAGTTGAAAAAAACAATAAGAGTGATAATCTAACTAAAAATATTAAAATTTTCAATAGGCGTACGATGAGAGGAAGAAGTATTTCTGATTTTACAAAGTTTGTATTTTGGAAAATTGAAAATTTTTTAAAATCTAAGTTAAAAACTAAAAGGACTTCTATTGAGAATAAATAATAAGGATACAGGTTTCTTAAATGGCAATAACTATTTAAATTCTTTAGACTTTAAATTAAATTTAGAGGAAAGTGACTTTTTATATCTAAGTAAAATTGATTTCCTTGAAAATTTAGTTGTTGATAAGGATATTATTCATGTAGGTTGTGTAGATCATAATATAGAGAGCATTGAAAAAAAGATTAGTAAAAATAAATGGTTACATAAAATACTCGATGAAAACTCTAATAAGTGTATTGGAGTTGATATTAAAGAAGAAGAAATTAAAATATTAGGTAGTAAATATGGTTTTGACGTTCATTCAATAGATATTACTAAAAAGAATGAAATATTAGAAAATAAAAAATTTGATTATTTACTACTACCTGATGTTCTTGAACATATTGGCTCACCTGTAGATTTTTTAACAAAATTACGAGATTCTCATAAAGAGAATATAAATAAAATTGTAATAACTGTTCCTAATGCTTTTAATCATAGAGTTTTTAATATGGCAGCTAAGAATATTGAAGTAATTAATACTGATCATAGATATTGGTTTACCCCTTATACTATTTTAAAGGTTTTGTTTGATTCAGGATTTAAAGTTGAACAATTGAAGACTTATGATAAAGCATCAAAAGAGAAAAGAATGTGGGTTAGAAAGCTTAAAAGTATTCCCCTTTATAGATTAATTAGGAAATTGTTTTATAATGAAACTTTTTTTACAAAAGGTGGAATAATTGTTATTGCCTCTTTTAAATAATTGATATAAAGGATTGATATTGAGTACCTATTTAGTAAAAAATAATATTAATTATGAAAAATATATTGTAATATTTCTGGGGCTTTTAATACCTTTTGATTATACATCAAGAGCAATGTTTAATATAGCTCTTGTATTTATATTGATTTTATTTATTATCTATTCTTTCAGAAATAAATCTCTTATAATTATAGAGTATAAAAAATTAAAGTTTTTAATTGCTGTAATTATATTTTATTTTTCAGCTTTGATTATTAATTTATTAAATCCAACAATTAATTATAATAGTAATATAAAATTATTATTAATTTTATTTGCGTTTGTATATATAATTAACTTTATATTTAAAAATAGTGAGTTTTCAAATATAAATTACATCTTATTTGAAAAAGTTTTATTTTATTCAGTATCTTTTCTTTCATGTATATTATTTCTTAGTTTTTTAATTAATATTGATATTTATCATAGCATTAAAACTTTTTCAATGGTTGAATATGATGACTGGAGATTCCATTCAAAACAAAATTTATTAGCTATTTGTATTCCTTTTTTGATTAATTTTTATTTTAGAAATAAAACTAATATTAACTTAATACTTTTTCTTCTTATTATTATTGGAGTTTTTGTTGCTCAAGGAAGAACTGCAATTATTACTATGGCTATAGGTATTTTTATTTACTTAGGGTATGATTTCTTTATAAAAAAAGCTTATACTAAAAAGAATGTTTTAATTGTCTTTTTACTTTTAATTACTTCAACAACCTTAGTTTTATACATAAGTGGAAGTACTATTGATAATATACAATTTCATACATCAAGCAGATTTGATGGATGGATAGTTTATATGGATTTACTTCTAAAAGATAATACATTTTTTGGATATGGATTAGAAGGTGCAAATAATGTATATAAGAGTGGTGTTTTGGGCTTTAGTCACCCTCATAATTCATTCGTTGAGGTACTATTTTCTTTAGGTATTATTGGTTTTTTTATTTTTTTATTTTTAGTCATAATTTATATTTTTAATGTATTTAAACTTGGTATGAGTTTTAATAAACATATTGCACTATCATTTTCAGCTTCGTTACTATTAATGCAACAGGGAATTGGCACTATTTGGGGACCAAATTTTGTTATTCCAATAATAATGTTAATGTTTTTAGCTATTAATGTTAAAAAATAAAATGATTTAATTAAAAAGATAAAAATGCTCTTTAATAGCTACGAATTTATATTCGCTTTTCTTCCAATAACGTTCTTTGTTTACTTTTACTTAAAGAGTAAAAGACTAATAACGGCAAGTAAAGCATTTCTGGTATTTGATAATGTGGGTAGTTATTTTAAACATTTTTATGGCAAAAAAGTAATTGATGACTTGTTTTCTAAAGAAAAAGAAATTTCTGGATTATTAACTATAAAAAATTTTTATAAATATAGAACTGATATAACAGTTTGGTTAAATAAGAAAAAAGAAGAGTTTGATAAAAAGGCAATAAATGAATAAGAACTTATCAATTTGTTTCAAATCAAAAAATGTACTTGTAGATGAACTTCTAAAAAAAGAAAATATAAGAACATACAAAAAACAAAATATTTTAGATAAATTAACTTTTAAGACAAAAACTTATCCTGATATTTATTTTCACAGTGGAGTGTTAGATGAAGAGTCGATTGAGTTAGTTGAAAACTCTAAAAAGACAATTGCTAATTCATATACTATGAAACAAGATATGATAAAAGCTTGCAATATTACAAATGAAAAAATAGAGGTTATTTACCCCACAATAACTTCAACATATCTAAAACCAAAAGAATCAAAAGAGATTTTAACTCATGAACTAAATCTTAATAAAAAAGATAAAATCATACTTTTTCATGCAAAAAACTTGATAAAAAATGGAGTAATGGAGTTTTTAAATATAATTGCAACACTTAGTTCAAATAATTTTAAAGCAATTATTGCAGGAGATGCAAAACAAATCTACACACTTAAGTTTAAGTTTACAAAATACAACTTAGATAATAAAGTGATACTTTTAGAAGATTATCAAAATGTAGATTTGTTATATAGTGCAGCTGATATTTATATTTTGCCAACATATATAAAAAGTTTCTCTTCAAACGTTATAAAAGCGATGTTTTATAAAACAGCAGTTTTTGTAAGTGCAAATAGTGCTTCAAGAGAAGTGATTGATATATTTTCGACTATGGATTCACCAACTGACAGATCAATGCAGTTTAAAGTTGAGGCAATCTTATCAAACAAAGATGAACTAAAAAATATAAAGAAAACAAACAAAGAAACAGCAGATGAATTTTTATTTGATATCCAGTTTAAAAGATTAGAAGAAATACTTTCTGATATTTAAATTAAACTTAAGATAAAAAAGATATAATTCGCAGATATTTTGAAAACAGAAGGAAAAATAATGTCAAGAAGATGTGCAATATCTGGAAAAGGACCTATGGCTGGAAACAACGTAAGTCATGCTAAAAACAGAACAAAAAGAAGATTTTTACCAAATTTAAGAACTGTAAGAGTTACTTTAGATGATGGTACTACACAAAAAATTAAAATATCAGCAAAAGAGTTAAGAACTCTTAAGAAAAACTCATAATCGAGGCACTAAAATAAAGTGCTTCTATGAGCATCTTTCGTAATTTAAAAAAATCCCTCGGCTGGGAATTAAGAACTACAAAGCCAGAATATGACCTTAACCCTTTAATATATCAACAATTAAAACCATTTAGAGTACCTTTAGTACTAGTACAATTATTAATGATGATTGGTACAGTTGGATATGTACTTATAGATGATTTTCCAATTCTAGATGCTATTTATCAAACAGGTATTACTTTTACAACAGTTGGTTTTGGAGAGATTGCACCAATTTCTGATGCAGGTAGGTTTTTTACCGTTACACTTATTATTTTTGGGTTTGCTTTGTTTACTCTTTCAATTGCTGTACTTATTGATGCAATTGTAAAAGGTAACCTGATTGAACTATATAAGGAAAGAAATATGCTTTATAAAATTGCAAGACTTCGTAGACATTTTGTTATATTTCATCATAATGAATATACAATTCAGCTAGCTAGACAATTTAGAGAGAATCATGTGCCTTTTGTAGTGGTTGATCCAAGAGAAGATATCGAAGAGATAGCAAAAGAGTATAACTACCCATATTATGTATGTGAGGAAGCTTTTACTGAAAGAGCTTTTTTAAAGTCTCACTTATCATCTGCAAAGGGTGTTATTACATTAGCTAGAAATATCTCTGACAATATTACACTTATTGCATCTGTGAGACTTTATGAAAAAGAGTTAGGAAGAAATAAGCCATTTTTAATTATCTCAAATGCAGAAACTCAGCATGATAAAGAGAGACTTAAAAAACTTGGAGCAGATAAAGTTGTAGCTCCTCCATCTCTTATGGCAAAAAGAGTTTCAGCTATGGCAGTACGTCCTGATATGGAAAATGTACTTGAAGAGTTTTTATATAAGCCTGACACTCCTATTGATATGGAAGAAGTACAAGTACGTCAAAGCTCATGGTTAGTGACAAGACAGTTAAAAGATATCCATTTAAGAGATAGATATAAGGTTTCTGTGATAGGTATTACAGAAAAAAGAGGAAGATTTATTCAAATGCCTAAAGGTTCAACAGTTATTGAAGGTGATTGTAAATTGCTTTTAGTGGGTAATCAAAAAGGTATTGCAAAAGCAAAAATTTTAATAAATCAAAAAGTTGTACCAGAGGAGTGTTGTAGCTAATGTTTTCGATTTTTCCAATAAAAGGTTTTATAGACCAAATTGACGGTTTCTATTGTGATGGTATTTCAGCTGGATTAAAACCAAACAATAAAAAAGATATAGGTTTTATCTATAGTGATACTTTATGTGATGTTGGAGCTGTATTTACAAATAATAAATTTCAAGCAGCACCTTTAAAACATTATCAAAGATATTCGGCTGATTTTAAAACAAATTTTGTTTTAATAAACTCTAAAAATGCAAATGCACTAACTGGACAAAAAGGTATTGATGATATTGATACTATTTTTAGCTCACTAAATTTTGATATAAAAAATCCAATTATGAGTTCAACTGGTGTTATTGGAAATAGACTTCCAATACAAAAAATAGTTGATGGAGCAAACAAGTTTGATTTAACAAGTAAAAATGGTGAGAGTTTAAGTCAAGCTATTATGACAACAGATGCTTATGCTAAAACTTGTATGTACGAAGTAAAACTTGAAGATGGCTCTAGTTTTAAAATAGGAGCAGTTGCAAAAGGTGCAGGAATGATTAATCCAAATCTTGCAACAATGTTATGTTTTATCTGTACTGATGCTAAAGTTTCACAAGAGGCTATTCAAGAAGCTTTAACTGAAGCTAGCCAAACAACTTTCAATGCAATCTCTGTTGATGGAGATACTTCTACAAATGATACTGTTTTAGTACTAGCAAATGGAAAATCAAATGCCTATGATAAAGAAGCATTTAAAGAGGCTTTAAAGTTAGTAATGCATGATATGGCTATGCTGATGGTTGCTGATGGTGAAGGTGCTAAAAAGAGTGTTGCTTTTGAAGTTATTAATGCCCTATCAAAAGAAGATGCAATGAAAGCAGCAAAAGCCTTATCAAACTCATTATTAGTTAAAACAGCACTATTTGGTGAAGATCCAAACTTTGGACGTATAGCATCAACCATAGGAGCTAGTAGAATAGAGTGTGATGAAAATACCCTAGTTATCTCTTATAATAATGTAGTTGTGTTTAATAAAGGTGAAATTGTATTTGATGAAAAATGCGAAGAAGATGCTGGAAAAGTATTACAAAATAAAGAGTTTAAAATCATTTGTGACATAGGCCTTGGAAGTGAAAAATTTACTGCGTATGGATGTGATTTAGGTTATAAATATATTGAAATTAATGCAGACTATAGAACTTAAGTGTTATAATAAAAATAATTTAAAAACAAGGAAAAGAGATGTTTCATGAACACAGAGAAATAATAACTCAACTAAAGAGCAGTGATAGCCACTTTCACAGTCTTTTTGATAAACATAATGCTTTAGATGAAGAGATTACAAAGCTAGAAAAAGCTCATTCGGATCAATTTGAAATTGAAAATAAAAAGAAAGAAAAACTTAGACTAAAAGATGAGATTTATGACGTTATTATAAAGTATAAAAAAGATAATAATTTATAAAAATTAGATTAAATTCATACAAGGGGGAGAGTTTTATACTTTCCCCCTTTTTTATTCACTAATACTAAGTAAAATTTAGATAAAATATCTAAATTTTATAACAAGGCAATATCAATGGAAAACCTTTTTGAAAATCAAGATATTATAGATATAAATATCGAAGATTCCGTAAAGTCTTCATACTTAGACTACTCGATGAGTGTAATTATTGGTCGAGCTTTACCAGATGCTAAAGATGGATTGAAGCCAGTACACAGAAGAATACTATTTGCAATGCATGACTTAAATATGAGCGCACGTGCCCCATATAAAAAATCTGCAAGGATAGTTGGGGATGTTATAGGTAAGTATCACCCTCATGGTGATACTTCAGTTTATGATGCACTTGTAAGAATGGCACAGAATTTCTCTATGAGAGAGCCACTTATTGATGGACAAGGAAACTTCGGTTCAGTAGATGGTGATAGTGCAGCTGCTATGAGATATACAGAATCAAGATTTACAAAAATCTCTGAAGATATTTTAAAAGATATTGATAAGGATACTGTTAACTTTACAATGAACTATGATGACACTATAAAAGAGCCATCAGTTTTACCTACAAGAGTTCCTACATTACTTATGAATGGTTCTGAAGGTATCGCAGTTGGTATGGCTACAAAAATTCCTCCTCATAATCTAAATGAACTTCTAGATGCAACAATGCATATTCTTGATAACCCAGAAGCAACAGCTGATGAGTTAATGGAGTTTATCCAAGGTCCTGATTTCCCAACAGGTGGAACTATCTTTGGAAGACGAGGTATAATCGATGCATATAATACAGGACGTGGAAGAGTTAGAATTAGAGCTAAACACCATATTGAAACTAGAGGGAAAAAAGAGATTATTGTACTTGATGAATTGCCTTATCAAGTAAATAAAGCAAGACTTATTGAACTTATTGCAAATCTTACTAAAGATAAGCAAATAGAAGGTATCTCAGAAGTTAGAGATGAATCAGATAGAGATGGTATTAGAGTTGTAATTGAACTTAAAAAAGATGCCATGAGTGAAATAGTTATGAATAACTTATACAAGTCTACACCTATGGAGACTACATTTGGGATTATTCTTTTAGCTGTACATAATAAAGAGCCAAAGGTATTTACATTACCACAGCTACTGAATGTATTTATTTCACATAGAAAAACAGTAATTATTAGAAGAACTATATTTGATTTAGAAAAAGCAAAAGCTAGAGCTCACATTTTAGAAGGTTTAAAAATAGCCCTTGACAATATAGATGAAGTAGTAAAAATCATCAGAGCAAGTTCAAATGATGCTGATGCTAAAGGTAAATTAGAAGAGAGATTTGGATTAAGTGCAATTCAGTCACAAGCTATTTTAGATATGAGACTAGGAAGACTTACAGGTCTTCAAAGAGATAAATTAGAAGCTGAATATCAAGAATTGATGACTCTAATTGCAGAACTTGAAGCAATCTTAAAATCAGAAGAAAGATTAGTAGAAATAATCAAAGAAGAGTTAACTGAAATAAGAGAAAAATACTCATCTAAAAGATTAACTGATATTGAAGACTCTTATGATGAGATTGATATTGAAGATTTAATTCCAAATGAGCCAATGGTAGTTACAATTACTCATAATGGTTATGTAAAAAGAGTACCAATTAAATCTTATGAAAAACAAAGACGAGGTGGTAAAGGTAAAGTTGCAGTTACTACTCACGATGATGACTTTATTGAAAGATTCTTTGTAACAAATACTCACGATACCTTGATGTTTGTTACAAATATGGGGCAGTTATACTGGTTGAAAGTTTATAGAATCCCAGAAGGAAGTAGAACAGCTAAAGGTAAAGCAGTTGTTAACTTGATCAATTTACGATCTGATGAAAAAATTATGGAAATAATTCCAACATCAGACTTTGATGAGTCAAAATCATTGGCATTCTTTACAAGAAATGGTGTTGTTAAAAGAACATCATTAAAAGAGTTCTCAAATATTAGAAGCAATGGTGTAAGAGCAATTGTTCTTGATGATGCAGATGAAATTGTAACAGCAAAAATCACAACTGTTGAATCACAATACTTGATGGTTTTCACAAGCTTAGGTCAATGTATTAGATTTGATATTGAAAAAACAAGAGAACAAGGTAGAAGTACAAGAGGTGTAAGAGGTATCAAGTTTAAACATGATACTGACTTCGTAGTTGATGCAAATGTTGTTGATAATATTGAACAAGAGTTGTTAACAGTATCTCAAAAAGGTATTGGTAAACGAACAACTGTAGAAGAATATAGAGAGACAAACAGAGCTGGAAGTGGTGTGATTTCTATGAAATTAAGTGCAAAAACTGGTAGTGTTGTAGGTGCTGTGTTAGTTGATGAAGCACAAGACTTGATGATTTTAACTTCTATTGGTAAAATGATTAGAGTGGATATGCAAACAATTAGAAAAGCTGGAAGAAATACTTCTGGTGTTATCATTGTAAATGTTGATGCAAAAGATAAAGTTGTATCTATTGCCAAATGTCCAAAAGAAGATGACGATGAGTTAGATATTGAAAGTGCTGATACTATGGATGGTATCAATTTAGATGAATTTAATCTAAAAGATAAACCAGAAGATAATACAGCTGAAAAAGATAATACTTTAGGAGAGGATTAGAAATGAGAAGATTTAATGTAGCAGTAGTTGGTGCTACTGGTGCAGTTGGTGAAGAACTGTTTAGAGTGATGGAAGCATATGATTTCCCTGTTAATAAAATAGTTCCCTTAGCAAGTGCAAGAAGTTTAGGTAGTACTATTGAGTATAAAAATAAAGAGATAAGTGTTTTAGAGCTAACTGAAACTTGTTTCGAAGAAAATGAAGTAGATATTGCTTTTTTTAGTGCAGGTGGTTCTATATCTGAAAAATTTGCAAAATATGCTGTTGAAGCAGGTGCTGTAGTTATTGATAACACAAGTCACTTTAGAATGGATCCAACTATACCTTTAGTTGTACCAGAAGTAAATCCAGAAGATATAGCCTTATGGAAACAATCAGGAATTATTGCAAATCCAAATTGTTCTACTATTCAAATGGTACTATCTTTAAAACCACTTGATGAACTTTATGGAATCAAAAGAGTTGATGTATCTACATATCAAGCTGTTTCTGGATCTGGTAAAAAAGGTATGGAAGAACTTGTAACGCAAATGCAAGACTTCTTTGCTTTTAAACTTGATGAATCAGCAAAAGAGGCTTTTGCTCATCAAATTGCTTTAAATGTAATTCCTCAAATAGATGTAGCACAAGATAATGGCTTCACTAAAGAAGAGATGAAGATGGTAAAAGAGACTCAAAAAATATTACATAAAGATATGCAAATAGCAGCTACTTGTGTAAGAGTTCCAGTTCTAAGAAGCCACTCAGAATCAATCACTGTTACATTTAATGATGGTGTTGAAGTTGATGTAAATGAAGTGCGAGAAGCTTTAGAAAAATTTGAAAACGTAGAAGTAATAGATGACCTTGAAAACAACGCGTACCCTATGCCAATTATTTCAACTGATACTGATATTACATATGTAGGAAGAATCAGAAAAGATATCTATTCTACAAACATGGTTCACTACTTTAATGTTGCTGACCAAGTAAGAGTAGGGGCTGCAACTAACTCTGTTAGAATAGCACTTAAATGGATTGAGTTGGAGAACGATATCTAATGATTGAAAGGCTTTTTGAGGCTGCCATGTGGAAGACAAGGTTCCTTGTTCTTTCGGCAGTTATTTTTGGACTCATAGGAGCTTTTGTTCTTTTTGTGGTTGCAAGTATGGATATTTATGGTGTAGCTGCATATGCATTTGATACTATTGTTACAAATGCACATCCAGAACACTTTCATGAAGATATTGTAAGTGGTATTATAGGGGCAGTTGATTTATATTTGATAGCTGTTGTTATGTTAATATTTTCTTTTGGTGTATATGAACTGTTTATTTCTCCAATTGATCATTCACAAGTTGCAAAAGATGATTCAAAAATTTTATCAATCACAACCCTAGACCAACTAAAAGATAAAATAGCAAAAGTTATTGTTATGGTTTTAGTTGTAAACTTTTTTCAAAGAGTTTTACATACGAAATATGATGGTGCACTAGAGATGCTATATTTTGCACTTGCAGTTACTGCACTGTCAGTTGGACTTTTCTTTTTAGGAAAAGTTGGAAAGAAATAGATTACTAAAGGAACGTTAATAATGTCAAAAATATTTGTAGATGCATGTTTTAGAAAACCCACACCTTACACTCCTGTATGGATGATGAGACAAGCCGGAAGATACTTACCAGAGTATATGAAAGTGCGAGCTCAAGCTGGAAACTTTTTAAACCTATGCCATAATCCAGAATTAGCAGCTGAAGTAACTATACAGCCACTTGATATAGTTGGAGTTGATGCAGCTATTTTGTTTAGTGATATTTTAGTTATTCCAAATGAAATGGGTATGCACTTAGAGTTTATTAAAGGTGAAGGTCCTATTTTTAAAGACCCTATTAAAAGCGAAGCTGATGTTGATGCTTTACTTGGTGGAAGTCAAGCTGCTGATAAATTAACTTATGTATATGATACTATCAAGTTATTAAAACAAAAGTTGCCAGAAGATAAAGCACTTATTGGTTTTACTGGTGCTCCTTGGACTCTTGCAACTTATATGATAGAAGGACAAGGAACAAAGACATATAATATTTGTAAAAAAATGATGTACTCAAATCCTGAACTTCTACATAAGATTTTAAGAAAAGTAACTGATATAGTAAAACTATATATGGAAAATCAAATCAAAGCCGGAGCAGATGTTGTTCAAATATTTGATTCATGGGCAGCTGCTATTGAGCCAGGTAAATATGATGAGTTTTCTTGGAAATATATGGTAGAAATAGCTGAGTATTTAAAAGAAAAATACCCACATATACCTATTATCATGTTCCCTAAAGGAATTCCAGCATTTTTAGATAAAGTTTATGGAAACTTTGATGTATTTGGTGTAGATTGGGGAACTCCAATGGCACTTGCAAAAGAAAAACTTGGGGATAAATATGTTCTTCAAGGTAATATGGAACCTTGTAGATTGTACTCAAAAGAAGCTACTACTATGTGTGTTGAAGCTATTCAAAAGACTATGCAAGGTGAAGGTCATATCTTTAACTTAGGTCATGGGATTTTACCTGATGTTCCAGTTGAAAATGCAATTCATTTTGTAAAAGAGTGCCAAAGAGTTAGTAAAAAATAGTGTCAAACATAATTTTCGGTCCTATTCCTTCAAGGAGATTTGGTATCTCTTTGGGAGTAGATTTATCCCCTGATACAAAACAGTGTAACTTTGACTGCTTATACTGCGAATTAAAGCCTGCAAAAACTGTAGATAAGATGAACACCTACCCAAGTGTAGATGAAGTCTTAGAGGCTATTGAAAACTCCTTTAAAAAGTATCCTAAAATTGATATGATAACAATCACTGCAAATGGTGAACCAACCCTTTATCCAAAACTAGACGAACTAATTACAAAAATTAATAAAATCAAAAAAGATGCAAAAACTTTGATACTATCAAATGGAAGTACTATTTACAATCAAGAGATTTTTGATGCACTACTAAAATTTGATACAGTTAAATTATCTTTAGACTGTGTAAGCCAAAAGTGCTTTAAAAAACTAGATAGAATCCATAAAAATATTGACATAGAAAAAATAGTAGAGTCAATGATAAGCTTTAGAAGTAAAAGTACAAAAAGTTTTGTATTAGAGATACTATTTGTAAAAGATTTAAATGATAAAGATAGTGAAATAGAATTGCTTTATGAAGCTGTAAAAAAGATAAATCCACATAGAGTAGATATTGGTACTATTGATAGACCACCAGCTTATGAGGTCAAGCCAGTAAGTTTTGAGACTTTGGAAAGTATTGCAAAAAGATTTGAAAATATAAATGTAAATATTGCATTTAAAAACAGACCAAAACAGCTAAATTCTTATACAAATGATGAGATATTATCATTACTTGAGAGAAGACCCTTAACCTTAGAAGATATTGATAATATGTTTGACGAAAACAGTAAAATAGAGTTGCAAAAGTTGATTGAGTTAAATAAAATTTCATTAGTAGATAGTGCAGGCTTAAATTTCTATAAAATTTGCTAATTCCTATAAAATTTCCTTGACAATAAAAACAAATTTTACTATACTTCCACTCCATTTAAAGAGAAGAAAGATTCCGGCATAGCTCAGTGGTAGAGTAGATGACTGTTAATCATTTGGTCCCTGGTTCGAATCCAGGTGCCGGAGCCATCAAACTTCTTTTTAAATATCTTTTATATACAAGTTCCGGCATAGCTCAGTGGTAGAGTAGATGACTGTTAATCATTTGGTCCCTGGTTCGAATCCAGGTGCCGGAGCCACTTCTATTTTTTATCAAAAATAAATCATTTTACTAAATAATCTTTTTTGAAATTACTGCGTTAAAGATTTTATTTTATTCAGTCATTATCAGACGGTAACTCCTTCACAAAAGAAAACCTTTGCCTTGTACTTCCTAAAAAATATCATTTATTAAAATGATTTGATATAATTATATATTAAAAATTGTGAGGTAAATAAATGTTATTTAAAGTTTCAGATGATTTTATTAATGTTGTAGAGTCATATTTATTGTTTGGGAGGAAAAGACATTTAAGAGAAACATGGAGAATTTTTTTATATCCTATAATTATGATATTAAAAGGATTTAAACTCTTTTTTAAAGAGCTAAGCTTATTAAATACTACAACAATTTTAATTATTTTATTTTTAACTAATTCTTACTATTTAGAATCAATTGAAACAAGTAAAGAAGTAGTTTATTTTATTCTTATAAGTTTTATTATTGGTTATTTTATATTTAATTCTATTTTTTCAACCCCTGGTTCATTATATAATTTTGGCATAAATTCTACAGATATTAATTCAGTAATGAAAGAGTTAATTAAAATAAATCCAAGTACTAAATTTTTAAATAAATTAAGAGATAATATTACACTTTCGTATCAAAGGTATATAAGTAGATTTATATTTTTAAGAACAATATTTGCATTGTTATGGGCATTTAATACTTATTTATTTACTTTTAAAAGAAGTGAATTGGATATTATTTTTGTTCAAGACTTTAATCTTAAATTTTATATTTTAATCATAATATTTTTTTGTTTTTTAGAACTTTACAAAAAAAGTGGAGATTTTGTATATAAGTGCATTTTTTATTCATTAAATGAATATGAGATAAGAATAGATAAAGAAATTTATTATAATAAGAATTATGAACGTCCATATGATTTACCAATTTAAAAATTTAGTAACATTATACTAATTAAAAATCTATTCCTAAATTTATTTTAGTAATCAAATAATCTTTCCCTATCCCTTCAACATCTGCAGAAGCCGAATGTTTATTTTTCTCTTTTTTAAACAAGGTTGGTAACTGTTTAAGTGTTTAAAAGTTGTTAAACACAAGTTTTAATAAGCGAGTTTTACCAATCAGAAAAGATAAAAATAATAAGTGAGGGAACCATCGGCTTCGAAGCCGTTGAGTTTTCTTTGCTTACTTTCTTTACATTAAAGAAAGTATGGAGTGGAAAGCTTTAGCTTTTCAAGAGATGCATACTTTAAAGCCTATTTAAATATTTAATTTGCTTTATTCACTTATTTATGATATTTCTACAAAAAATAGATTAATTTACTTTTTAACACTTTATTTTATGAATAGTTATTCATAAGAAATTTAGCATATTTTTAGTAAAATTAGGAATATTTAAATTACAATAGTCACGTTATATACGTACTTACGAGACAATTAATAATCAAATAGGAAAATGACAATGTTTAATAATATACCAACAAGATTAAAACTTTTTTTTAATATGTTAATAGCACAAATAGGATTTGCAACTATTACAACAGTAGCAATATTAACTCATTCTGAATTTACATCGATTATTGTTGTAAATATATTATTTGGACTGATAATTGCTTATACAAATTTTGCAGCAATGAAAAGAATTACTGGTGGAATTGACAGATTTAAAAAATATATGGACGAGATTATGAACTTTGCTTTTATGAGAGTTAATAGGATCGAAAAAGCAAAGTATATGAAAAATGATGAAATAGGAATGATACTTAGAGAATTAAATGAATATGTTGATAAATTTGATGCTATGAGAAAAGAAGATATGAAAGTATTGGGGGAAACTGTTTTAACACTAGATAAAATGTCTAAAGGACATTATAAATGTAGAATTCATGCTGATTCTACAAACTTTATGATTAAAGCATTAAGAGATACTTTAAATAAAACCTTAGATATTACAGAGGTTAATATAAAAGATTTAATGAATAACATAGAACAATATTCAAAAGAAGATTATACAAGTAAAGTTTCAATTGATAATAACTTAGATGGAGAAATGCTTGCGATTATGTCAGGAGTTAATAAACTTGGAGAATCATTAAGTCATAATGCAAAAGCTAATCTTTCAAATGGACAAACACTTGAAGATAATTCGTATAAATTAACAGTATCAATGGACAATTTAGCCAATAAAGCTAACGAGCAAGCTGCTTCCTTAGAAGAAACAGCTGCAGCAGTTGAAGAAATTACATCAATCACTAGAAACAATGCAGATAATGCATTGAAAATGGCAACATTGGGTCAAACTGTTAGAACGTCAGTTATTACAGGACAAGACTTAGCAACTAAAACAGCATCATCAATGGATGATATTAATGAAGAGGTTACAGCTATTAATGAATCTATAAATATTATTGATCAAATAGCTTTTCAAACAAATATTCTATCACTAAATGCAGCAGTAGAAGCAGCAACTGCTGGTGAAGCAGGAAAAGGGTTTGCAGTTGTTGCTCAAGAAGTAAGAAATCTTGCTACTAGATCAGCTGAAGCGGCTAATGAGATTAAAGAACTTGTAGAAAATGCTAATAGTAAAGCAATGGGTGGTAAAAAAATCTCTGATGAAATGATTAAAGGATATGAAGAGTTAAATACTCATATTTCTAAAACAATTAACATAATAGAAGATGTTAGTTCTGCAAGTAAAGAACAGATGACGGGAATAGAACAAATAAATGATGCAGTTAGTATGCTAGATAAAGTAACTCAAGAAAATGCAAGTGAAGCAAATCAAGTAAAATCAATTGCGACTGACGTATCAAGTATGGCAAATAGACTTGTAAATGATGCAAAAAATAAAAAATTTAACTAAGGAGCAAAATATGCCAGCAGAACAAGAAACAGTTTTAGATGAAAGTGCTTTTTTAGTTAGTGAAACTGATATAAAAGGAAATATTAGATTTGCAAATGATGATTTTTGTAAAGTAGCAGAATATACATTAAAAGAGTTAATGGGAAAACCGCACAGTATCGTAAGACATAAAGATATGCCTAAAAAGGCTTTTAAGTCTTTATGGGACACGGTAGAAGCAGGAGATATATGGACAGGTTATGTAAAAAATGCAACTAAATCTGGCGGATACTACTGGGTATTTGCAACGGTATATCCTTTTCAAAGTTGTGATGGTTCAAAAGGGTATTTGTCTTGTAGAAGAAAGGCTTCACAAGGAGAAATAGATGATGCAAAAAATCTTTATAAACTCTGGAATGAAGAAGAAAGAACCTAAAATCTATTTATGAATTTTTATTATTGACTTGGGTCTTTTTTTTAGTATTCTAAATGTTTAAACAATCACATACCTACAATTATAATAATCATCTTTTAGGATGAGTCTTGCAGATTTATCTAGTGCATCTTCATAGTGTATTACATATCTAAACTTTACATCTTTTTCTTCTAAATTATTTGTTTTTACATATGTGATTGCATTTTTATGAAATGTTTTTATATCTTCTGCTGTGATTGATTTTGGTTTGGAGTTATTGTTGCATTTTATTAGGAATGTTTGATTGTCTTTATTACAAACTATATCTACACCTTGTGCTTTTTCATCATCTTTTGTTTTATCATAGATTACTTTATAGCCTAGTTTTTCGTATTTTTCTATTGTACGTAATTCTAATGTTAAGCCTTTTTTTTCATGCTCTTCATTTATATTTATTTTGTATTTTTTACCTTTACTATCCATGAATTTTTTAAACAATATAATAAAAATCACTATTGGTATTATGTGCCACACTTTTGACAATGAAGCAAGTATCATTTCACTAGACATTATATTTTCTCATTTTATCCCTTATTATCAAAGTTTTGCAATAGTATATCTAATTATTATAAATAGTATTGAGTAGATAAAAAAGAAAAGGTACAATTCTAATGAGTTTTATTTCTTTTTTTTATTATACTTGGTAGTGCATTTATAAATATTGCAAATATTACTAAGGTACCACCTATAATTGTCATTTTTGGTGGAATCTCACTAAGAAAAAGCCATAGCCAGATTGGTGCCATTGTTGTTTCTATGGTAGTAAAAAGACTCACTTCTGCTGATGTTATATATTTTGTTGAAATAAAAATAAAATACATAGCTAATGGAATCTGAACAAAGCCCATAATACTTAACCAAAATAGTGATTCTAAAGAGATATCTAAAAGCTTATCACTAAAGACAAACATAACAGCTGCAACAAGAAAACCACTAAGCGAGATGACAAGCATCGTAGGAAAGTGTCCATACTTTCTAAATAAAGTAAGTTCCATACCCATAGTTATAGCCAAAGCTACACCAAGTAAATCTCCTATGTAGTTTCCTGTAAATGTAAAGGAGTTTCCAAAGACAATAAATACACCTAAAAAAGAGACTACTATTGCAATAACTGTCTGTTTTTTGATTTTCTCTTTTAGTAATAGATAACTAAATATAGCTGCAAAGAAAGAGGAGGTTGCTAAAAGTACAACGGTATTTGCAGCAGCTGTATATTTTACAGAAAAGACAAAAAGACAAGTTCCCAAAGCAGAGAGTATGACCAATAAAGAAAAATTCATAAACTCTATTTTATTGACAGGAATCCAAGACTTACTGCTACTTCGTCTCCAAAGAATCAGCATACTTATTCCCATAAAAAGACCTCTATAAAAAGAGATAACAGATGCATCAACAGCAGCAAGTCTTACCAAAAGAGCATCAAAGCTTATGATAAACACTCCCAATGCTGCAAGAAACATCCCTTGAACTTTTATATCTTTCAAAAAACAAATCTCCTCAAGTCATATGTATTTATTGGTATTTTAATTTTTTTGTATTTTTCTATTTTCTTTTATCCATGATTTAATACCATCTTGTAAATGAAAGACATTTTTATATCCCATTTGTTTAGATAAAAATTCACCAACTAAACTTGTTCTATTTCCAGACCTACAAATTAGAACAAAAGCTTGATTTTTATCTTTTACATATTTTGAAAACTCATTAAGCCAACCTTGAACATCATACTTTCCCTTTTCATCAAAGAACATAATTTTTTTACTTGTTGGGACAATTCCTAGTTCTTTCCACTCAGGAGGAGTTCTGATATCAATAAGTACTATATTTTTATCAATTTTATCTTGAAGTATTTGAGGAGTAAGTCCTTTAAAATCTCCAAGTGCAAAAATAGCTAAAAATACCAATGCTAAAAATACTCTCATAGTTTATACCCCTTTTTCTTAAATAATTACCCAATAATAGCTTTAAATAGTTTAATCTATAGTTTCTATATTCACAAGTTCTACGTCAGCACAATCTTTTTTTGTAAGATTTCTTTTCTTTGCATCTTCTTCACTTAGTGTTATTAAATCTGCAAAGTCATTCTTATCCACTTCAAATTGATATAGCTCTTTTTGGGTCTCTATTTTTATTTTAGCATCACTTTCTTTTGTGAAAATATCAATATTTCTAATCCCTTTTGCAAATTCACTTTTTATTGTTTTTGCTATCTTTTCATTTGCAAATAGTTTTTCCAGTGTGAGTTCTAAGTTGAAGTCATTTTTACACAGTATTTTATAAGTTACTATCATTTTACCATCCATGTTTTATCCTCTATATTTTTTAGTCTTTTGAGATAATTGTACCATTAAAAAATGATGATATTTAAAATTATTACAAGTTGTAAGATTTTGTGTTTAGAATTAAAACTATTTATTATTTCTTCACATATGACAAATTTTAAAGTAAATGAGTGGTTTTTATTATTATATTTCAATTTAGTTTTTTCTTGTATACTTGAAAAAGTAAAAAAATTAGAGGCTCATATGAAAAAACAAATCCCTTTATCTGTACTTGACTTAGTTCCTATTTGTGAAGGATATACTATAAGTGAAGCTATTGAAAATAGTACAAAACTAGCCCAAGCTGTTGAAGAGTTTGGTTTTGAGCGATATTGGATTGCAGAGCATCATAATTTTAGTAGTATCGCAAGTGCAGCTACATCTGTGATTTTGAGTCATATTGGAGCAAGAACAAAAAAAATCAGAATTGGCTCAGGTGGGATAATGTTGCCAAATCATACTCCTTTAGTTATTGCTGAGCAGTTTGGTACCTTAGAGTCAATGTATCCAAATAGAATAGACCTAGGATTGGGAAGAGCACCAGGCACTGACCAAAGAACAGCTATGGCTTTACGAAAAGATAAGAATGATGGTTCAGATTTTCCTGTTATGTTAAACCATTTACAATATCTTTTATCCAATGAAGGTGGCAAAAATGCTATAAAAGCAGTACCGGGATATGGACTTGAAGTACCTATTTGGCTATTGGGTTCAAGTACATTTAGTGCAAGTTTAGCTGGACAAAAAGGTTTACCTTTTGCTTTTGCTTCGCACTTTGCGCCAGATGCTATGATGGATGCAATAGATGTTTATAAATCAAACTTCAAACCCTCAAAACAACTAAAAGAACCCTATATCATAATCTGCATCAATGCCATATGTGCCAAGACAAATGAAGAAGCCAGATATTTAGCTACTACTGAAATCCAAAAATTTCTTTACCTTCAAAGAGGTGATGAGAGACTTATACCTAAACCAACACAAAATATGGATGAGTTATGGGAGGATTGGGAAAAAAAAGCTATAACTCAAAAGCTAAGAGAATCCATCTGGGGAACACCAGAACTTGTAAAAGAGAAGCTAGAAAATCTTGTACAAAGAACGGGTGCTAGTGAAATAATGATAAACTCATGGATTCATAATCCACAAAAAAGAATTCACTCTTATGAACTCATTGCAAAAACTTGGTTTTAAAATATAATAGTAAGAATTGATAAATTAAATGCTATAAATTCTAAAGATAAAAGACTACACAAGATAAAAAAGATATAATTTTTTACTGATAAATAAAATTTAAGCTATTAAAATGGATAAAAATGATTAATTTAAAGAAATGGATATATTTAGCAATATTTCTTGTGATATTTTATTATGTATTTATAGAAAATATTTTTATAACTCTTGGTGTTATTGTTGCCTTATATGTGGCATTTAAACTATATAAGTTTTATGTTAGAAGAAAATTGAACAAACTAATTACTTCTAAAGAGTTATTCAAAAAAAGTGAGTTAGGACTTTTTATCTCTTTGGTTGCAAAAGTAGCTAAGGCTGATGGTCGAGTACAAGAGTTAGAAGCTCAGCTTATTGGTATGATGTTTGATGATATCTCAAAAGTTTTTGATGAAAAACAAAAAGCTAGAGCTATTATGAAAGAGATTTTCAACGAAGAAAAACAAAAAGATGATGATACAAAAGAGCTTGCACAAGCTTTTGATAAATCACTTGGAAGATCTAGACTTAAAAGAAAACAATTTATGAGTTTTTTAATACAGCTTGCATTTATAGATAGTGGTATAGGTGAAGATGAAGATAAAGTTTTACGCCAAATCATGATTGAGTTAAATATCTCTTCTGAAGAATATGAAGCTATTATAAATAAATTTGAAAATATGATGAAAAACAAACAGCAAACTATGGGTGCTGAAGAGGCCTATAAGATTTTAGGTGTTAAACAAAGTGATGATATGAACACAATAAAAAAAGCATATAGAAAACTTATTCGAGAATACCATCCTGATATTATAAGTTCACAAGATAAGGATGAAACTTATATGGAAGAAGCTACTGCAAAAACACAAGAGATAAACCAAGCTTATCAAGTTATTAAAGAGTTGAAAAAATAGATTTTATATTTATTTTTTTAAGCTTAAAAAAAGTATCAGCACTTATTAAAGAGTCAATAGCTATTGATAAAGTTTAGATTATATGGAGAAAAGATGCAAGAAAAGAAATCATTAGATTTACAATTAATTGAACTAAAAGAGTTTATAAAAAAGAATCCATATTGGATATACGAGTATATAAATAGTGAAGTATTAAAAAGTGTTGGAACACTAAATCCAAACTATTATGTAAAACTTATTGAAGATATATTTGTTAAGCAAACAAATATAAAAACAGCTGAACAAAACATAAATCCAAATATATTACCTTATTTTATTTTTACACAGCTTTTTGAAAAAGGGAAGATGGATTATACCTCTTTAAGAGCAGAAACAATTGATTTTACTACAATCAATAAAGAGTCAAAGGTCTATTATAACTATGCAAAATTTTCTTTAAAAGAGGGCACTTTTTATATTGAATTGATGCAAACAAAAATAGGAGGGATGCCTATAGATGAAGATATTGTTAAGTTCACTAAAAAAATTCCAGTAAAGAGTTCAGGTTTGGAAGAGTTCATTAAGAAAAACAAAGACATAGCTTCAAATGATATATTTAAAAAAATAAAAGAAGATATAGATAATATTTTATAAAAAAGCTAGTGTTCAAACTAGCCTTTTTTATTTATAAACTCAACTGCTTTGCAACAAGTTCATTCACTACTTGCGGATTTGCTTTTCCACCAGTAGTTTTCAATACCTGTCCTACAAAGAAACCTAATAGTTTTGTGTTACCTGCTTTAAACTTAGCTACATTATCTGGGTTTTTTGTGATGATTTCATCTATAATTGGTAAGATAATGCTTGGATCACTTATCTGTACAAGACCTTTGTCTTCAACTATTTTGCTTGGATTAACTCCTGTTTGACTCATCTCTTCAAATACTTGTTTTGCAATTTTACTTGAAATAGTTTCTTCTTCTACCATTTTAATAAGTTGGGCTATTTGAAGGGCTGTAAATTTTAATTCACTTACCCCTTTTTCTTTCAGCTCTTTAGCTACATCATTTGCTACAATATTTGCTATTGCTACTGGACTATTTAGCTTGGATAATGCCTCATCATAAAAAGAGGATAGTTGTTTATCCCTTGCTAGGATATTTGCTACTTCACTATTTAGTTTAAGTTCCGTAGTATATTTATCAAATAGTGCCTTTTGTTCTTCATTTAAAGCTTGAGCTTCACCATGTACTACTTCTCTTTTCGGCTCTTGTTTGGGAGCAAGTTTTTGTGCAGTTTCAGTTTTTTTTGTTTTTTTAGCCCAAGAGTCTTTTAGTCCTACTATTTTATTAAATACTGGTTTTTCATCAGTGTAATCAATTGGGTCAGTATAAAAGTATCCTTGTCTTTCAAACTGAAATCTTTCATCTTTTTTTTCAGTGATTACAGCAGGTTCAACAAGTGCATTTTCAATAACTGATAAAGAGTTTGGATTTAAGTCTTCAAGAGCTTCAGGTGTTTCATTTTTATATAATCTATCATAAAGTCTTACTTGGATTTGTTTTGCTTCTTTTGCATCAACCCATTGTATTGCACTTTTTACTTTTATACCACTTGTATCTGAACCACTTTTTGAAGTAGGGCTATATTCTGCTTTTATTTGCGTAATATTTCCATTTGCATCTTTAATCACTTCTTTACATGTGATAATATAAGCGTGTCTTAGTCGTACAGGTTGGTCAAGTGTAAGGCGGTTGTACTCTTTAGAAGGATTTTCCATAAAGTCTTCACGCTCTATATAAATCTCTTTTGAAAAAGGTATTTTTCTTGAACCCTCTTTGGGTACATCATGTGGATAATATGAAGCCTCAATCTCTTCACTTCCTTCATAGTTTTCAATAGTTACTTTTAGAGGCTCTAGTACACACATTACTCTTGGTACTTTTTGGTTTAAATCATCTCTGATACAAAATTCAAGTTGTGATACATCCACCATAGAGTTGGCTTTTGCAATTCCAATTTGGTCACAAAAGTTCAATATAGACTCAGGTGTATAACCTCTTCTTTTATATCCTGCAATTGTTGGCATTCTTGGATCATCCCAACCATTTACATACTTACCATCTACAAGCTCTAAAAGCTTTCTTTTACTCATAACAGTATAGTTGATACCAAGTCTTGCAAACTCATGTTGATAAGGCCTAGGAGGGGTAAGCTTAAGTGTATCCAATACCCAATCATAAATTTCACGGTTATTTTCAAACTCTAGCGTACAAATAGAATGAGTAACCCCCTCTGTATAATCAGATAAACAGTGAGCAAAGTCATACATTGGGTAAACATGCCATTTATCACCTGCTCTATAGTGGTGCGCGTGTCTTATCCGATATAAAAGAGGATCTCTCATCTTCATATTTGAAGCTGACATATCAATTTTGGCTCTTAAGATATGCTCCCCATCTTTAAATTCACCATTTTTCATTCGTTCAAAAAGGTCTAAGTTCTCTTCAATACTTCGATTGGCATATTTGCTTCGTTTTCCTGCTTGGGTAACTGTTCCTCTGTACTCTTTAATCTCATCTTCATTTAGACTATCTACATAGGCTTTACCCATTTTGATAAGTTCAACTGCATAATCGTAGAGTTTATGAAAGTAATCAGAAGTATAATACTCTGTATCACCCCACTCAAAGCCAAGCCATTTGACAGCATCTTTGAGAGCTTCTACATATTTTGTATCTTCTTTAGTTGGGTCTGTATCATCCATTCTAAGGTTACAGTGACCACCAAAATCACGGGCAATACCAAAATTGATACAGATAGATTTAGCATGTCCTATATGTGGAAAACCATTTGGCTCAGGAGGAAATCTTGTAATAACTTCTTTATATTTGCCTGATTTTAAGTCTTCTTCAACTTTGACTCGTAAAAAATCTTTGTGCTCACTCATTATTATTAAACCTTTTAAATAAACTGTGTTTTGATTCTAAAACTATTTAAGAGTTGCATTTTATCAAATAAGTGCTTATAGCACCTTGGGAGAAGTTATTGAATATGATAGCCAATTAGGTTTATAAACTATTATCTATCTATAATTGTAAATTAAGCATGAATTTGTAACTATTAAATAGGTCAGAGTTGAATAAGCTGTTAGTATAATCAAAAGAATCAATGTAGCAAAATGAAAGGATATGCAATGAAACATGAATCTAAAGATAATATCAAAAGTTTAAATAAACTGCTAAATAGAAGAGGGTTTTTTAAAAGTATGGCTTTTCTTAGTCTAGTAACTTTATCAACAACTCCACTACATGCAAAAGGTTCTAAAAAACAATTTAAATATCAAGATACTCCCAAAAATGGTCAAGTATGTAAAGATTGTATGCATTTTGAAGCTAAAACAAATACCTGTAAGATTGTTGAAGGCTCTATAAGTCCAAATGGTTGGTGTACTTTATATAGAGAACCTCCTAAATAGGATTAAGAAAGAATAGGTATAGACTATTTCAGTCCATTGGGTTTGCAAAGATGTTTTTTGTTATGTGCAACACGAAGGCATTTTTTGCAAATAAAAAGTGGGTTTTTAACTATACTTATTATTTCATTTTCATAGGGTGCATAGTCACTTTTTTTTATCCCACACAGTTTTTTTATTTTTTTCATAATTGGCACTTTTTCTTTTATTTATAAAATTAGATTGAAAATAATTCTTGTAGAGTTATCTTTAGTCCTATTGTAATATTTTAAAAAAAGATAGCTGTAGTATAAATAAAGTAAGAGAAAATTTAGTTAAATTGGGTATTTTTATTCTCTTTTTTAATGTAAAGTTATTATTTAGTCTTATAAAAAGAATTGATTTGAATTATTAACTAAAGTAAGATAGAATTAACTAAAGGTAAAAGAGAATGAAGGTTTATTCAAATGTTAGATATTAATCTATGTAATATATTTATTAATACAATTAAGGATTGTATTGCAATATATAAAGTTGTTGATGATGGCGAAGACTTTGAATTTATCGATTTTAATAAAGCTGCAGAAGAGTTAGAAAAAGTAACAAGAGATAAACTTATTGGAAAAAAAGTTACAGAAATATTTCCAGGAGTTGTAGAACTAGGTCTTTTAGATACCTTTAAAAAAGTATATAAAGATGGCGTTTCTGTTAATCATCCTTTGAAATTTTATGAAGATGAACGTATATCTGGTTATAGAGAAAATACAGTTTATAAACTAGACAATGAGCATATAGTAGCTGTTTATTCAGATATTACAAAAGAAAAACAAGCTGAATATCAACTCCAAAGAACTTTGGCATTTTTAAAAAGTCATCAAATAGCTTTAGATGAATCAAATATTGTTACAAAGTCTGATTTGAGTGGAATAATTACCTATGTAAATAGTGCTTTTTGTAAGCTAACTGGTTACAGTGCAGAAGAGTCCATTGGTAGACCACATAGTATTATTAGACATCCAGATAACCCTAGTACGCTTTATCAAGACATGTGGGCAACAATTAAATCAAAAAAAGTGTGGAAAGGAATCTTACAAAATAGGGGAAAACTATGTGACTATTGGGTTGATCTTACTATTTTACCAATTTTAGATGATAAAGATGAGATTGTTGAGTATATTGCAGTTAGACACGATATAACACAAGTAATACAACAGCAACAAAAACTTGACAATATAGCAAATACAGATTCTCTTACAGGACAAGGTAGTAGATACAAACTTATAAAAGATATAGGTGAAAGTAGCTCTCCTGCTTTGGCTATTTTAAATATAGATAAGTTTTCACAGATTAATGACTTGTATGGACATCTAATTGGTGATAAAGTGATAAAACAGTTTTCACAAAGACTTTGGGAAGTGAAAAGTAGTAAATTAATGAATATTTATCATGTAAGTGGTGATGAATTTGTAATTTTACATAAGGATATTACAAAGGATGATTTTCTAGAGAAATTAATACAAATAAAAACAAAACTTGATGATATAAAAATAATTATTGATAAGGAAGATTTATCATTAAGTTTTACTACTGGAATCTCATTTGAGCAGAAAGAACACATACTAGAAACAGCAGATATGGCTTTGAAAATTGCTAAAAAAGAGAACAAATCATTAGTAATATATAGAGAAGAGATATCTTTAAATAAAGAGTATGAAAATAATCTAAAATGGACTAAAAAAATAAAAGAAGCCATTGAAACAAATAGTATTACACCTGTATATCAACCGATTATAAACAATAAAACTGGCAAAATAGAAAAATATGAATCTTTAGTTAGAATAGAAGATAATGATGAATTGATTTCACCTTATTTTTTTCTAGAAATATCAAAAAAGACAAAACAATATACTCATATTACTAAAGTAATGATAGAAAAAACTTTTGAAAAATTCAAAGATATAAATATGATGTTTTCAATTAATATAACAATCGAAGATATTTTAAATGATGAAATAAAAGCTTTTATTTATACTATGTTGGATAGTTATAAGATAGGAAATAGAGTTATTTTTGAAATAGTTGAGTCTGAATCAATAGAGATATTTGAACAAGTACATGAGTTCATCAAAATAATAAAATCCAATGGCTGTAAAATTGCAATTGATGATTTTGGAACAGGGTATAGTAATTTTGAGTACTTAGTAAAACTTGAAGCTGATTATGTAAAAATTGATGGTTCATTAATAAAAAATATTGATTCAAACAATACATCATTTGTAGTTGTAAAAAATATTGCACAATTTTCAAAAGACCTTGGTATGAAAACAATTGCTGAGTTTGTTGAAGACAAAGCCATATTAAAAAAAGTAAATGAAATAGGTATAGACTACTCTCAAGGATACTATTTTGGGAAGCCTCAAAAAGAACTAATTACAGAATAAAATCATAATACTTAATTTTTATAAATTTTATGTAATAATAATAGTTAAAATTCATTTAAGGTTATTTTTAATGTTTCCAAATGTATCAATTAAAAGAATGCTTATTCGTACTGGAATTGCAATAGTTTTTTTAACATTGCTTAGTCTTGTTGTTAGCTTTTATCAACTACATAATATAAAAAGTAAAGTTCATGAAAAAGAAAATGAGATTCTTCCTCATGCAATAAACTTTTTAAAACTTCAAAGAGACGTAATACAAGTACAGCAGTGGTTGACTGATATTTCAGCTACAAGAGCTTATGCTGGTTTTGATGATGGTTTTGATGAAGCTAAGAAATATTTTGATGATGGAAATAAAATACTAGATCATCTAATAATAGAGCATAAAAGTTACAATGAACCAGAGATGGTTAATGAACTTCAGGATTTTAAAACTAATTTTGAGAGTTTCTATAAAATTGGTATTGAAATGGCAAATTCATATATAAAAGATGGACCAGAAGCTGGTAACAAAATAATGCTAAAACTTGACCCTTTTGCAGCAAAACAAACAGATGCTTTAGAAATTTGGGTAAAAGAGCATATTGATGAGAATACTAAACTTGGAAAAGAGATTGAATCTGTAATTACTAATTTTGAGTTTGTTACTGTTATATTTGGATTAACGCTAATAGGCTTTATAGTCTTTATATTTTGGTTAATTGCTACTAAGATTGGAATGTATATTGAAGACTTTAAGAATGGACTTTTACATTTCTTTGAGTTTTTAAATAAAGGGACAGAAACTGTTCCAAAACTTAATGAAGCAGGTGACAATGAAATTAGTGCCATGTCAATAATTATTAATCAAAATATTGAAAATACACAAAAACTTATTAATGCAGATACTGAACTTATAAGTGAAGCTAAAACTGTAATTCAAGATGTTAAACATGGAGTATATTCAAATATAATTGATGCAAAAACACCAAATCAGTCTTTGGAAGAGTTTAAAAATGGTGTAAATGATATGATTACCACATTAAAAGAACATTTTTCAGTAATTAATGTTGTTTTAGCAGAATATGCAAATTATAAATATAAAGCTGTACTTGACATAAAAGGGATAAAAGAAGATGGAGATTTTGCTAAGGTAGCTAAAAGTATTAATATTTTAAAAGACTCAATAACTCAAATGTTGATTGAGAATAGAAATAATGGACTTACTTTACAAGAATCAGCAACAAATCTTTTAGAAAATGTTGATATTTTAAATACTTCTTCTAACCAAGCTGCAGCTTCGTTAGAAGAAACAGCAGCCGCATTAGAAGAATTAACTTCAACTGTAAATAATAATACTGATAAAATAAGTACAATGTCAATATTAGCTAATAAAGTTACAACTTCAGCGAATGATGGAAAAGAACTAGCTAGTAAAACTACAAAATCCATGGATGAAATAAACCAGCAAGTAAATCTGATAAATGAAGCTATATCAGTAGTTGATCAAATCGCATTTCAAACAAATATTTTATCACTAAATGCAGCAGTTGAAGCAGCAACAGCTGGAGAAGCTGGAAAAGGATTTGCAGTAGTTGCACAAGAAGTTAGAAACTTAGCTTCAAGATCTGCAGAAGCTGCAAAAGAAATAAAATCATTAGTTGAAAATGCTACAAGTAAAGCAAATGAAGGGAAGAGTATCTCTGATATCATGAAAAATGGATATGTAGAGTTAAATGAAAATATTGAAAAAACAATAGAACTAATAAGTAATGTTTCATCGTCAAGTAAAGAACAACAAGAAGGTATTGTACAAATAAACGATGCGATAAACTCACTAGACCAACAAACACAACAAAATGCTTCTGTAGCAAATAATGCAAAACAAATTGCAATAAAAACAGACGCAATAGCGCAGTTAGTAGTAGAAGATACTGATAAAAAAGAGTTTGATGGAAAAGAGCTATCTAGAAAAAAAGATAATACTAAAGTAAAAAGTGATAGTACAAAAAAAGTAAATAACAATATTGAAAAAAAGAGTTCTATTCCAGTAGTTAAAAAAGAAACTTCATCTAATAAATCTGTTAGTTCAAATATATCAAATGACGATGAATGGGATAGTTTTTAATTATTAATTTAAATAAAAATTTATTAAATATATTGCCAACAATAAAAAACTATAATTATCTGTTAGAAGTATTATTAAGTAAGGTAATAAGTGAAAGATAAAATAAAAAAATATATTAAAGAGGGTGTAATATTTGTGGTGGTTTTGACAATTGCAATGAATGCAATTAGTTATTATCGCTCACTTGATCTAAATAAAGATAGACTAAACATAGATACATTTTCTCTTTTTGATGGAGCTAAATATGAAGTCTCAAAAGATAAGCCTATACTAATTTATTTTTGGGCTACATGGTGTCCTGTTTGTAAGTTTCAAGCATCTAATATCCAAAAAATATCAAAAGAGTATGAAGTAATAACTATTGCTGTTCAATCTGGAAGCAAAAAAGAGATACAAAATTATCTTGATGAACACAATCTAACATTTAAAGTAGTAAATGATGAAGATGGTTTCTATTTTCACAAGTTTAATATAGAAGTTTTTCCTACTACACTTATATATGATAAAAACAAAAATCTTAAATTTAGTGAAGTAGGGTATACAACTACAGCAGGACTTTATACAAGGATGTTACTGAGTAAATAAGTTATGCTTTATTCCCATTCAAGTTGATTATAATATGTGGATATATTCGCACTATTTAATTGTTCAAAATGCTTAAGATAATCAAACTTATTAGTTTTGACATGATTTTTTACTTCAAAGATATCAATCTCCTCTTCATAGGCTTTTTTCACATCATTTCTTAATATTTTTAGATATTCTAAAGATGCTTTGTATGAATCTTTATCAAAGTTTTTTCCATGTCCACCTAAAAGATATTTTGCTTTGATTTTTGCTAAGTTTTCTAAGGCTTCTATCCAGCCATCTATATTTGAAGTTTTTTTATAACTTAGAAGTCTTCCATTAAATACCATATTTCCTACAAATAAAAAGCTATCATCTTTTGAATAAACTGCTATATCACTTTTCTCTTCTGAAACCTTGCTAGGTTTTATTATTTCAAGTGTTTTTTTACTTCCTTTTATTTTATATCCTCCCCCAACTAAAGTGTCAGCATTTATTACTTCTGTTTTTTGATAAATCTCTTTTGGTAACATTGCTTTCATTCTTTCAAACTTTGAAGGGTTTTGTTTTATGTCATCATTTATAGTTTTGTGTCCTAGAATTTTTGCACCAAGTTCTTTAAAATAAGAGGCACCTTGAATTCTGTCATCGTGATAATTACTTAAAACTACATGGGATATCTTTTTATTTGGATACTCTTTTTTCATTAGCTTATGAAACTCTTTTGCAAATATATAAGTAGGTCCTGCATCGAGTACAACTAAACTATTTCCCATATTTACATAACACATATTTGAAACAAATCCATTGTTTTGTTTATTTGGTGGATTTATATCTCCTATAACACAGCTAATATCATCTGTAATCTTTATAGGTTTTAGTGCATAAATATCTGCAAATAATAGACTACTCAAAACACTCAATAGTACGATAACTTTTTTAATCATAACTTCATCCTTTTGATTGTAGTTAGTAAGTAGTCAATTTTATTTAAATATTACAGGTTTTCTTTACTTGTTGAAGAGTTTTGATTAGTTTTTCTGACTCTTCAAAAGTATCTTCCTTTGTTTGTGCTTTTTGTTCTATCTTTTCTAAAATAGATGCAAGTTCATTAAGTGCAAGATTTAGACAACTTCCTTTTATATAGTGTGCTTGTTGATAAACTTCATTATGTAGATTGTTTTTTATTTTTTCTTCTAATATTAAAATATCATCATTGATTGTCAAAAAGAAGTTTTCTAAAAGCATAAGGGATGTCTCTTCATCTAAATTCAATTGATTCATCGTATTTTGTATTGAAAATAGAGGGCTATCTTCTTCTTTTATAGAGTTTAGTTTATCATCAACAAAATCTTCTTTTGTATAGTGCTCTATCATTGCTTTAAATTTATCAAAAATAATTGGTTTTGCTAAATAATCATCCATTCCTGCAAAGATATATTTTTCCTTATCACCCTCAATTGTATTCGCAGTTAATGCAATAATAGGTACTTTATAGCTATTGTTTTCTTTTTGCATCTTCAAGATTTTTTTTGTGGCACTTACCCCATCTAAAATTGGCATATTTATATCCATTAGGATTAAATCATATTTATTATTACTATATTCATTTACTGCTTCTTGTCCATTGTTGGCAATAGTACATTTCATATCTAATTTATGAATTAGTATTTCGATGAGTTTTTGATTGTTTGGGTTGTCTTCTGCAACTAGTAGATGTTTTTTTGATGTATTTACTTTATCACTAGTTTTTATAGTATCTATTTGTTTTTCTTCTTCAATAATTGTACTATCAGATATGATATTGAATACCTTTGAACCATAAATAGGTAAGTCTAAGTAGTGATGAATAAAATCTTTAATTTCAAAATTACTAATTGTTTTTTTATTTCCAACATAGACAATTTTTGCATTTGGATTTAAAACCTTAAATTTTTGGATATTTTCAAGTAATGAATCATCTTCAAAACAAAAAAGGTAATCAAAATTTTCATTACTTCCAACTTTTGAAAATTCATATACACTTCCAATCTTTTCTAAATAATTTTGTATATTTATTTTTAAATGCTCTTTATCATCTTTTATATCAGACATTGCAAAATTAAGATGTTCATAATGGTGTGAAACTTCATTTTCTCCTTGTTTAATATCCACTTCAAGTGTAAAATAAAAAGTACTTCCTTTGTTCATTTGAGACTGTACTTTTATTTTAGAATCTAACAATTGAATAATCTCTTTACAGATTGAAAGACCTAGTCCTGTTCCTCCATAGTTTCTACTAATACCTGTATCTGCTTGTAAAAATGGCTCAAAAATAACTGCTTGTTGCTCTTTTGAAATACCTATTCCTGAATCTTGAACCCTAAATTCTATAGTAGCTTTATTTTTATTTTTTTCTATTAATTTCATACTGTATATAACATATCCATATTCAGGGGTAAATTTAATTGCATTACTTAAAAGATTAGATAAAACTTGTCTAAGACGTGTTGAATCTGTATAAATAGAGTAAGGAACTTCAGGATCTGCATCATAAATAAAACGTATCTTTTTCTCTTTTGCTTTTATTGAAAAGAGTTCAATAATATGGTCCATTAATGTATTAACAGGAAATGTATCTTTATTAATTTCAAGTTTTCCACTCTCTATTTTAGATAAATCTAAAACGTCATCAACAATATCTAGTAAAGATAAAGCACTTTTTGAAACTATATTTGCATACTCTTTTTGTTCTGGTTCAAGTTTAGACAATGCAAGAATATCTGAAAAACCAATAATTGCATTAAGAGGTGTTCTAATTTCATGGGACATATTTGCTAGGAAAATAGATTTTGCTTTTTGTGCAACAACTGCTTTTTCTCGTGCATGTTCTAATTCTGTAATATCTACTAAAGTGGCTAAGATATGTGTTTTTGCATCAAGTAAAATTTTTTTACAACTTATTCTAAAAATATACTCATTTTTATTTGAGTCCTTATAAGTTACCTTATGCACTTGTTTAGGATTAGATAAAAATTGTTCATACCACTTTAGTCCAAAATTATTTTTTGGGTCTAATTGCTCTTTTTCTTCAAATAGATGACATAAACATTTAACTTTTTTCTTATATTCATCTAAATTGTTATATCCAAAGGTTTCAAAGAACCTATTATTTACATCAATGATACCATCAGAAGGTTCAATAATAAGAGTAATATTCTCTTGTGAATTAAATATAGTATGTATTCTTTGAGTTTGAGATTTTAATTTTTTTTGATATTCAATTTGTGTTGTTATTTCATCTCTTAGACCCATATATTCTTGAATATTTCCTTCTGGGTCAAGTAAGGGAATAATTGTAGAATTTACATAATAAATATCACCATTTTTTTTACGATTTGAAAAAGTACCTGTCCAAATCTTTTTATTTGTAATCGTTTCCCATATATTTTTGTAAAGCTCTTTTGAATTATAAGGATCCCTGACTATATTATGGGGACTTCCTATTAATTCTTTTTCCGAATAACCACTAGTCTTACAAAATCTTTCATTAACATAAGTGATTATTCCACTTTTATCTGTACGACTGACTATAAGTGACTGATCAATTGCAACTTTGTATTGGTGTAATAAGTTAATAATCTCTTTATTTTCAATAGTTTTATTTTCTAGTGATTCTGAACGTTCATCTAGGAGCTTTTTTAGCTGTGCATTTGAGTTCCTCAATTCATCAGAACTAACAGTAATAATATGTTCACTCATACGTCGTTGATCATCAAAATCATCATAAACATCAGATACAATATTGAGTAAATCTTGTATTTTTTCATCAATTGAATCAAAATCAAATGTGCTACCAAGAGTTTTTTTTATCTGACGTTTAAGTAATCTATGCATTTTAATCCTCGTAAATAGTAGTTAATGTCATAGTTTGATTATGTAATTGGCAATTAACTATATCATCATTAAAAGGTGCAATTTCACCATAAGAATAAAACCCTGTTAACTTTACATTTTCACCTAAGATTTCTTGTACTTCTTCAAGTTCATCATCTATTAAATAATTCATGACAATTTTTCGTCCTACACAACTTACCACTAATCCTAAAGCTGTTTTATTATTGGCTTGTTTAATAGAGTTAGCTGCTTTTCCTGCACCATTAATAAGTATATCAATATCTGCTTTCATTAATCGTGCACTATATCCTTCTGGTACATCTCCTGCATAAGTAATAGATTTAGCCTCTTTGTCTATGCCTAAGAGTGTTCGAATAACTTCTGGTGAATCTTCATCTTTTTTAATATTTAAAGGAAACCTCAAGCCACTATTTGGAAGTTCGTCTGCAAGTTCACCTAAATATTTTCTATATAAGTCTAGTGCAGGCTCTCCATCAATTTCATACAATATATTATCTTTTGATTTTGTGATCTTTCGTTGTGTGCCAAATTCACTCCAACCTGCAAAACATCCAGTACCTACTTTTAGGTTTTTTCCATAAAACCCAATGGCCACAATAGTACGCTGTTTAGCAACTCCATTGGCAATAACAAAAGTCTCTTGAAACCTGTCTCCATCTCCTGCCATACCACCAGTTACAGGAATACCGTAATTAACATGATTAATTCCCCTTGCTAGTTGTGAACCATTTATCAATAGTCCATCACTAATTACAAAGATATGTTTGAGTTCTTCTTTATTTAATTTACTAATTAAAGTTTTAGAAAGTTCTTCAATATTATCTCCATCATTAAAAGTTAAAGATGAAACTTCAACCCTTGATTTCTCAAAATTAATAGCAGTTGCAGTTAATTCATAACTTGAAACTTCCGCTGCAACAACATTTCCAGATGTTGAGGAACCAACAATATCAGCATTTGGATAACGTTTTTTTATTTCATTATAACGTTCTTCATTTTTGATAATATCTGTATGTCCAAAGATAAATACGATATTTACATTATTATATTCATCTTCTGGTAAATCACTTGAATGTTTTTTCCATTCATTATCGTATACTAAAGTTTCTATTTGCATGCTTATCCTTTTTAATTTTTAAAATCGTTATGAATTTCTCTAAATAAATCAATATTTTCAACAAACAAATCAACAAGAATGGGATCAAAATGTTTACTTTTTTGTTCTATTAGAAAATCACTTGCTTCTTCAAAACTCCAAGCCTTTTTATAAGGTCGCTGAGAAGTCAAGGCATCAAATACATCTGCAAGTGCTGTAATACGACCCAAAAGAGGAATATTTTCACCTTTTAGTTTATTTGGATAGCCTGTACCATCATATTTTTCATGATGATTTAATGCAATAATACTTCCTGCTTTTAAATATTCACTTTGAGAATGTTGCAATAACTTATATCCAGCTAATCCATGAGTCTTCATAATTTCGAATTCATCATCATCAAGTTTACCTGGTTTTAGTAAAATTTTATCAGGAATAGAAATCTTTCCAATATCATGAAAGGGACATGCATAAAAAATAGTATCTTGAAATTTCTCATTTTGACCATGAAGTTTTGCTAAAAGTTTACTATAATAGGCAACTCTTTCTATATGAGCTCCTGTTTCAGGGTCTTTAAACTCCGCTGCTTGACCCAATAGTCTTAATGTTTCATGTTCTCTATCAATAATAGTTTGTGTAGCTTTTTTAACTTCATATTCTAAAAGTTTACTTTTGTCTTTTAATAGTATGTGACTTTGTCTTAACAATAAAGTGTTAGTAATTCTTGCTTTAAAGGATGGAACATCGATTGGTTTACTTAAAAAATCATTAGCACCACTCTCTAGTGCATTTAAGTGTAAGTCTTTGTCATTACCAGCTGCTGTAATCATAATAATAGGAATTTCTTTGTCTTGGAGTCTAATTTCTTCAATAAATTCTATTCCATTAAGTTTTGGCATCATATAATCAACAATGATTAAGTCATATTGATTATTAAAGTGTCCAATTGCTTCTTGTGGGTCTAAAAAACTCTTAATTTCTAAACCTAACGATTCTGCAAGTATTTCAATGATCATGAGATTGTTTTGATTGTCATCAACTGACAATATTTTCATACCAGCTATATCTTGCATGATATTCCTTTTTATCAATTATATAAAATTTTAGCACAGCAAAATTAACTTAATATAAAAGTAAAAAGCTTTTATATTAAGTTAATTTTTATAGGGCTCATTCTTATAGTTATTTAATTTTTGTTATGCTTTACTAAGCATAGGAAATGTTATAATAAATTTAAGACCTTTGTCATCGTTTTCCAATTTCAAGGTACCATTTAAGCTATTGATAACGACTAGTTTAACCATATAAAGTCCTATTCCTGTGCCATTTTCTTTTGTTGTAAAATATGGGTCAAAAAGTTTTTCTAAATCATTATTTTCAATTCCACCAGCAAAATCGGCAATTGTTAAAATAACTTTATTATCCTCATGATATGAGTTTATCTCAATAACTCTGTTATTTATATCTCTTTCAATATAAGCTTGTATAGAATTTGTAATTAAGTTAATAAAGACCTGGGATAACTCCATTTCAACACCAAAAATATCACTATCTTCTATATTTATAATAATATCAACATTATTTTTTGCAATCTGTGACTTCATCAAATCTAATGAATTATTTATCGCTTTTTCAACTGAAATTCTAACAAATTGTTTTTCTAAATTAAAAAAACTTAAGAAGCTATCAATAGTATCACTCATATGTTGTATCTGTTTTTTTGTATTTGTCGCAAAATCATCTACTGTTTCTTTATTTAGTTCGTTCAAATCATAAGAGAACTTAATATCATGACAATAAAGGGAGAGTATATTTAGCGGTTGTTTTAGCTGGTGAGATATGACCCCTATCATTTCTCCCATACTTGCCATTTTTGAATTATGTACAAGAAGTTTATTTGCCTGACTTAACTCTTTTAGTGTGTTTTTTTTATCTTCAAATAGTTTTATAAATATTTTTAACTTGGAAATTAGTAAGTCATTATCAATTGGCTTTGAAATATATTCTATTACACCTAAATCGTAACCTTTTTTTTGATAAGAATCTTTATCATAAATACCAGTTATAAATATAACTGGTATATCTTTTGTTTTGTCAATACCTTTAATATAATCTACAAACTGAAATCCATCAACATCAGGCATTTGTATATCACTTAAAATCAAATCAATTTTGTTTTTCATTAGTATGCTTATTGCATCTTGGGCATTAAGTGCAGAATATATTTCAATATCTTCAAAACTATCCTCAATCATTAACTTTAAAGAGTAAATATTTTCTTCTATATCATCAAGAATTAAAATATTAAATTTTTCCATTAAATAATCCTTTAAATCAATGTATAATCAAAGTCATTTTCTGATTCTTCAATACAAAGATGAGCAAATTTTTCTAAGTCATTATCTATTTTATCTTTATAAATTAAAATCAAATTATCAATATTTTTTTCTTTTATAAACAAAATATCATCATCACTTAATCTTGATACCTCTAAAATAACTTTTATCTCTTTATTTAAATCTATTTCTTTTAAACTATTAATATTGATAATATTATATTTTGTTTTTAATTGATTAACAATTTTAAAAAATAAAATAGGGTTACTATTTAGAACATATATTTCATCAGTCAAAATAACTTCTTTTTTTTCATCTTTAAAAGTTTTCTTTTCATTTTTTTGTCCAAATTCTAATAAATCTAATCCTACTATTAAATCTTCATTTTTTGAAATAACAAACTCAAAAGAAGAGCCTTTTTCTAACTCACTTGTTACTGTAATACTACCTTTTAATAATAAAGCTAATTCATTACAAATAGATAGCCCTAAACCAGTACCTCCGTAATGTCTTGTTGTAGTTCCATCAGCTTGTTTAAATCTATCAAAAATATACTCTAATTTATCTTCTGGTATGCCTATACCTTCATCTTTAACTATTATTTTTAGGTTTTTATTTTCATCTTTAGCTATTAAGCTTATTTTACCTTTTGAAGTAAATTTTAAAGCATTACTTAATAGATTTTTTATTATTTGTTTTATTCTATTTTCATCACTATATATTAAATCAAGGTTATCATCAATTTTTAATATAAAGTCTAAGTTTTTTATTTTTACTTGAAGGTAAAACATGTCATAAACACTTTTTATTAGTTCTTTTATATTTATTTTGTCATAATTAAGTATTAATTGACCAGCTTCAAGTTTTGAAATATCTAATACATCATTGATAATAAATAACAAATCTTTTCCACATTTATTTATAATTTCTAGGTTTTTAACTTGTTTTATATCTAAGTTATCTGTTTTATTTCTCATCATAACTTCACTTATTACGTTTATTGAATTTAATGGTGTTTTTAGTTCATGACTCATATTTGCTAAAAAATTATCTTTTGACTTATTAGCTTCCATTAACTCAAATCTTTGTTTACGCAAGGCTTTTGTGTACTCTCTTTGTATGCTTTTTCTTTCATTAAGATTATTTTGCATTTTATACATTGATTGAGCAAGAATACCTATTTCATCTTTTGAATTAGTATATGGAACATTAGTTTGCTTATCTTTACCAATCTCAGAAGCTATTTCTGAGAGTTTAGTTAATTTTTTTGTTAAACTATGTCCTATTAGATAAGATATAATCGTTGATAAAAATATCTCAATAAAGATAATAAGTAAAGTCTTATTTTTATTGTTTTCAATAAAAGATGAACTAGCAGAAGTATCAAATATAACATACATTGAACCAATTCTAATTTCATCTTCAAAAAGTTCTTTATAAATTATCTCATAAGATTCTTTTTCAATTTCAATACTTCTGTTTGTTTTTAATTTTATTAGTTCCTTTAAGCTCATATATTCGTATAAATATTGACTTGAAAGAACTTTGTCATTGTTATCCAATAAAACAAAAGAATTCATATATTTAGTTGAGTTTTCAACTAAATCATCAAGGGTTGCTATATCATAAATACTAATTGGAACTTTTACAAGTTGTTCTAAGAATGTGATGTTTGAGTCTATTCTTTCATTAATTAATTTTTTTGAACTATTTGAAATTGTAAAAAAGTTAATAGATACAATTAATACAATAAAAAATATCTCTAATAAAACAAAGGATAGTATAAAACGATATTTAAATGACATGTATTTTATTTAACACCAAGCTGTTTAATTACATCATACTCTTTATTGTTTGTTATTATAAAATCTTTAATACTCAATATATTTTTTATCTCTTCGGGCATACTTATAAATGCTTGCTGGATTTTTATAACTGTTTCTTGTGTAACTCTTGGATGAAATGCAAGTGGATGACTTGGATAGGCAGATGTTTTATATACTACATTGATTTTATCTTTATCATTTTTATCTAGAAAATTGTTATATGTTCTAACTATGCCACCACCCAAATATCCAATATCTCTAGAGATACCTTTATAAACAGAGTCGTGTGAATTTACATATAGTACTTTTGTATCTTTATCCACATCAAAATCAAATTTTGATTTTAATTCAAACTTTGTTAAGAGTGTTGCTGCAAATGCATTGGGTGCAGGAAATAAAAAAGTTTTGCCTCTAAGGTTATCTTTCGTAAATTCTACTTTTTCTTCTTTTGCCAGTAAGATTCCAATAATATTTTTCTTTGCTCTTACAAATGCAGTATATTTTTGTTTTTCATTTGCAATTATAAAATGATATGGATTCATATATGCTACATCATATTTTCCATTGTATAATTCTTCTTCAAATTTAGGAATAGATTTTTCTGTTTTAAAAATAATATTTAAGCCAGTTTCTTTATTTATATACTCTGTTACTTTTAGCCATTTTTTAGCTAACTTTAGTGGACTTTGTTGTGGTACAACACCTAATGTAATATCTGCACCAATAGCATATATTGCAAGTAATGAAATCAGAATTATTTTTTTCATATATTTTCCTATTTATCTCTTTTATATCATATTATAAAATTAATTTATCCCAACTAAATCTTTATGTTATTTACTTTCAATATTATCACACAAAAATATTTGAAAAGTATCAATTTAAAAAGAAAATGATACTTTTCAAATATTTTATATTGATAGAATATTTTTGTAGGTATATTTTATAAAGTACAAATGAATATATAGAAGGTGATATAATTAAAGATTATTATATTTTTAGTTAATCAATAATAGAATAACTAATGGAAAATTTTGAAGAGTATAAGCAAAATATAAAAATATTATGTATTGAAGATGAGTTTGAAGCGAGCATGCTATTAAAAAGAATTTTATCGAAATACTATAAAGAGATTATTTTAGCAAAAAATGGTGAAGAAGCTTTAGAAATTTATCGTAATAGTTATTCAAGTGCTAAGCCTATTGATTTAGTTATAAGTGACATCAATATGCCAAAAATGGATGGTATTGAATTGCTTGAAATGATAAGACAATTTGATGAGTATCTTCCTTTTATATATGTTACTGCTAAATTAGATGTACAAGTACTTTTAAAATTAGTTAAATTAGAAATTATAAACTATATTCAAAAACCAGTAGATGTAGATGAGTTATTACGAAGTGTAGATAAAGTTGTACTAAATAAGTACAAATCACATTTTTTTAATTCTAATCACAAAGAGGAGCTAATTTATATTACCCAAACTCTCAAGTGGGATGATATTAGTAAAGATTTAATTTTTAAAGACGAATCAATAAAACTAACAAAATATGAGTTAAAGTTAGTTGATTATTTACTGTCTAATTTTAATAGAGTTATAACAATGGAAAATATAATAGATGAGGTTTGGGAAGATAGTTTAAGTAATTCTAATAGTACAAATTTGAAAAACCTAATTTCAAGATTAAAGGTAAAAGTACCTGAACTTCACATAGAAAATATCTATGGACTAGGTTATAAAATAAGGGTCTTAAATGGATAATATTAATGAGTTTATAAAAAAACTAAAAATTCTGTATGTAGAGGATGAAGAACAAGCAAGAATAATGTTTTCAAAGTTTTTAAATAAAAAGTTTGAGATATCTATTTCTTGTAGTAATGGTCTTGAAGCATATGAAGAATATATTAAAGCAGAGAAAGAGAATGTACCCTTTGATTTGATCATAAGTGATATTAATATGCCTAAAATTAATGGAATAGAACTTCTTGAAAAAATTAGAGATTTAAATAATGATATCCCATTTATATTTACAACTGCAAGAACAGAATCAGAACAAATGATAAAAGCAATAAATTTAAATGCCCATGCCTACTTATTAAAACCTATTGATTTCTCTCTTATTGACAAAACTATCGAAAAAATTTGCATGGAAATTTATTATAAAAAGAACTATGAACTTCAAAAAAAAGAGACAGAAGCCTACTTATCAATACTTAACAAAGAGGCTATAGTAACTAAAACAGATTTTAATGGGAACATAACTTTTGTAAATGATGCCTTTTTAGATATATCAGGCTATACAGAAGATGAAGTTATGGGACAAAACCACAGTATATTGAAACATCCAGATTCAGCAACAAGTTTATATAAAGAGTTATGGAATACTATAAAAAGTGGTAAAGCATGGGAAGGTACACTTAAAAATAAATCAAAAAATGGCGAAGCATATTTTATCAATACAAAAATAATACCTATTTATGATGATACAGGGAAAAGTATTGTTGAGTTTATTAGTGTTAGATTTGCAGTAACTCAAGAGGAAAATCAAAGAAGAGCACAAAATAAAAGATTTATAGAACAAGTTACAATTTATAAAAAAGAATTATCCAAAATAAAGAAAGAAAAAGAAGAGCTTTCTGCAAAATTTAACAATACTAATTATAACGTCCAACTTTTAAAAGATAAGCTTACTACTTATGAAAATAAAATAAAAAATTTGTTATCACAATTGTCTGCTTATGAAACACAAAACATTAAACTCAATAAAATGGATTTAATGATGAAACAAGATAAGAAAAAACAATTTGATATTATTTCAAAAGATTTAATTCACATAAAAAACCATAATAAGTCTTTAACTACAGAATTAGAAGAGTTAAAAAAGACTTTAGAACATAAAGAAAAAAACATAGAGACGTTGGAAGAGAAAAGAATTCAGCATGAGAAAAGAATTGCAGACTTACTTGACTTAGTAAATAATCTCCAAAAAGAAGTAAAAGTTTTAAAAGGTGAACTTGTAGAAGGGGATTCAGTGTAAGCTAAAGCTAATTTTAATTTATTTGTGTTTACAAAATATTTGTAAATCATCATAAAAAATATGATGATTTAAGATATTTAAATAAAGAGTGTAAAAAGATTTATTCTAAAGCCAAAAGAATAGAATCAGAAAGCTTATTAAAGTTGTTAAGAGCTTGTTTTTGATTAGCTTGGTGATTTGACTCTACTTCTTGTAAAATTTTAACAGCTTGTGATAAACCAACATTTAAGCAAGAGTTTTTAATATAATGAGCTTTTTGTTTTATCTCTTCATAATTTTCAGTCTCAATAAACTCTTTTAACTCATCTAAATCTTTAAAAATATTACTTTTAAAGTTATCTAAAACCTTTTGACCCATCTCTTCTGGAAAGCCAAGGGTTTTTGCTACTGACTTTGCAGAGAGTTTCTCAAAGGCAGTATCATTTGAAGAAAGAGTTATTTCTTCTTTTATACTCTCTTCTTCTGATTCTACTTTTAAATAAAGACTAAACAACTCTTTTATTTCTAGTACATCAATAGGTTTACTCAAATAATAATCCATCCCTAAGTTTAAGAATTTTTCTTTGTCACCTTTTATTGCATTTGCAGTTAATGCAGATACGGGAACGTGTTTTAAACTGTTTTCTTTCTCATAAGCAATAATTTCTTGGAAAGCACTAATACCATCTAAAACTGGCATATTAATACCCATTAAAATTAAATCATATTCTCTGTTTTGTTTATACATATCTACAGCTTCTTGTCCATTTGAAGCTAGTGAAAAGTCAACGCCAAGCATTTCTAAAAGATACTTAATAAGCTCTTGGTTTGCAGGGTTATCTTCTGCTACAAGAATATTTCCTTTAAATGTAACATCTTTATCTAAATCCTTAAGCTTCTTGTTTTTGGCAGAATTTGTAGAGCAGATTTCCAATGTTAAATCAAACCAGAAGCTAGAACCATTTCCAATTGAACTAGTAACTTCTATTTTAGAATCTAAAGAGTTAATTATATGTGTACAAATACTTAATCCAAGTCCTGTACCTTCATACTGTCTATTTGATTCATTTTCAACTTGGATAAAAGGTTGAAAAATATTTTCTACCTTATCTTCAGGAATACCAATCCCTGAATCTTTTACTAAAAATCTAATTCTAACTCTAGAGTTTTTTCTAGAAATTAATGAAATATTAAAATCAATTTTCCCTAATTCTGGTGTAAATTTAATTGCATTACTAATAAAGTTAGATAAAACTTGTCTAATTCTTGCTCCATCTGTAAATACACAAAGTGGAATTTCATTATCCATATTAAAAGATAAATCTATTTTTTTCTCTTGTGCTCTATTTGTAAAGAGGTCAAAAACATGTTCACCAATATCATTGATATTTGTCTCTTTTAAAGAAATATCAAAATTACCTGATTCTATTTTAGAGATATCTAAAATATCATTGATAATACTAAGTAATGATTTTGCAGAAGTTTCAATAACATTTGCATATTTTGTATTGTTAGTAGAGAGTTCAGAAGATTGAGATAAAATTTGAGAGAATCCAATAATTGAATTAAGTGGTGTTCTTATCTCATGACTCATATTTGCAAGGAAAGTTGATTTTACTTTATCTGCATTTTGTGCTTGAATAAGTGCTTCTCTTAGCGTTTCTGTTCTTTTGTTTATCTCATCTTCTAAGTTGTGATTTATTACTGTTAACTCATTTGTTTTTTCTAAAACCTTCTCTTCTAGGTGATCATTTAATTCATTTTGTGAGTCAATTAACTCTTTAATCTCTGCTGCCATATCATTGAATGATTTTTCTAAGTTACCTATTTCATCATTTGAGGTAACTTTTATTCTATAATCTAACTCTTTATTAGAAAATCTTTTTGTTCCTATTAAAAGATTTTCTATTTTTGATGTAATATAGTTTGACATTCCAATAGCTATTGCAATTATTAATACAATCATTATTATTGTAATAATTGTTAGTTCATTTATTATTGATGATATAAATTTTTGAATTTCTAATTTATTTTCATCAATATTTTCTTTCATTTGAACAGTTTGTTTATCTAATATCTTAGTAACATTTTTTTTGGTTTCATTTGCTGCTGAATGGAACTCATCAACATTTGCACCTATTGTTACAAAGCCAAAACCTCTTTTACTGTTTTTATATTTGCCCGTATAATAAGGAATAGCAGCTGCAGTTGTTAATTTCCAAACTTTACTCCAATAAATAACAAAAGAACCATAACCACCATTTTGTGTCACTTGCATCCACCCTTCACATTGAGGAGCAAAATTTAGATATCTACAATCAAGTGCTATGTTGCCATCATTTACAAGTTGTTTTATATTGGGTTTTTTCTTTAAGCTTTGCTCTTCAAAAATAGGATAAGTTTCTAAGAAATCATTTATTTGTAAATTTGATTCTTCATATTTTTTTGCAACATCGCTACTTAGCCATGGCATAACTTGTTTACCTGTGTTTTTATTATATCCATATATAAAATAATCCCTTGGGTGAGAGATATTTCTTCCCTTGTAATCCCACATAAAAGCATAATTACCATTTCCTGCATCTGAAATATCTTGAGTAGTATTTTCTCCTGTAGGATTTGAAGTGTCCGTAAACTGCATAATATGTTTATGGTCAAGAGCAAGTGAAATATAGGCTATTTTTTTGTTACCTTTGTAAACTGGAGTTATAAATCTTACTATACCTTCAAACTCTTTTCCTAGAGGGTTCTCTTTTCCTGCATATGCATATTTTTCTGGTTCAAATGCAATTTTAGATTTGGCGGCTTTTGCTTTTGTAAATGTTCCTATAATTTTACTTCCAACATACTCTCCAATAACATCAGATACATATATCTCACCTTTTTTTAGGTTTTTAATTTCCTTGAAATAATTCTCAGAGTTTATGTAAGTATTTTTTTTATTTGATATATTTAATAATTTAGAATTTATTTGAGAGATTTTGTATTTTTCTTTTCCTTCTAAGTCAAAATAACTAATTTCTTTGTAAATAGGGATGTTTTTTCGTTTGAAATTTAATGGATTAGTATAATTAAACTCTTTTTCATTGTCAACTAAGCTAGCTTTTTCTTTGTGTTTTTCAAGAATAGGTTTGTTTGAAGTTACCCAGCTATTTGTTGTATCATCATATGTGTATTTGTCATGAATCAAAATATCTTTTGTTTTTGTATTAAAAAACTTTTTTATTACGTCCTGATTTATATTTAGTGTTGACAAAAATAAAATATCTTTGTCCCTTTCATATAAAAAGTTGGAGATATTTTTTGCTATTTCAAAAGACAATCTTTCAAGTGCTACTTGTGATTTTTTATCCAAGTTTTTAATACTATCTTCAATAGAAGCATTTGCTGTATTTAATATAATCTCTTTATTTTCATTGAATAAGAATCTTGTACTTTTATTTAAGTACTCCTCTAGTTTTGTAACACCTTTATATGCAATAAATGAGATTACTAAAAGAGGTATAACCTTAATAATGATAAATAGTAATATCAATTTTACTTTAATTGTAATTTTTTTCAAGCAAACCCTTACTTTTTAAACTTGAGAATTATACCAATAAGGATATGACAATTATATTAAAAAAAATATATATTTTATTGAAAATAATTATCTCATAGAGAGTAGGATTTATGTTTGATTTTATATCCTAATCCTCTACTTTCCTCAATAAAAGAACTTGGTAGTTTTTTCTCTAATTTTCTAATTAAAAATATTAATTCTTCTTTTTTATTTGAAATATTGTCATTCCAAAGTTTATCTACTATTTCAATATAAGTTAAAACTCTATATGGCGTTTTTAATAATAAAGTACAAATTTTTGTTTCATTTTCATTTAAATATATTTGATTATTTTGAAAAAATAGTTTATTTAAATTAAAATCCCAAAAGTAATCTTTTGTATTCATTACAATCCTTTTCAACTAATTATTAAAATTATAAGAAGAAAAAGTATTTGAAAAGTATCAAATTTAGTAAATAATACAAATAACTTTAATTTGTAATTCTATTATTCTTTTAAAATGTATCTAATAGTATCTTCCATTGTTAAAAGAGATGTCTGACCTTACTTTTAGAGCAGAGCAAACAATAGCTGAGGGTGGAACTAGAACTGTATTTAAAATTTTCAAGCTTTTATAAATAGCAAGATTCGGATTGTAAATATTCTTTTAAAATTATATACTTTTAAATACGTAACTTATGTAACAATATATAATTAATAAAAGATGAAAAGATGAAAAAATTAGAAGAAAAAAGTAGATATTATGAAGATATTAAAAAGGCTATTGAATATCTTGATGAAAACTATTTATATCAACCAAAGCTTGGTGAGGTTGCAGCTCATGTAGGTATGAGTAAATATCATTTTTCCAGAATCTTTAAAGAGTATGCTGGTATCTCTGCTTTACAATTTTTGCAAGCAACTACCTTTTCATATGCAAAAAAGAAACTTCAAACTTCTAAGTCCATATTAGATAGCTCAATTGATTTGGGCTTATCAAGTTCAAGTAGAGTTCATGAACTATTTATTAACTTTATTGGGGTAACACCAAAGGAATACAAAAATATGGGTGAAAACCTAGAAATAACATATGGTTTTGGTTTTTCAACCTTTGGAAAAACCATGATTGCTAGTACAAAAAAGGGCATATGTGCTTTAGAGTTTTACGATGAGTCATATGATGAGGTTTTTAATAGACTAAAATTATCATGGAAGAGGGCAAAGTTTATTAAGGATGATAAAAAAGCTCAAGAGTTATTGGACAAAATCTTTATAAATAAAGAAAAAGTAAGCTTATATGCAAAAGGAACAAATTTTCAAATAAATGTATGGAAAGCTATTTTAAATATTCCAAAATCACAAGTTTTAACTTATACAGATATTGCCACTTTTATTGGAAAACCAAAAGCGGTAAGAGCAGTAGCAAGTGCAGTTGGAGCAAATCATATTGGCTTTTTAATTCCTTGTCATAGGGTTATTTCAAAAAGTGCAGCTATGGGAGGATATAGATGGGAAGTAGGGCGTAAAAAAGTGATACTTAGTTTTGAAGAAATGGAAAAATAATTTAGTAAGAAGTATCCCATTGGGTATAGTCTTGTGGGATATCTAATGTTGAAGTATCAACTTCTTTATTTGTATTTGGGTCTATTACGGGGATTGTTTTATTTGTGATTAATTTATCAACTGCCTCTTGGATTGAAGTAAAAGCTCCCAATGAAGTATCATCAAAGATTGGATGATACTTCTTATCCTCACTTTGTCCTATATCAAAAATACCTATGTTTGTAGGATATGAAATTAATACTCTCATTATAAATCCTTTTATTTGTATATAGTAGCATTTTAACGATATTTTCTTTGATTTTTTTTAAGGGGTTTTATTATTTATTTAATATGATATAATATTTAAAAATAATATTTAATGGGTTTTCATGGCAAAAATAATGTTCAAGCTTTTTTTAATTTTATTGCTGTTTACATCTGTTCATTCACAAGATAAAGTGACTTTACAACTTAAATGGTTCCATCAATTTCAGTTTGCAGGATACTATGCTGCAAAAGAGAAGGGCTTTTATAAAGAAGCTGGCTTAGATGTAGAAATAAAACAAAGAGACCTAAAATATAATAATGTCGAAGAAGTAATAAAAGGAAAAGCAGAATATGGAATTGCAGATTCTATATTGATACTTTATAAAGCACACGGTGAACCGGTAGTTTTAGTGTCTCCTATTTTTCAACACTCACCTAGTGCTTTAATATCTTTAAAGAGTAGTGGTATCTCTTCTCCTTATGACTTAAATGGGAAAGATGTACTTTTTTATCCTAATGATACAGATGGTTTTGCAATATTAGCTATACTAAAAAAGTTAAATGTAAAACCAAACTTGATTCGAGAAAGAGAAAAAAATGATTATTTAAAACTTATAAATAAAGAGGTGGATGTTTCTCCTATTTATTTAAGTAATGAGCCTTTTTACTTTAAAGAGAAAAATATAGGCATAAATATTATCAATCCATCTAATTATGGATTTGATTTTTATGGAGATATTCTTTTTACAAATGACAACGAGGTAAAAAATCATCCCAAAAGAGTTCAAAAATTTAAAGAGGCTTCCTTAAAAGGTTGGCAATATGCTTTAGAAAACCAAGAAGAAATAGTTCAGCTAATACATGAAAAATATAATTCTGCAAAATCTATTGAGCATCTGCGTTATGAAGCAAAAGCAATAGAAAAATTAATTTTGAAAGATATTATACCTTTAGGGACAGTTGACAAAGGAAGAATCAGATATATCTCTGATATATATAATGAATATGGTTCAAATATAGAATCCTTTAATATAAATGATTTTATATTTGATGAGTATAAAGAGATAAAATCATCAGTAAACTTAACTCTTGAGGAGAAGAAGTATTTAGAAGAGCATCCAGTTTTACGAGTGCAAAACTTAAGTGCATTTCCCCCATTTAACTTTTATGAAAAAAATGAAGCAACAGGTTATACTGTTGACTACATGAATTTAATAGCAAAAACACTTGGGGTTGAAATAGAGTTTATAAGTGGAAAGAGTTTTAAAGAGTATCTAGAGATGATAAAAAATGATAAGCTTGATATCATACCACATTTAGCTATTAATAAAGAGAGAAGTAAATTCATTGATTATACAAATTTTGAGCATATAAGTTATCAAACAAGTTTAACCATGAGAAAAGGTTTAAATATTAAATCAATAAAGGACTTGCAAAACAAAACAATAGCCGTATTAAATAAATCATTTTTACATACTATTTTAAAAAATAAATTTCCAAGTCAAAAGCTATACTTGGCTTCCTCAACAAAAGATGGTGTTGAAGCTGTATCAAATGGAAAAGCTGATGCAGTGATAGGTAATCTTGCTACTTCAGAGTACTACATCAATAAAAGTTGGCTGAGTAATTTAGAATCAATACAATTAGATAACGAAAAATTTATTCCTTCTGATACTCCTCTTTATATGGCTGTAGCAAAGGATAATGTATTATTAAAATCAATATTAGAAAAAACACATGAAGTAATACCTTATAATAAAGTTTTAGATTTAAGAGAGAAATGGTTGAATGTAAAAGCATCAAACAAAGTAAGATTTACAGATGAACAGTATGCTTATTTAAAAATGAAAAAAAAACTAAAAATGTGTATAGACCCAAACTGGTTACCTTTTGAAAAAATAGAAAATGGTAAACATGTTGGTATGACAGCTGAGTATATAAAACTGTTTCAAGAAGAGTTAGCTATTCCTTTTGAACTTGTTTCTAGTAAAAATTGGTTAGATACTATTAAACTAGCTGAAAATAGAAGTTGTGATTTTGTAACTATTATGATGAATACTAAAAAGCGTCGAGACTATTTTAATTTTACAGAAAACCTTATGAATATGCCTTTAGTTATCTCAACTAAAGCTGATAAGCCTTTTATTAACGATATTTCAAGTGTATTATCCGAAAAACTTGCTATTGTAAAAGGTTTTGCATATTCAGAAATATTAAAGAAGAAATACCCAAATATCAAAATTGTTGAAGTAAAAGATGCAACAGAGGGATTAGAAAAAGTAAATAAAAATGAAGTTTATGGTTTTATTGGAGTTCTTCCTGTTATAGGTTATAACATTCAAGAAAACTTTTCTACAAATCTAAAAATAGCGGGTAAACTAGATACTACTGTTGGTTTTCCAATGGCAACAAGAAATGATGAAGCTATTTTAAATGATATAATTAATAAATTAATAATAAACGTACCTTTAGAGAAAAATAAAGAGATTTTAAATAAATGGCTATCAATTAAGTATGAAGAGAGTATTGATTATAAAACAATATTTTATGTAATTGGTGTATTTTCAATCATACTTTTAATCATCATAATAAAAAACCAAGCTATAGGTAAACTTAACGATAAACTTTCAAAATATCTTCATGTAGTAGATGAAAACGTTTTAACCTCAAGTACAGATATAAAAGGCAATATTGTTTCTGCATCTCAAGCCTTTTGCGATATTAGTGGATATACAAAAGAGGAACTAATAGGCAATAATCATAGGATTATACGACATGAAGATATGCCAAAAGAGTTATTCGTCGAGTTATGGTCAACAATTTCAAGTGGAAAAACATGGAAAGGTGAAATAAAAAATAAAAATAAGAATGGAGATTATTATTGGGTACAAGCTTCAATTTCTCCTATTTTTGATGAGAAGAATAATATAGTAGGTTATACTTCAATTCGTCAAGATATAACAGATAAAAAGAAAATAGAAAAAATATCTATAACAGATGAATTAACAAATTTATACAATAGAAGATATTTTAATGAAGTATTTGAAAATGAGCTAAATCGTGCAAAACGAGATAATCATTTTTTTGCATTGATTATATTAGATATTGATTTTTTCAAACAGTATAATGACTTCTATGGACATCAAAAGGGTGATACTGTATTAAAAAGTGTAGGGAAAGAGTTAATTGATATTTGTAAACGTTCCTCTGATACTGCATTTAGAATAGGTGGAGAAGAGTTTGCAATTATATTTACTCCAAAAGATAAAGAAGATGCCATAAGTTTTGCAAGATTGCTTAATCAAAAAATAGAAGAGTTAAAACTTGAGCATAAGTATAATAAAGCAAGTAGTTATATAACAGCTTCTATTGGACTATATGTAGACTATGGCGATGAAATAGATGCTTCTGAACATATTTATAACTTTGCAGATACAGCTTTATATAAAGCAAAAGAGAGTGGAAGAAATAAATTTGTTTTATATGAGAAAGATTTAAATATATAAAACAAATTTGGATATTAACTTTTTGAAGCTTTTTTAGCTTTTTTATCAGCTCTTTTTTCTTTCATTGATTTTGCAGGTTCTGTTTTAACAGATTTCTGCACATCTTTACCTTTAGCCATACTGTCTCCTTTTTTTGGGTTTATAGGGCAGTATAGCTTAATAATTAAAATATAGTGTTATAAAAAATTAATAGTTTCCTTTAGAAAGTTTTTCTTATAAGAATAGATTGCTTTTTCATTCTATACAATTCATAACTTTCATTAAAAAACTCGTCATATTCTATAATTTCAAACTCTTCATTAAAAAAGCTTTTAAGTTCATCTTTCTTTAATAAGAAGTTAGGATTTGAGGGAGGTTTTTCATTATCTTTATCTTCCATATAAGTTTCTATAAAAAGTATACCACTAGTTTTGAGTGCCTTTGATAGTTTTGAAATTAAATTCCTATCAAGAAAGTTTGTCATAACAATGAGGTCATAACTATTTTTAGGTATTTCATACTCATCTAAATCGACTAACTTAGTACTTATATTTTTAAAGCCTTTTTTATCAAGCTCATCAAGTGCTACTTGTGATATATCTATAGCTTCAACATCAAAACCTTTTGTTGCAAGAAAAATAGAGTTTCTTCCAGCACCACTTGCTACATCAAGAGCTTTTTTACCCTTTACTTTATCTAATATTTCAATTAACTTTTTACTTGGCTCTCTTATTTCAAGTAATGAGGGAGTTTCTTGATATTTTTTATCCCATTTGGTTTTATCTTTTTGTGCCATTTTATGCCTTTTTATTTTCCTAAAATCTTAAAATACTCTTCTCTATCTATCTCTTTTGCACCTAAACTTGCAAGATGGTCATTATACACTTGGCAATCTATTATTTTGATGCCATTCTCTTTTGCTTGCTTGCAAAGATGATAAAAGGCTACTTTTGAAGCATCTTTTTCCAAAGCAAACATACTCTCTCCACAAAAAATATCTCCAATGAGTAAACCATAAAGTCCACCTACAAGTTTTTCATCTAAATAACACTCTATGGAAAAAGCATATTCAAGATGGAAAAGATTTGTATAGGCTTGGATAAACTCATGGCTTATCCAAGTATTATCTTCATGTTTTCTTTTTATATTTGCACATGATTTTATAACATCTTCAAATCTTTCATTTGATTTTACTACAAACCCTTTGTTTTTTATAACTCTTTTTAGGCTTTTTGTTAGTCTAAACTCTTCCGGATACAAAACCATTCTTTTTTTAGGGCTAAACCAGTGTATATAGTTATATTCATCAATATACCAAGGAAAAAGTCCATTTTGATAGGCATTGATTATTCTTTGGGGATGAAAGTCTCCGCCAATGGCAACTAAATCATCTTTCATCATATTTAGAGTTGGAAAATCAAAGTTATTATCATCAAGTAAATAAATCTTTTCTTTATCATCTAATATTTTCATAGTAAAAATGTTATCTCAATTTCACTAAAAATTGTCATCATATGGAGTAAATTTGGATACAATTGCAAAAAAAGGAAAAATTTGAAAAAAACTTTTAAACTTCAAGCAGAAAATAAAAAACCTCAAAGAGTTGTAGAATCAATAAAAAATGAGATAAGAAAATATATTAAAAGAGAACAAAGAAAATCATTATCAACTGACAAACACTTTTGGTTTTTTGATTGTAAGTTTGGAAAAGGGGACGAAACACCAGTTGAAATACCTCTTTCACACGTAATCAAGTCTATTGACTTATCAGCAGCTGATAATTGTGAGACTTTTTATTTAGAAATAATTGCAAGAGAAGAATTGAAAAAAGAAAAAGAGAAAAAGCAAACTTTAGATGAGATTAGTCAAGAAGAATCAGATGAAATCCAAGAGATAAAAGAAGAGGATATTTAATTATCCTCTTTTTAGGATTATTTCTCCTAGATTTCTATTTATAGTTTTTGCTACTACATTACATTTTACTTTAAATAAGAAAAATATTTTTTCATCATTGTGTGATTCTAAGCACTCAAAATTACCCATACCTTTTGATAATACCAATGGCGTTTTATCAAATAGTTCCATGAACTCTTTTGAGGCTCTACTTTTATCAAGTCCTGGTGTATCAACTCCTGAACTAATAACTTCACAATATTTATCAATGCCACTTTGCAAAGCTTCTTTTGTAGTGATATCGTTTATTATAGCTTTTCCTCTTGTGGCATAAGATATTTGTATATTTGGATATAGGCTAACTATTGTTTTTACTAAAACTTTATCAAATACATTCTCTCCTGCATTATCAGCTAAGATAATCAAAGAGTTGCTTTTTTCTAATTTTTCTTTAAATATCTTATAATCATTTATTGAAAAATCTGTTTCAAATATGCTATTTATCTCTTCATCTAAAGAAAACTCTTTTGTTGTAGCAAAATCGATGACATTTCCTGCAACTGCTGCTTTTATTGCAGTGAAAAGTTTATCTTCACTTGAAGCAATCTTTTCTTCAATAAGTGGCAGATAGCTTGTCGCTTTTTTTATAGACTCTTGTTTTAAAGCTTCAAGTGGATCTTTTAGATTTGTTTTAAAACCAAGATATTCATAAACATCTTTTGCCACAAAAGGGGGCGATTTTTCAAAGTCAAAATCTAAAGCTCTTTTTTCTACTTCACTATTAATCTCATTTGCTAATGTTTCATCAAGTTCAAGTAATTTGGTTGCTTTATCTATTTGTCCTACTATGCACTCTACACAATCTTTTGTTATATTCATTTCTTCACTTTTATGTTTTTTTTATTATAGAAAATATTTCTTTATCTTTGATTATTTTCCTTGCTTTAATTAATAATTATCCAACTTTAGCTATTATTCTAGGACAAAAAAAGGGTATATACTCTTTTATTTAGGATTTTATGTGGGTTTTTTTAAATTAAAAAAAAATAATACAAATGTTAAAACTGAGTTTACAGCTGGGTTAACGACATTTTTGACGATGATGTATATTGTTCCAGTTAATGGATTTATACTTTCAGATGCAGGGCTACCTATGGATGCTGTTATAACTGCAACGGCACTAATTACTATTTTAGCAACACTATTTTCAGGTATTTGGTCAAATACTCCTATTGCCATGAGTGTTGGGATGGGATTAAATGCCTATTTCTCTTATGGTTTAGTTTTAGGTATGAATATACCTTGGCAAACAGCCTTAGGTATTGTATTTATTTCAGGTTTACTTTTTGTAGCTTTATCTTTTACTAATTTTAGAGTTTGGATTATGACTTCTATTCCTATGAATCTTAGACGTGCAATTAGTGCAGGTATTGGTACCTTTATTGCTTTTATTGGTCTAAAACAAATGGGTATGATAGTTGATGATCCTGCTACATTAGTTGCTTTGGGTGATTTTACAAAAGATACAGTTATGTTAGGTACTTTTGGTTTGATTTTAACTTTTGTACTATTTTCTTATAAATTAAAGGGTGCTTTTATATTTTCAATACTTATTACTTCAATAATTGCATGGTTTTTTGGTATAGGAGAAGCGCCAAAAGAGTTGTTTTCAACTCCTGCTTCAATAGCACCAATATATTTGAAACTTGATATTGCAAGTGCAATCAGTTTGTCACTTTTACCAGTTATTATTACCTTTTTAATAACAGATATGTTTGATACTCTAGGAACTTTAACAGGTGTAGGTTCTCGTGCCAATCTTTTTCAAGAAAATAATAAGGAAGATAAATCTTTACAAAAAACACTTGAAGCTGATGCAATTGGATCAGTTGGAGGAAGTTTATTAGGTGTATCTACTACAACTTCATTTATTGAGAGTGCATCAGGAGTAGAACAAGGTGGTAGAACAGGATTAACAGCTGTATTTACAGCCTTACTTTTTATAACAACACTTTTTATGTTGCCTCTTTTTAAATCAATCCCTTCAAACGCTATTTATCCAATTTTGGTGGTTGTTGGTATTTTGATGTTTAGTGAACTAGGTAAAATAAACTTTGAAAAAGTAGATTTTGCTACTGCTTCAGCGTCGTTTTTTATAGTGTTACTTATGCCTTTGACTTTTTCTATTACAAATGGAATTGCAGCAGGGTTTATAGTTTTTACTATAATAAAATTGGTGAAAAATGAGAGAAAAGATTTAAATTTAGGAATCTTTCTTTTAACATTTATTTCATTATTAGTTTTTATATTAAGAGGTTAGAAATTGCAAGAAAAATATTATTATGGTTATGAAGAATTTAAAGAAGATACTCAAGTTTTAGCAGATAAGTGTAGGGATTATGAGCCTGATATTTTATTGGGAGTTGCACGAGGTGGATTAACTTTGTCACATCTTATGGGACAAGCTTTAAATATGAGAAATGTATTTACAATCAATTCCATACATTATGAGGGTGAGTTAAAACTAGATACTTTCAACATCTTTAATATACCTGACTTGTCACATGCAAAAAGGGTTTTAGTTATTGATGATATAGTTGATAGTGGTGAAACTATGAGAGAGATTCTAAAGCTTTTAAATGAGAAGTTTCCAAATACACAGTTTAAATTAGCTACTATATTTTATAAGCCAACAGCTTGTATCAAGGCTGATTATAGTGTGAAAATTGCCAACAAATGGATTGAGTTTTTTTGGGAAGTTGATGTTAAATAATATATTTAGTATATATATTATATATATTTAGTATATATCTAGTATAATTTATTATTATTATTATTAAAATAGGAGAATATATGACATTTATAGATTTTAAGAAACTTCTTTTGGATGCAGAGTTAACAATTCCAAAGTTTACAGCACTAATAAAAGTTAGTGAAAAAAATATTCAAGCATACAAGAAGAAAAAAGAAGTTCCAAATGCTATAGCTGTAGTTGCTGCATGTTTTGCAAAGATGAATCAAGACGGTGTCGATTTTAAAGAGATTATAGATGAACTTGATTTAAAGAAAAAAGAGAAAAAAGGTGCAGGTTTTTCTGCCAAGAAATAATTTTAGATTTTTAAATTAATTTTTTTTCGATATACTTCCAAGAAATTGGGGGAGTATATATGTTAGTTACAAAAAATACAAAAAACTTTTTAGTTATTGGCTCATTTATGATGGCAGTTGTTATTGCTATTGGTGCTTTTGGTGCACATGGATTAAAGGCTACAACTGATGAGTATATGATGGCAATATTTAATACAGGTGTTCAATACCACTTTTACAATACACTAGGTCTTTTTGCAATAGCTCTAATCACTCACTTTCTACCAGAGACTAAACAAATAGTGGTATCTGGATATCTACTTATTTTAGGTACTTTGATTTTTTCTTGTTCTTTATATTTGTTAGTTATTTTAAAAGTTTCATGGTTGGGTGCAATAACTCCATTTGGTGGAACACTTATGATTATTTCGTGGATGGTTATTGGGTTTACAGTACTTAACGAACTGAAAATTAAAGAATAAAAGAGATAAATAGAGTCTCTTAACAATTATTACATATAAATTTTATATAATGTATAAATAATTATTAAAAATAGGAGAAAATATGGCAGTAAAAGAACATGGATTTGATATTTCTGCAAAGTTAGATATGCAAGAACTAAAAAATGCAGTTATTCAATCACAAAAAGAGATAGAAAATAGATATGACTTTAAAGGTTTAAAAGCAGAAATAGATTTTAATCAAGGTGCTAAAACTATAACTTTAATATCTTCTAGTGATAATAAAGTTGATGCTATGTATGATATTTTGATTTCAAAAATGAATAAAAGAGGCTTATCTATTAATTCACTTGATGAAGCAAAAAAAGATGATAGTTCAGGTGGAAACAGAAAGTATGTTTATGCAATAGTTGATTCAATCAAACAAGATGAAGCAAAACAAATCCAAACAGAGATAAAAAACCTTAAACTAAAAGTAAAAGCTGTAAACCAAGGTGATGAGATAAGAGTTACTGGAAAAAATATTGATGACTTGCAAACTATCATGAAACATTTAAAATCATTGGACTTTAAATCACCACTAGTTTTTGATAACTTCAAATAAAACTCAAGGAATATCATGAAAGTTTTACTTTTAGAAGATGACCCAGCTTTAAGTGATATTTTAAATGATTATTTAAATCATAAAGGCTATGAAGTAACTTTGTGTACTCAAGGTGAAGATGCTTTGGAAAACCTGATTGAAAGTGTATATGATTTTGCAATATTAGATGTAAATACACCAAGCATGTCAGGACTTGATGTTTTAAAGCATGTTAGAGATGATTATAAGAGTCGAACTCCAATTATAATCATAACTGCCTATCAAGATACAAAACATCTAAAAACTGCCTTTGAACTAGGAAGTGACGACTATATTAAAAAGCCTTTTGATTTAGAAGAATTAGAACAGAGGATAAATAGACTTTGTAGATACTTTTCTTTAGGTACAAAAGATGAAATAAAGATTGATAATAGTATCTCTTTTATCCCCCATGAGTGTATAGTTTTACTAGATGAAAAAAAAGTTCATATAGCTCAAAAAGAAAGAGATATATTAAAGTATTTTGTCAATCATTCCAATAGGGTGATTTCTTCAGAAGAGTTATTACAAAATATTTGGCAATATGATGAACAACCAACTGATGCTACTATTAGGGTTTATATAAAAAATCTTAGAGAAATACTAGGAAAAGAAAAAATAGAAACCATAAGAGGAATAGGGTACAAGTTTGAACAAAAATGAAAAAAAAGCCCTATATAGTTTTCTTTTTATTTATATAGGTTCAACAGTTCTTATCCTTTCTATTTTATTATTATCTTATTATCAAAAAGAGACTGATATGGTTGATCGTCAGTGTTCAATTGAGATGATAAGTGCAGCAAACAAAATAAAAGCAGATATCCTCAATGCTGAAATGGAACATAAAACTTTTATTCCTAAAGAATTAAAAAATGAAAACCTAAAGTATGGACTTTTTGATAAAGATGGAAATACTATCTATTCAAAACTTGAAAATAGTAATATAAATTTAAATGATGAAGCATCACATAACTCAACCCACTCCTTTCATGTATCTCAGTTAGAAAAACAACACCATGAAAAAATCAAAATCAAATATATTGTAATAGAGACAAATCAAGCAATTAGTGAAATAAAAAAACTGAAAATTTATATTATATTGATTCTTCTTTTAAGTACTATTTTTATTGGTTTTATTGGCTATTTACTTGCAAAGCTATTGTTAAAACCTGTAAGAGAAAAAGTGGAGCATATGGATAAGTTTATAAAAGATTCAGCACACGAATTAAATACTCCAATTGCCGTTTTGATGACCTCTACTTCAACATTAAAGCAAGGTAGAAACCCTCAAAAGATGTTGAAGTATATAGTTAGCAGTGCAAAACAAATTTCTCAATTATATAATGATATGCACTATAGTGCTTTTAGTAAACAAGATACTTTTTTAGATGTTAATATTGATTTTAATGAATTGATTAATGAGAGTGTTGAGTTTTTCCAAGATATTGCTATTACAAAAGGTATTAAGATATATGAAGAACTAGATGAGTGTAATATTTTTATGGACAAAACAAAAACACAAAAAATAGTGAATAATCTTATTTCAAATGCCATTAAATATTCAAATAGAGATTCTAAAATAATCGTAAGACTAAAGAAAGGTATTTTTTCTGTTCAAGACTTTGGTATTGGTATTGAAGAAAAAGAGAAAAAAGAGATTTTTAAAAGATATAAAAGAGGCAAAAATTTTGAAGGTGGCTTTGGCATTGGCTTAGATATTGTAAATGAAGTATGCAAAGAGTATAACCTAAAATTAACGCTAGAGTCACATGTAGATAAAGGCTCTGTTTTTTACATAGATTTTGGCTCTGTTTTAAAGTAATTATTGCATTAAATCTGGAATTTTTATTTCAAACTCTAAACCTAAATAACTGTTGTCTTTTAAATAAAGGTAAGCATTTTTAGCTGTTATTGTACCTTTTAAATGTCTTCCAATGATTTCCTGACACATATAAAGCCCAATACCAGTTCCTAGTTTTTGGTCTTTTGTTGTAAAATATGGCTCAAAAATTCGCTCTAAAATATCTTCTGATGCACCTTTTCCAGAGTCTAGGATTTTTAATACTAGTAAATCATTTTCTTTATATGATTGTATACGTATATACCTATTATCTTTGTTTTTTATTTCTGAAAGTATATCAATTGAGTTGTTTAAAATGTTTATCAAGACTTGGATTAGTTCATTTTCATAACTTGTTACTTTTACAGGAACAAGCTCTTTTATGATTTTTATATTTTCACTCTCTACTCTTGAGTCTATTAGTTTAAGTGCTAAATTCAGTACATTTTCTATTGAAAAACTGTTTTTTTCTTTAACAGTAGCAAAATAATTCCTAAAATCATCAATTGTATTTGAAAGATATTGAGCATTGAGATTAATGCTTTCAAATGCTTCATTCTCTATATTTGATGTATCAATTCCATATTTTTTTTTCATCAAAATACCTGTAGCATAGGTTGATATGACAGATAAGGGTTGTCTCCATTGATGGGCAATATTTTCTAACATTTCTCCCATCATTGCCTGTTTTGTTTTATGCATGAGGATTTGTTCTTTTTCTATCTTTTCTTCTTCAAATCTCTTTTTTTCTAAATAGTTGTTATGGTTTTCAACAGCAATTCCAGTTATATTTGCAATATCTTCTATAAGTTTTATATCAAATTCTGTGGGCTCTTTTGGAATACTATAATAAATAGCAAAAGAACCCAGTACTTCATTTGATGAAGAAAAAAATGGCTGAGACCAACATGCTTGAAGGTTTACCTTTGCAGCTAAGTTTTTTGCATATTTCCAGTTTTCATGGCTTTGTATATCTTTGACAATAACCCTTTTTTTTAAAAAAACTGCCGCACCACAAGAACCAACCTTTGCTCCTATTTTCATGCCATTTAGTTTTTCATTGTAAAAATCAGGCAAAGACGGAGCAGCCCCTTTTATTAGTTTTTGTTTGCTTTCATCTAAAAGTAAAATAGAACAAATCATATTGTCATTTCTTTTTTCAACAGATTTAATAATTTCATCTAAGATAAACTCAATTGGCTTAGCTGTTGCAATATATTTTAGTAGATTTTTATGATCATCATATAAAACTGAATATTTTTTAAACTCTGTAATATTTCTTCGTATGATTTTTATATAGGGTTCTTTGTCAGTTTTTTTGATTAAAACTCTTTTTATCTTGAAATAAAATACCTCTTTGTTTAATTCAATTGTCTCATCTAAAATCTGTTTTGAATTGTTTGATAAGTGGAGTTGTTTGAAAAAATCACTCTCTTTTTTTCCTAAAACATCTTCAATGTTTTTATTGATAAATTTGAGAAAAGCAGAGTTTGCCTTAATTATATTGTTGTCTAAATCAACTTTTATAGTTAAGTTTTTAAATAAGTTAAAAGTGCTTTTTCCCATCTATTTTATCTCCAATAACTAGAATCTTATTTTTAACTCTAAAATAGAATTATCATCTTCAATAAGTTTTGAATTAACAGAGTTTTTGCCCTGAGCTAAATTGCCTTGAATAGTTTGTAATACATGCCAAAACTTTTCATTAAAAGGAATAGTTATATCTTTTATTTTGTGCTCTTTTATTAAATCAGAAATGATTTCAATAATATGCATATAGTAGATTTTATTTATTGCCCTTTGAACTCTATATTCATGCATGATTTCCAAATTGTTTTTTAGGGCTTTTAGTTCTAAGTCACTTAAAAGAGGATGAGAGTCTTTAACATTTTCAATCTCGTTTTTTAAGTAAATTTCATAAGAGTTTACCTCTTTTTCAATACTCTTTTTTAGTTCAGGTTTATACTTTATAATTGTATTTTCTACCTCTTTTTCTGATAACTTTGAAAAATTAGGATCATATTTATAAATTTTGCCTTTTATATATTCGTGATTGAGTGCATGTAAAATCTCTATTGCATTTTGGATATATACATATTTGTCTTCTTTCCCATCTTTAAAACTTACACCATGTTCTGAAATCATAGGTTTGGGTCCTACATATTTTAATTGCATTTTTGACCTTATTATTTGAACTTTTAAGTATTTTACTATATGTTTACTTTCTTTAAATAATTTTTGAATAAAATATGAAAATATAAAGGCTATTTTATGAAAAATATTATAAAAGATTTTAAAATATCGCAGCTAAATAATACTAAATTTGTGCATCCTGTAAAAATTACATATAATCAAAATGGTGTAGATAAAGCATGGGAAGCAGTTAAAAGTTTTGATTCTGTATCTGTCTTACTTTACAATGTAAATAAAAATGCATTTTTATTAGTAAAACAATTTCGACCACCTGTTTATTTAAATGACAAGTCAAATCTATGCACCTATGAACTTTGTGCAGGTATTATAGATAAAGATATATCTTTAGAAATGATTGTAAAAGAAGAGATTGATGAAGAGTGTGGATATGATGTACCTTTAGAGAATATAGAAAAAATCACCTCTTTTTATACAAATGTAGGAGTTAGTGGAGCAAAACAACACCTATACTATGCCAAGATAGATGATAGTATGAAAAGCCATGATGGTGGTGGAATTCATGATGAACAAATTGAAACTATGTATTTGCCTATTGACAAATATAAAGAGTTTATTTATGATGAAAATAAAGCGAAAACACCAGGGTTGATGTTTTCGTTTATGTGGTTTATTGAAAAGAAATTATCTAAATAATTTTAGAAAATATAGATTAACCAGCTATTTCTTATTGTAAAGTAATATTTAAAAAAATAGTTCAGCATTATCTTTCTAAAACTTTAGCTAATTGCAGTTTGTTACTAACAATCTCTTGTGCAGCAGGAAGTTCTTTTTTATCAATATTTGTAAGTGTAGTGTCAAGTTTTTTTAATAACTCTGCTCTTATTTTTACATCAGCAGTGTTATTGATTTTATAAACTAATTGACTAACATCAGATACTCCTGATGCAAATAAACTTGTTGTTCCCACAATTGCTAAGATAGCTAATTTTTTACCTAATTTCATTTTTATATCTCCTTGATTTTTTATGTGTGGAAGTATATAAATAAAGTGTAAGTTAACTATTAGTTCAAATTTATTTAATCAAAGCTTCTTTTTAAATAAAAAATTTGTATTGATGTTTAATAAATATTCTATTATAATATAAGCCTTATTAGTGGAGTTTATAGGGATATTAGAGTTTTATATTCCATTATGATTATTAAATATTTCCCCATATAAATCTAATAGTAATAAGAAATAAGTAAAAATATAAATATGAACACTGTTTTATTATAAAAGGAAAAATATAGATGAATAAACTATTGCATGTATGTTTTATTATAGGACTTTCAATAACTCTAATTGGCTGTAGTATAAGTGATTTTTCTATAGGTGAAAAAAAGAGCGAGCCTAAAAAAGAGATTATAAGAGATAAAAATTGTAATAAATATAAAAAAGCTATGGATTATGCTTCTATATATATACAAGAAGAGTTTGAAAAGGGATACTTTTCAAAAAAAGATATAGTAGGAGCAAAAGCACAGCTCTTTTTAATTGAAAGTGGTTCTCCAACTATTTTTGCAAAAAATATAAATGCAGCAAAAGATTCTTATGATTCTAATTATAACTTGTCAAAAAAAGGTAATTGTAATTTAAAAAGCTTTTATGTACACCCTTTAGTAAAATTAAAAAATAGTATAGAAACTTTAGAAAAGCAAAAGGCTAAGTAGTGAGATTAAAAAGTTTAATAATTCTTTTTATTTTTTTAATGATAGTGCAATTATCTGCTAAAGAAAAAGTTGTAGAAACTCTTTTAGAAAAAGTTAATCAAGCTTCAACACCCAAAGAAAAGAAGCAATTAATAGAAAAATTAAAAGTAGCCTTAGCCAAAAAAAACAAAAAAGCTAGAGAAGAAGCAAATGCTATAATAAAAGCAAAACAGAAAGTGCCAATTAAACTTTTTAGTGATAAAGCACTTGCAAAATGAATAAAAAAATAAAAATCTTACTTTTAGAAGATGATACAATTTTAGCCCAAACTATGGTGCAAATTTTAGAACAAGAAAACTATGATGTTACCTTAGTATCTGATGGAGAGGAAGTTTTAGAATATACCTATGATAATAAATATGACCTTTATTTATTTGACATAAATGTTCCTTTGCTTGATGGAATGGAGACCTTAAAACTTCTACGTCAATCAGATGATAATACACCTACTTTTTTTATCACAGCTCTTATTGATATAAAATCTACCCTAAAGGGTTTTGACTATGGATGTGATGATTATATAAAAAAACCTTTTGATTTAGATGAGTTATTAGCTCGTATTCAAGCAACATTAAAACGAAAAAATCCTGTTCTCCAATACAAAAACATCATCTTTGATTTATTGGAAAGTAGGGTGTTAAAAGATGATATTGAAGTAGCTTTGGGAAGTGTAGAAAAAGAAGTTTTTGCACTTCTTATACGAAATATTGGTATGACTGTTAACAAATCCACTTTTTTTGATTATATGAATAAACCAAGTGAACCAGCACTTCGTGTTTTAATTAGTAAATTAAAAAAGCTTTTAGATTTAGATATCTCAAACATAAAAGGTGTAGGATATAAACTTGAAAAACTATGAAAAAAAGTCTTTAATCACTACTATTTCTCTTTTTTTTATCCCCCTTTTTATACTTGCTAGTATAGTTTTATATATGTATCACAGTGACAAAGTTAAAGATATAGAACAAAATATTTTATATCAAATGAAAGATTATACTTTTGATTTTAAAGGTGATACTTTTACCCTTGATATTGTTGAAGATAATAAAGATAAAAAACTTTTTAAAATCTATCATTGCAAAGAGGGACTTTGTGCATATTTTCAAATACCCTCAACCGGTCCATATCTTTTAAAAGTGATTTATGATAAAAAGAAGTATGAAGAAGTTTATTATGATTTTTTAGTAAATATTTTTAAATTTTCTATTGTTATTTTTATCTTTTTGCTTTTTATTTCTGTTGGGTTTGCCCTATATTCTTTAAGACCAATGAAAGAAGCTCTTCATCTTTTGGAAGACTTTTTAAAAGATTTAATTCATGATTTAAATACCCCTGCAACTTCTATTTTATTGAACTCAAAATTATTAAAAAGACGTGGGGATTTTGAGGAGACTGAAAGAATAGAGTTAAGTGCAAAAACTATATCTTCTCTTTATAAAAACCTTGAACTAATAACTCCTAGAGAAATATCAAAAAGTGAAGAAATATCTCTTAGTAATTTAGTAGATGAAAAGATTGAAATTTTACAAAAGTTATATCCAAAAATTCAATTTAATAAAAATATACAAAATATGTTTGTAAAAAGTAATAAAAACGCAATAGAACGTATTATTGATAATTTATTAACAAATGCTTGTAAATATAATAAAAAAAATGGGCAAGTAAATATTAGTGCAAGTGGACAAAAATTAATTATTGAAGATAGTGGTATTGGCATCAAAAATGTAAAAAAAGTATTTCAACGTTATTATAAAGAGAATGATACAGGACTTGGTATTGGTATGAGTATAGTAAAACAGCTTTGTGATATTCTAGATATTGATATTTGTATAAATAGCGTAGTTGATAAGGGTACAAAAGTAGAACTTACTTTTAATTGAGTATAAATCATCTTCGAGGAGTAAAAGATGACTTATACTACTTAAATAAATTTAAATAATTTTATGTTTTTATTAATAGTTTGCTGAGTATTTACAAAGTTGTCTTCTAACTTTTCATCAAGTTCTTTTAACAACAAATTCTTTTCTTTTACAGAGTGGGTTATTTTTATTTTTTTTACTAACAACTCAATATCATATTTTATTTTAGAAGCAAGTACTCCTGATAAAGTTAAAATTGTAAAAAAAGTTATTTTTATAAGTAACTTCATTTTCACTCCATTTTGAAAAGATGTGAAATTATATAAAGAAAGTGTTAGTTAAGTGTAAGTTTTATCTTGAAAGGCTAATTCCAAAGCTTATTCGATTTACTTCTTCATTATAATCAATTAAGCTATCCCCATAACCACTTGATAATTGCACATATCCAAAAGTATTTTTTGAGTTCAGTAAAGGGAAAGTCCAGCTAAGTTCTGCAAAGCCTTTATTTGAGTCATCAAATTTTAGATTATTTCTAAGTAATAATTTAAAGGTATGTTTTTTATATGGCAAATCGAAAGTCAAATCCCCATATCCTAGGTAGTCTTCTATATCTGGATTATCATCATTTTGTCCATCTGGTATTCTATACCAAATTCTTGGGCTAAAAAATAGGCTTGAAAATTGAAAATAGCTTTGGGCATATAATCGATTCCACGATCTAGATTTGGCTTGGGCTTGTCCATTTGATTCATGTAAAAATCCAAACTTTAAGGCTTTTAAAGAAGTTTTGTCTTTTTTGCCATATGGAATCATAACAAAAACTTCAGGCTTATAATTTGTCTCTCTAAAAGGTGATGATTCAGAATATAATTGCCACCATGATTTTTGAGTATATCCAAAGTTTATACTCTCATTTAAACCAAAGAAATTATAAGAAATAGGCTTTTTAACACTTATTTGAAATAGTGTTTCAAAATCTTTTCTTCCATCATCTAGTTTTGAACTATATGAAAAAGGTAGAAGATAGTTTTGATTGTATGGATATAGGTCAAAAGAAGAGGCTAAGATTTGAGATAAAGTGTTTCTTGTCTCCTTATCTTCTATTGTATCTAGAACTTTTTTTGTAGCTTTTACTTCTGCTTCTTTATCTTCATTTACAAAAATAATTTTATCATTTGTTTCAGACTTTGCTATTTGTTTGTATATTAGCATGGCCTCTTTATACTTGTGTTCATCTTCAAATTTTTTAGCTTTTGTATAGAGTTCATCCAAGTTCTCATTTGCAAATATTGCAGAGATTAAAAAAACAGATAGTAGAAGTTGCTTCATTTACCCAAGCCTTAAATAAGTTGGGTCAATATTAGCATAAAAAGTAAAATAAAACTATAAAATGATATAATCGCCACAATTAAAGAAAAAGGTATTTTTATGTTAGTTGCTCCTTCGATACTATCAGCTGATTTTGGGAAATTGAATGAAGAGATTACTGCAATCTGTGATGGTGGCTGTGATTTGATTCATGTGGACGTTATGGATGGTCATTTTGTGCCAAATATGACACTTGGACCTGTTGTTGTAAATCCTGTTGCTAAAATAGCAACAAAACCTCTTGATGTACATTTGATGGTAGAAAACAATACTTTTTTCGTAGATTTGTTTGCACCTTTAAAGCCTGAATATATTTCATTTCATATTGAAAGTGAAAAACACCCCCATAGACTTATTCAAAAAATAAGAGATTATGGAATAAAACCAGCGATTGTTTTAAATCCACACTCAACTCCTGAGTCAATCGAATACTTATTAGAAGATTTAGATATGGTTTTACTAATGTCTGTAAATCCTGGTTTTGGTGGACAAAAGTTTATTAAAAGTGTTATTGAGAAAAGCAAAAAACTAAAAGAACTTATAAATAAAAGAAATCCAAACTGTCTTATTCAAGTAGATGGTGGAGTAAA